>CAZRJE010000014.1:0-15503 GCA_964600335.1 uncultured Candidatus Saccharibacteria bacterium
GAAATTTGTAGGAAAAAAAGAACAAAAGTACCCACCTTTTTCTTCAAAGACAATAGATGGCAAATCGATGTTTGATCTGGCCAAAAGAGGAAAATTGAGTGCAGATAATATTCCGAGTCATGAAATAGAAATATATAGTATAGAAAAAGTCAGCTCTTCAAGAATTGTTGGTAGAGAGCTTGAGATGGATATATTAAATCGAATCAAGAAGGTAAAAGGAGATTTTAGGCAAGATGCAATATCTAGACTTTGGTCAGAAAATCTCGAAAGCAATCTCGATCGTGTATTTGAAATTGTAAAGTTTAGAGCTAGGGTTTCTTCTGGTACATATATAAGATCTCTAGTCCATGAATTGTCTCAGATGATAAATATACCATTGTGTACATATTCTATATATCGTAAAGATATCGTTTTGATATAATATCCGTATGAGTAGCCATGAAGCGTTGATGGAATCGCCAGACATTGATTCATTTAAAGATGAAGTGTTTACTCCAATTGGTGATGAATATGAAGAGTACGATCCGGGAGAGGAAATGAGACGATTGCATGAATTGGGACCGAGAGAGAGAAGAGAAAAGTCAGAAGAACTGAGTCGTAAATATGCAAATAGAGCTCTTGCTGTTGCTAATATATACAAAGATGTGCTTTCTAGATTATACGAAAGTCCAGAATCTACTTGGCAAGAAGTAAGGAAAATCGTAAATGACCTTTGTGAAAAATATGAGACAAGTCTCGATATTGAAAATTATGTTTACGCTGCATTTGAGAGGTTTCAAATGAAGAGAAGGACAATAGATGAATTGTTGGCGCGCTATTCGAATCCTAATGATTTATTTGAGAAAATCTTTTCTTGCAGACCAAGAGGTAGAATAGAGATTATACGTGGTCCAGCCTCGATTTATTTTCAGCTTTTCAATTCTCAAGATTATTTTTTTGCACTGAATGGAAAATGGCCAGAAGAGGCCGGTTCAGAAGAATCGACTTTTGGTGATACTACATATAAGACAAAAGGAGCATGTCTTACTGATTATTCTAAGATACCAGAACTTAGAGGGTCCATTCTCATAGAAAATTGTGAGATATCAGCAGATGAAGTCGTGAAAGGACATGAATTGCAACATTCTCATTTTGATATTCTGAGAGATACTTTGTTTAGATTTTTTATACCTGAATTCAGTGCAAATGAAATATATTCTCTAAAAAATGGCGTGTTAGGGTCAAGATCAACAGAAGAATTTTTGATGGAGGCAAAGAGATATTTTAAAGCAGAAAGGAGATGGGCCGAAATCAGTGTTCAAGATGAAATATTGGCCTATATGAAAAGTAAGAAGGCGAGTAGACAAAATTTCAATCCTGTTATTACAGATGATAATTTATGGGGTGCATATAAAAGTAAACATGATCTCGATAGTTTTAAATTTAGTAGTTTTGAATTGAATATTTATGCGACTTTGGTCAAATTGAAGGATGAAGATGGACTCTATGATTATACTCATGATTTGCGTCATGCATTAGCAGAAGATATGGGAGATTTTTTCCCATCGAAAACAAAATGTAAAGAAGATATTGATGAAATATTTATAGATGATTATAGATCGATGATTGCGAGAGGAATAAAAGCATATAAAGATTTATTTGATATGGGGCTTCATCATGAAGAAATCATCGGTATATTGTCTTTTCATTCACTCAAAAATTGGCCGGGTATTGTGAGACGAATAGTCAAGATGCGATCGGGGAAAGGGAAATCAGGTACAGCAAAATTTTAGCATTTCATCGAATGATCCCACATAAACATGAAGAATTTACTGAAGGTGTCTGCTATTGATTGTGATCTTATAATGATTGAATGATCCACCCCATCTTTTTCCGAGAAAATTGCGACTTTATCATGGTAAATATTTATTGTTGAATCAAAATTAATTTCATTTGTGAGTAAACGCGTCTCTCTAAAGTCGTTATTTGGATAAATTTTCGGTGCTTTATGACTTCCATCATCATTTGCAATAAGTAAATTTCTTATATTCAATGATTCTTTTCTTCTTATCCAATCTCTGAGATATTTTGGCAGTTCTTGAGGAAGTTTTAATCCTGCGATTGCCATATATGTGTTTAATTTGTATTTTTCACATGTATCTAAAATGTCATCGAGCACTTGTTTTTTGCCAGAATGACCCAGATATAGGTGAACTTCTGGGTTCACTGAAGATGTCTTTGATAGAGCAAACAGGGCTGGTAAGATCGAATCAGTTATTTCAGTTTTCTCTTCCAAAATCTTCATTAATCTCTTTGGACTTTCAGCATAATATCTTTTAATTCCGTTAATCTTTGTCAGCGATACAAGACCTTGTTCGCGTAATTGCTCAAGTATTTCATATACCGTTGTTCTCGGAATATCTATGTCCCTAGCAATATAATATACAGTTGATTCGGTTCTCTTTAATAGGGAAATGTAAACAGCAATTTGATTATTTGTGAGACCAAATTTTTGTAAAGATTGAAATATATTCATGACTGTCGGTAAAAGCGACAGCAGTAATATATCAAAATATATCGAATTGTCAATATATTTGAGTGATGTTACAGATTTACTGTATATAATCCTGACAGATAAGGGATCAAAGGATAATATAAATATTATTGTTTTAATATCGCAAAATGAAGAAATTTAAATACTCTATATCTTTAGTCATAGTTGTTATCACAATGATCTGTGTTTTGATTGTCTCTAGTCATAAGAATGATCAAGAGATAAGAATTGGATATTTTGCACCTATGACAGGTCCGGCGCAAGTCTCATCAGAGCAGATGATTCACGCTTTCAAACTTGCAAATAAATTTAATTCCAAATTGGACGACGGGAGATCTATAGAAGTGCTTTATGAAGATGATGCTTGTGATCCAAAAAAAGCATTATCTTCAGCAAAAAAATTGTTTGAAATAGATCGTGTTCATATACTGATTTCAGGTGTGTGTGGTGGATCAGTGGTATCTGTTGCACCATATGCAGTCCAAAATGATTTAATCTTATTTACACCGGTCGCAGCAACTCCAAAAATTACCGACCTTGGAGATAATGTATTCAGAATTTCAGGTTCTGGTTATGCAATAACCAAAATGGCCTCAGA
The DNA here is from genome assembly GCA_964600335.1 of uncultured Candidatus Saccharibacteria bacterium. Classification (GTDB taxonomy): domain Bacteria; phylum Patescibacteriota; class Minisyncoccia; order Phycocordibacterales; family PALSA-1337; genus C7867-002. The sequence goes on from CAZRJE010000014.1 coordinate 3,132, forward strand.
TAATATTAAAAAAATGGGATATAAACGTATTGGAATTTTATTTGAAAATTCAGAATATAGTTTTGGCTGGAAAGAATCATTTAAAAACTTTTATACTGACAATCAGCACACGATTGTCTCTGAAGAAGGATTTGGCTCTAAAGATACAGATATGAAAACACAGATTATGAAGGTTATGAGTTTTAAACCGGATCTAATATTAATATCTCCAAATTCTACAATTACAGCAAATATTTTAGCCAATCAGATACATGAATTGAATGTAAAAACCCAGATTCTAGGTAATGAATATTTTATGTTTAGGAAAGTCCGTGAAAATGTAAATGTTCAAGGATATTTTGTATCGAGCTATGATTTTGATACTAGTAGAAAAGAAGTGCGAGATCTAATGGATAAATACAAATCTGAATTTGGAGTTTATCCTGATGATGAGATATATGTGGCTTTGTCGTATGATGGTTACAACGTGATTCATAATGCATTTAATAATTGCCCGAAATTAAATACGGAATGTCTAAAAAAATATTTATATAATATTAAAGATTATAAAGGTGTAAGTGGAAACATAACCATAGATAAAAATGGTGATGGCATTCGAGATTTTGTATTGAAGCGTATAAAAGATGGCAATCTTATAAACATCGATAGTGAATCACGTTGAAAATGGGTGCTATAATATATTCATGGAAATATTTCTTGTTGCAGTAATAATCGTAGCTATTCTTTTTTCTGAAGCGCATAGATCAAAAAATAAAAAACATAAAGACAGAGAAAGAGATAAGGATAATGACAGAAAGAGAGATGATAGAAGGTTTGATAAAAAATAGGGTAAGCGTTTAATTTGTCGCTTTCAGCGTACATCGCTAAAATTACCATTTCTATAATCGTTTGCACTTTGACCTTTCAGGGTAAAAGTAAATCTGAATGATCTCCCCTCATTTTTATCCATGAGAATCTTGATAGTAACAATCGTATAGGGTTCAACTCCGTATCTAGTCATTGTATCTAGGGTTATTTGAATTGCTTGAGCTCTCTTTATTGCATCAACCTGGTGTTCTCACATATACTTGATATATTTATAAACAAGATGATGTGCAAACATGATATAATATTTTGCAGTTATTTATGAATCAGAAACCGTCATCGCCGTGGTACAAAAAAATAGATTATAAATATTATATATTAGCTTTTCTTATTATTGTTCTTGTTCAAGTAATAAGTCTCTATGCTATGGGTCGGCAACCGATATGTGGTTGCGGTTTGATAAAGCTTTGGGAAGGCGATGTGATGAGTGCGTCAAATTCTCAGCAAATAGCTGACTGGTATACTTTCTCACATATTATTCACGGTTTTATATTTTACGGGCTTTTTATCTGGATATCAAAAAAGTTTTTCAAAAAGTCTGGAGGATTGCCTCTAGGGATGTTGTTTATTGGTGCAGTATTATTGGAGACGGGGTGGGAGATCATAGAAAATTCTTCTTGGATAATAAATTATTATAGGGACAATACTGTATCCCTGGGTTATATTGGTGATAGTATACTAAATTCTGTCTTTGACGTGATTTGGATGTCTCTCGGTTTTCTATTTGCTCGAAAAGCTCCCGTGTGGCTCACGATTACTCTCATTATTTGCTTTGAATTATTGGCAGGATATTTTGTTCGTGATGGACTATTTTTAAATATTCTAATGTTCATATATCCATCCGAAGCAATAAAAGCGTGGCAGGTTGCGATATGATGAGTGTTTATAATGTCTAAAGTTGTATAAGAAAAAACAACATATTGATGCAATCGCAATGTGGCTCCTGAGATCTTCTGTCAATCCGACCAATCATGGTATTGATGAATTTCGGGATCGTCTTCCATTTCCGCTCTCGTTGAAATCCGAATTAATTCACCACAGTTGGGTGATGAAGTTTTGTGTTCTTGTCTAGCATGTATCATCTCGATTGTGTCATTACCCTCCATATCACCTTTCCTTTTGCACTTTTTACAGAACCAGATGTGTGATGGTTTGGTTTCCATATGTTTAGATTCTGATTCAATTTATATAACTATATCTACTAAAAATCAAGGATATGTTTGAGATGGTAGTGTGATGGAGTTTTAATGTATGCCATGTTGACATGAATACTTTATATGATATTTTGTAGTTAGAAAAGAAAATTCACTCATGAATACACAAATTTCTTTACAATTCGCAAAACAGTTTCTGGATCATTCCGTGCCAGTGACAACCGAAGGGTTGATCCTGATCGTGGCAATGTCTGTGATCGGATGTCTGATTATGCATGCGGCTCATGACGATTTGAGTCGCCGGCATCAATAAAGTCTGATCAGCTTTGATCAACACCCCATTTAGTAACTAATGTGAACGGTGGGGTTTCGACTTTATGAAGATGGAGAGATGATTGATGTCTCATAGAGTTTAAAACAACACTCTACATCTTCCTACTATCATAAGCCCAATGGAGGAGTGCTTGGCGTTGAATTTTGTGGCATGAAAAATCACCCTTGTTACAGTTCTTTTTTATTTGAGCAATGTGTCGTACCATCGCTTTCCATCTCTTTATCTGCCTTTCGTCTTCATCGGGTATTCTTCTTCCCATATAATATCTCGCATACCACTCAAACCAACCTCTCGGATCATGTTCATTGTTTATCCATCCTTTTTCTTGCCAGACTGAAAGTGGTTGACTAGCGTCGACGCCAAAAAAGTTTAATTTTGGATCGTGTCCCGGCAAACCTTCTCGGTGAAGTTTTGCATTTTGAAACCAGTCGGCAGGATATTCGTGGCGACAATCTCTCATATATCTACCACCGAAGACTCCAAGAGCAAGCATTTCCTTTGGGGTGAGTTCGGGTTTGAATCTTTCATCGAAATGTTTTCCTATAGGTTCGGTTAGTGTATAGGTGTATCCCTTTTGCATTTTATTGTTTACAGTTACCGTCTTTTGATTCATAGAATATTTTAATAATTTAATATCCAAATCATATAATTTAGATATGTAGCAAAAGTCACCCAGAGAATATATGGTAATAATAAAAATGCCGCAATCCGATCAATCTTTGAGAATGCAAATATAGTGAGTAGTATTGAAATCCATAAAGCGATGATTTCAATGAGAGCAAAGCCGGGAGATCTAAAGCCAAAAAATAATATTGACCAGAAAATGTTTAGTAGAAGTTGGAAGAAGAAGATTTTTAGAGATAATAGTATTTCTTTTGATTGTAGAGAATCCTTTGAATCTATTTGCTTTTGCCATATTCTAAATAATGAAATTCCCATCAATATAAATAAAAGTGTCCAAACTGGTCCAAAGACAAAATTTGGAGGTGAGAGATATGGTCTCGTAAGAGTTGCATACCAAGTTGAAATATTGGGAGTTGTAAATATTGAACCAATGAGTCCTGCAAGCTGGCAGATTATGATAGAAAATACAAATCTAAAAGCGATTTGATATTTGTGCATTTTTATATTGTATCATATTCTAGGTTGGTCCTCGAGGTTGGTCCTAGAATTTATTTTATATTTATCAACATGTCAATTTGCATGAATTTTATCTTTATTATATTATTCTCGGCATGCAAAATAGTGCAAAAAACTGTTATACAAAGCCACTACTAGTCCAACTTTGTTTTGGAATCGGTTTTTGCAACCCTAAATAGAGAGTTTCAAAAACGGATTCCAAAGCGAATCCGTACACTTGTCTCGTATCGTGTGATATGAGATTGGAAGTGTATCGTACAAAGGAATCGTATGAGAACTGCCATCGTACCTACATTTGACAGACCAGTTCCGCGGACGAGTCTCGTTGTGAGAAAGAAAAATCCGGGATCAATACTCCCGAGGCCTGAGGATCGTATCGCTTGGAGATATGGTCTCACAGGTCCAAATGGTAAACTCACTGGTGAGCAACCCGATCTAGTCTTTCGCTCTCCGGAAGATCCTAGAGTGTGGCTGTCGAGAGGTGAGTACAACGATCTCATTCTGAGTCTCGATCAAAACCATAATCTGATTTTCTCAACTCGGAAGGGTTATGTAGTCATCTCAAATCCCAATGAAGGTCAAAGTGGTTGGAAGAATTTTGGGAACAGGAGGAGATTTCGAATGATCTTTCAATCTGGCTCCTGGGTTCGTGAAGTGAGAATGGAATCTTGTCATCCACATCATTGATGGGCTCACAGTTCCCATTCACCCCCGCATCATGAGAAATGACGGGGGCTTTTGTTTATGAAGATTATCTTTGAGAAGATGTGAAATGATATAGGGAAGAAATAGCAGGATTTATTCACTGAATAGACTTTCAACTTTATTAAGATTATCAATGACTGATATATGATTTTGAACATTCGCATCTTCTAACAATCTGTCTCTTTGTTCGCGAATGGAGTCAAGTAGTTTTTGCAATATTCTTTCTTCGGTATCATTCATTGGTTGGACTCTGAGGGTTGGATTGGTGGCCTTATCTGTATAAGAAATATTATTTATCAAATCGCTACAATCTTGACTATCGAGACCTAGACAAAATATGGGAATAGAGTGTATTGTCTGTTTCAAAATCTTATTGTTTTGAATTCTGAAACCATATTTTAAAGAAGCTCCCCCCTCACTAGCCTTTTTCCTAGAACGTTCTTTTTTGTGGGTATCTCTATCACTCCGTTCGTCCATCCTGACTTCGTCGAAGGCACAGATGACATCGCCCGTCTCTTTATTTACAAGTACATTGTCTATACCATTGAAATAATCATCATATTTTGAGGCTCTGACAACCACATATCTATCTCCGAATCTTTTGTGGAGTAAAATTGTAATTGCCATTTCAAGTTGGTTGGGAAGACTAGTTTCTTTGTGTCTTCTGTATGCTTGGAGAATTGCTTTATCATCGGCATTTTCTGGTAAGCCATATGCTCGAGCTCTATTTATTTTCGACTCATTACTATCGAGACCAGCCCAATGCCTTTCTTGTAGATCAACCGCCTTCTTGTCGTCCTGAGATTTCTCTGCAAATTCTTTCTGATTTTCAACATTTGAATCATAAAAATTATTCATTCTGATTGAGCCATCACTATCAACGAATCCATTTTCTTGGGCAAAATTTTTTCTTAGATCTTCTCTGATCTCATCAACTATAGTTTTCATTAAGCCTTTTAGCCGAGAATAGGATTGTTCCGGCGATTCATTTCTGGTTGATACTCTTTCATTTGCACCCGGTGTTATTTTTTCGTAAGACATTTGATTATTATTTACTTTCCAAATATTTCCCGGCAACACTCAAAGCGAAAGAGGGCAGTATATTTGGGTGGTTATTTTTTGCATGAACGCAGTATAACACAACTAAACCAAGTGGATATTAAATCAAATAAGTCAATGATGATTCAGAATCATGTCAAATATGTACATTTCGTGTACAATAATACCATCATGCGCTGGAAACACCCTCCAATAATCAAAATCTATGAAGCACTGGGTTCTGTAGCTGATGGTAGGGTAGAGGTTTCTCAGAATTCTGGAAAAGTCTATTCGTCTTCTCGAAATAAATACTATGAGGTGACTTATGATCCTAAGTCGGGTGCAATAATGGCAAATGATAATGGTTCATTTTGGAAAGGGTATCTCGGTTATCCTTCAATCGCATTTCTCATGAAAATCGGTGTCCTGCCGTATGAAAAATATGTTGGAGAATTACTCACAAATATTCCGTGGAAAGATATCAATCAGAAGTTCAAAAATGATTTTGATAAAACACTCGAATTTATCCTTTCTTCAAAAACTGAAACTGAAAAAACAAATCTAAAAATATTTACGGAGAAAGTTGACCAGGAAATTAAAAAGTTGAACCCATCACTTCTTGGGAAGAAAGCAAAGCCTCCGGAGGGGTATTGATCTCAATTTAAAGTTGATGCTCTTATACACCTACATATTACTAGCCTAATATCGCATGTTTGATAAAATATAAGTGTAATGAAAATAGTAAAACTATTTCCTATATTTGTGTGCATATTATTTGTCTTACCAAATACAACTTTTGCTTTTGCAGGTGGAAGTGGTACGTCAGGAAGTCCGTATCAGATAACGACGCCAGCAGAACTGGCTAGTATGTCTAGTTATCTTGGTGCTGGAAATTCTGGCAAATATTTCAAGCTCATGAATGATATTGACTTGAATGTTTCTCCGTACAATACGGGTGGTGGTTGGACACCGATCGGTTATTCTGGCAATGCTTTTTATGGAAAGTTTGATGGTAATTATAAAACCGTATCAAATATCTATATTTCAACGGCAACAGGTGATTATCAGGGATTGTTTGGACTTATTGGTTCAGGAGGTTTGGTTCAAAATGTGGTGATTTCAAGCCCAAACATTTCTGCTGACTATGGTGTTGGCGCTCTTGCGGGAGGTAATCAAGGTACCGTTACAAAAGCAGGAGTGAGGAATGGTTCTGTGGCAGGTACGCAAAGAGTTGGGGGTTTGATCGGAGAAGATTATGGTGGTATATCATATTCATTTGCTAGTACAACAGTGAATTTCAATCCACAAAGTTCGGTAACATGTTGTGCTGGTGGTCTTGCGGGAGAGGTAGCTTTCGGTGGCGCATCTGCTTTCATAAATAATTCATATTCGAGAAGTAAGATTATTATGATATACAGTGCTTACAATCAAGGTTCGATCGGCGGAGTTCTCGGTAATGACTATAGTAGTGGTACAAAGACCAATCTATATTCTACGGGACCTATAACTATGGTTTCTGGTAATTTCCCATCAAATGTTGGAGGACTTTCTGGTGGACAATATACATCTATTTCTAGCTCATATTGGGACACAGAATCATCTGGCAAATCTACATCATATGGCGGTGCGGGAGTAGTAGGCAAAACCACCGCACAAATGAAAACTCAAAGCACTTATTCTGGGTGGGATTTCAGCACTGTTTGGGGTATTAATGCAAGTATAAATGATGGTTATCCATATTTGCTTTGGACTCCCGATGCGCCAGCTGATTCCACCCCTCCCACTGCTTCAACTACTGCACCAGTTGGTGGTACTGTAGTGTCTGGTAGTTCAGTTACAATCTCTGCAAATGCAACAGATGATGTCTCTGTGGCAGGGGTTTCTTTTTATATAAATGGTGTCTTGCAGGGTAGTGAAGATACTTCCTCGCCATATTCTATTTCCTGGAATAGTACAGCGACTTCTTCTGGTCAAAAGACTGTTCTGTCAGTCGCAAGGGACAGTTCAAATAATTATGCGACTTCTTCGGCAGTTACTTTCACTGTCGATAATACTGCTCCAACGGTATCTCTTACATATCCAACTTCGGACGAAGCTACTTCTAGTGTTATGACCTTGATCGCAAGCGCAAGCGATGCTCATAGTAGTGTGTCGGGAGTGAAGTTTTATGTCGATGGTGTCTTGCAGGGTAGTGAAGATACTTCTTCGCCGTATTCTGTATCTTATGACACCACAGCTACAACTTCGGGTGCTCATACAGCTTTTGCTGTTGCTCGTGATGCGAGTAATAATTATGCTACTTCATCATCTGTAGATTTTACAGTTTCGAATACAGGCTCTACTCCTGGATCAATATCTGTTACGAGTACTTCGGGTGGTGCTGTGTTTACTTGGATTACTGCGAGTATGGCTTCTTCCAGAGTTTGGTTTGGTGTAATAGATAATATTTCTTCCTCTACACCAGAAACTGATACGTCTCCTCGAGTTACAAATCATAGTGTGACTCTATACGGACTTCCTTCTTGTACGCGTTATCATTTTGTAATATCTGGTCGTGATGCATATCTAAATAGTGCAACTAGTACTGACTCGACTTTCAAGACCGGAGGATGTACGGGTTCTTCTCCTATATCAAGTACAGGTGATGGTTCCGTCTCTACAAATTCTGGAGGTTCTGTTGTGAATGATTCTTTGACACTCACTATTCCGCCATCTTTCACATCTACGACTAGCGCTGCAGTATTTCAAGTTAATAAACTAAATAAAGATAATTTCTTCTCTTCTGCAGGGACACCTCGTGGCAAATCTAGGGCAAGCGATTCAGTTTTCAATCTAAAGGCTCTCGCAGATGCCACTACAACTATAACTTCATTTATAGCACCCCTCACTGTGACCCTCTCGTATACTCTTTCTGATATTCAAGGGATAGACGAATCGACTTTGCAAATATATCGTTATGATAGTGATAGTTGGCACGCTCTTTCAAACTGTGTAGTTGATAAAAGTGCTAAGACTGTGACTTGTAATACTTCTCAATTTTCAGATTTCGCTCTTTTCGGTGACGCAGTTACGGTTAGTGTAACTACAACCACCTCTTCCTCAAGTTCTGTTTCTCAAGGTTCAAATACTATTCAGGGTCAGGTCAAGACATTGATTGAAAGAGGAGATTTATCTCAAGCAAAGATAATAATGAATGCTTGGCCTCATCTTTTCACTAGAGATGAATTTGCTCTAATCGAAAATACGACAAAATTACCCGAAATAATTGCAACTTCTAGTAAATTAAGGTCGTATATTGACACTTCGAATTTTCAAACAATGGCCACATCAAGTATTATTGTGAATAGTGTTTCTACAACGACCATAAATACTATTCTTCGACCTCAAGATACAAATCCGGATGTCAAAAAATTGCAAAGATTTTTGAATTCAAGGGGTTTCGTTGTTGCTCTTTCTGGTCCTGGTTCTCTCGGAAATGAGACAGAATATTTCGGTGTTAAGACAGAACTTGCTCTCAAATTATTCCAAGAATTTTATGCAGAGAAAATATTAAAACCTCTCGGTCTCAAAGAAGGCACGGGCATTGTCGGTCCGCAGACGATGAAGTTTATAAATGGGTTTGGTAAAAATGATAATATTTGAAAATCGTTTTGATATCATAATCTCATGAAATATATCGCACTATTACGAGGTATCAATGTTGGTGGTAATCATACAGTCAAAATGGATGCACTCAAGAGACTTTTCGAGTCTATAGGATGTTTTAATGTCTCTACTTATATCAATTCTGGCAATGTTCTGTTTGAGACAAAGATGAAGAAGAGGGAAATATGTGAGAGACTTAATACTATATTTAAAGAAAATTTTAATTTTGATATTCCTACGCTTGTTAAAACATCTCGAGAGATGAAATTGATAGTAGACTCGATTCCGAGTGAATGGAAAAATGATAATGTAGAAAAAACTGATATTGCATATCTATTTGCTGAAATAGATAATGCCGAAATCATCGATAAGTTACCAATAAAGAGGGAATTTCTCGATATTCGATACGTCAAAGGTGCAGTCTTCTGGAATGTTAAGAGGAAGAATTATAATAAAAGTAATTTGAATAAGATTATAACTTCGAAATATTATAAATTCATGACTGTGAGGAATGTAAATACAGTTAGGGGTTTGGTTGAGTGAAGAATAAAAAAAGAGGTAAATGGAATAATGATAAAAATTATTGAGTGATAACTAGGTTACATGTATTAATAAACAAAAGAAATGCTGAACCCGGTTGGGTCCAGCATTTCGTGAAGCGTTCCGCTCAGGAATTCTGAGCGCTTACTAGGTCTTGTCTTACCGGCATGATTGCGTCTGCCAAGCCGAATTCCACGGCTTCTTCGGCGGTCATGTCTTGGTCACGAAGACACACCTGTCGTATGCGTTTGACTGTCTGTCCAGTCCTAGCTGACAGTATGTCGTACAGCCGTTTTTGCTGTTCTTCCATCTGCTTCACCACTCGACCAAGTTCCCCCTTGCTTCTTAAGGCGTCCAGAGTCACCCGCTTTCTGGCAATGTGATGGATAAGAATGCCCGAGTGTTTGCACACCAATCTCGTTGAACATGCCTGAAGAATGATTGTCGCCATGCTACGGGCGCCGGCATACACAACGCCCGTTATCTTACTTGGATATGTCGATAACAAGTCATATATGTCCAGTCCTGCGTCGACGTCTCCACCGTTAGACGCAATTTTCAATGTGATTTCAGGGCTGTTGCGCGCTGCCAAGATGACTATCGATGAGGCTACGTGATCGAAAGTCTTTGAACAAATCTCACCCTCAATGATAAGGATGTTTTTTTCTAAGAGTGTTGCTAGGATTTCTTTTTCCGTCATGTTTTATCTTTCTAGAAGGGTTGTTGGTTTTGGAGTCTAAAATAGACAATAACACTGGGGATATCTTATGTCAACTTCAAACATGAATTAAAATATTCACATTTAATTTATGAAAAAAATGCTAAAATAAACCCATGAATCTCAATCCTTTAACTCCAGAAGAAAAGCGTGTAATTATCGACAAGGGTACCGAAGCGCCTTTTGTGGGTGAGTATGTAAATAATAAAGCTCATGGTGTGTATGTTTGCAGGCAATGCAATGCACCTCTCTATAATTCTAAAGATAAATTTGAAAGTAGTTGTGGGTGGCCAAGTTTCGATGATGAAATCAAGGATGCTGTTGTACGTATTCCGGATGCTGATAGAATACGAACAGAGATCGTTTGCGCGCGCTGTGGTGGTCATTTGGGACATGTATTCATGAATGAACATTTGACGGACAAAAATATTCGCCATTGTGTCAATTCTATTTCACTCAAGTTTGTGGAGGGGAAGTAGTACTATAAGAAAAAAGTTGTATAATTGATTAATCATGGAAAAATAGAGATACTGTGTCTGACTATGAAATAAGACAAAGAGAGCTTTCTCAAAAGCGAAATGAGATGTTTGAATTTGCTAAGTCAGTAGGATTAGATTCGGCTATCATGGAAAATCTTGGAGAACTTTGGTTTAAGACTTGGCAAGAGGCCTTAGATTTTCAAATGCTAGCCAAAGAGCAGGGTATAGAATTGACATTGATTGAAGCAGATCCTAAACCAGTGAGTTTTGCTGGTGAATATTATAAATTAGTAGTTTAGGTTTGATCGTTATGGTAGATAAAAATATATGATAAAAATTATTTTTGAAGCTCACGGTACAACATTTGATAATGAGGCCCATCTTTCTTCTGGTCATAATGATGTCGCTCTTTCTCCTCTCGGCATTCAACAATCAAAAGAAATGGGTGAGCGATATAAAGACGATCATTTCGACGCAATATTTTGTTCAGATTTACAGCGCGCATACAAGAGTGCGGAGATTGGTTTCGGAAATAAGTGGCCTATTATCACCGATGCTCGTTTGAGGGAATGTGATTATGGTGATTTTACTCAGCATCCGAGTTCTGAGGTTGATATCGAAAAACCAAAGAGAATTCATACACCATTTCCAAATGGGGAAAGTTACGAAGAAACTACGGTTCGTATGAAAAGTTTCTTACAAGATCTTTTGAAAGACTATGATGGAAGGAGAGTCATGATTATTGGACACAGAGCTACACAATATGGACTCGACAATCTTATAAAAGGAACATCTCTCGAACAACTAACATCTTCACATTTCAAATGGCAACCAGGGTGGGAATATGAGTTAAAGACGATATAAAATCATCGACTCACTTCATGTAAACGTTTTGCCACGCGTATTGCAAGTAAAATACTCAGTACTCCAATAATAAGAGATATTTCAGGAATTAATTCAGAGAATTCCCTGAATGCACCTACAAAGCCTATCCAGAATCCAGCCAAGCCTAATATTATGAGAATTACTTCTATGATTGCTAATTTGACCGTGTTTTCTGCTAAATTTCCAATTGATTTCTTAAATACAAAATGTTTAATCAACAAGTATAAAAGTAAAATGATAGCTATATCTAGAAGCATATATAATAAATTTAAATAGTAACAGTGAAATTATAGCATATCATACAATAAACAGTTGCTGATATTCACAATCACCAATTATCTTTATAAAGATAATTTATTATAATCTTAATTTCTCAACCCTCTTCCTCAACTCTTCTATAACCGCCTTCTCCCAATATTTCATCGAAAACCAACTGATAAGCGGACGAGCGAAAAGACGAAGTAGGGGTTTGTGAATTGTGATTTGATAAGTGTAATCTATAGTGGTCTCTTCTGAACTTTCTGATAATAAAAATTCTTCATGACCAGAGGTGCCGAATTTCGGACTTTCATTGTCAGAAACATAACCCTTTCCGGCAATGATTTGAGTTTTCATTTTTACTGGGAATTTACCGCCGAATGATTTGGCGACCGCATCCATCTCCAAATAATTTCCTTCGCGCCTTGTGATATGAATAGATTCTGTAACTTTAGGGAAATACTCCGGGAATTTTTCAAAGTCAGTCATGATATTGAAGACTTCAATGAGTGGGGCTTTGATGAGCCAGTGTGCGTGGAGGTTGATGGTCTTCATGAATAAACTATAACAGAATAATATGTAAGTTGGAATAATATTCTAAAAAATATGCAA
>CAZRJE010000015.1:0-2823 GCA_964600335.1 uncultured Candidatus Saccharibacteria bacterium
AGGTATTCGCTATCTCCTGCCAAAAAGAGCTGAGCACTTGAAATAGGAACATATATGACATCATCTTGATTGTTAAATCCACTACCTCCTTTGGCTTTTGTCACTCCAATAATCTTGAACTGTAGACCTTTTATACGAATACTCTCGCCAATGACATTGCCCGCATTTTCACCAAACAGATCAGTCTTTGTCGTAGGGCCAATGACAGCAACCTTTGATCTTTGAGAAACATTTAGATCAGATACAAATTCACCGTCTTCTATGGTTATATTTCTTACTCGAGCATAATCATTTACCGTACCAATGACTGAAGTATTTGTATTTGTACCTTTGGCAGTCACTTGGTATCTCTGAGACAATTCTGGGGCAATAGCTGAAATATTTTGAATTTCATTTTTTATGGCTGTAGCATCATCGGGTTTCAGTGTTCTCGCTTGGCCACGTCCTGTAGATACTTGATATCCAAAGCCTCTTTGAGCTCCCGGCATAATCATAATGAGATTTGAACCCACAGATTGTATGCTTGATTCGATGGCTTTTTGTGCTCCATTGCCTATAGATATCATAGCGATGACTGAACTAATACCGATAATAATACCAAGCATTGTGAGAGAAGTTCTCACTTTATTTGCGGAGAGGGCACTAGTTGTTTCATGGAATAAGTCTTTGATTGTCATTTCTTTTTATTTATTATTTCATCTTGAGTGATCAATCCGTCTCGAATATGGATGATTCTATCTGCATGTGTTGCAACATCTCTTTCATGAGTGATAATTACGATTGTCCTCCCTAGATCACGGTTTAATTTTTGGAAAGTATTGAGAACGATTTCTCCCGTCGCTGTATCTAGATTGCCAGTTGGTTCATCGGCCAAGATAATCTTTGGATCATTTACCAAGGATCTTGCTATGGCAACTCTTTGCACTTGTCCGCCTGATAGTTGATTTGATTTGTGAAAATATCTATCTTTTGTTAGTCCAGCACTTTGTAGTGCCTTGATTGCTCTTTCCTCCTTTTCCGTCTCTTTCATTTGTTTATAGACGAGAGGGAGCATAACATTTCTCATGACTGTTGCTCTCGGAAGTAGATTGAATTGCTGAAATACGAAACCGATTTTATCTCTTCGTATGAGTGCCAATTCATCATCAGAGAAATGAGATACATCGTGTTTATCCAGTAGATATTTACCAGAAGTCGGAGAATCGAGACAGCCTAATATGTGCATAAGTGTGGATTTTCCAGAACCTGAAGGACCCATGATTGCAACAAATTCTCCGCTATCAATATGAAGATCAATACCATTTAAAGCATGAGTCAATACATCTCCGTTTTTATAGATTTTCTTTATATTTTTTATATCTATCATCTATTTTGTGTATTTGAAGAACGAGTGTTGCTTGTTGAATTTGCGCGGATATTTGTTTGAGGTCTTTGAGCTCCGATACTGCTTAGGATATTTGGAGTTTGACTCGATTGGGTAGTAGATGTCTGTGTTTTGATAACAACATACTCATTTCCAGAGAGACCATTTATTATTTCGGTGAATTGATCATTTGATATACCAGTTTCCACCGTCTGTCTAGTCGGTAATACGCTCGTTGTTATGATACCGAGTTTGGTGGTTGTTGCATTTGTATTTTGCGGAGAATCTTCTATTTCAACGTACTTTATTTTTCCTTGAGTTTTGATCGCAGAATTTGGTACAGCGAGTACACCATTTCTCTTATCTGTAATTATTTCAACATTGATACTCATTCCGGGTTTGATTCTGTCATCTCTTGTATCAATACTAACTCGCACATTGTATGAGACGACTCCTTGAGTGACTGTTCCGACAAGATCGACAACTTGCACAGTACCAGTGGCTACAAAGTTTTCTATTGCATCAAAAGTAATATTGACATTTTGTCCCGCTTTTACTTTTTGAGCATCAACTTCATTTAGTGAAATATTTGATATTTTATTTTCACCGATGATAGTAGCTATGACGGTGCCACTTGAAGCTCGATCGTATACATTTACAGGAATTCTCGCAACAATACCATCAAATGGTGCTCGGATAAAATAATTTGAGTAATTTCTCTCTTGTTCTTGTACAGAAAGTAGAGAATTTTTTACATCGATCGGATCAGCACCTTCGGTCAGGGTGGTTAGATTATTTGTATCTGTTGTCAGACTATTTGTGAGAGTTGATATGTTTGATATGTATTGAGTCACTGTGCTCGTCCATGTGTTTATATTTGTATAGGCGCTAGAATAATTTTGAGTATTATAATCAGTCTGTGAATTGTGTAGGAAAGTAATAGCATCATTTGCTTTTCTCAATGCTGAGAGAGTCTTTGTTAAAAAATCTTGACTATTTGAAAGTATTTTTTCGAGACCTTTATAATCTGTGTTGTTTGTCTGTTTATATTCAGAATAGGATTTTTCATATGAGACACGAGCTTGATCATAAGCTATATGTGCCGATAGTCGCAAGTCTGCACCAGTATTTGACATAGAAGAGCTGAGGTTTTGAGAGAGATAAGTATTTGTATCTGTAAATTGGCTTTTAAGTCCATTCATGACTATCACTATTCCCGAGTACATCTCACTCAAAGAACCTGATATGTCTTTGTAATCCTTCTCGACTTTATTTTTTGCTTCTAATACATCTCTATCTTTTGCTGGTTTTGTTAGCTTTTCATAGGCGAGTCTTGCTGATAATAGACTGCGATAAGCATCGACAGAATCGATAGTTGCTATCATTTGTCCTTTTTTCACAATATCCCCGACATGTACATTTATTGTACTCACATTTCCTGAAACAAGGCTTGATATATC
>CAZRJE010000015.1:2923-9691 GCA_964600335.1 uncultured Candidatus Saccharibacteria bacterium
TAATCTTATAAAAAGTGAATAAACGGTGTGTTATAATTATGTCATGGATTTTCCACTAGATATTCCGTGGTATGAAAATATTGTGAGAATATTTTTTGCTCAACCTGTATTTGTATCAAAACCCATTTGGTCAATATTTTATCTTATCATTTTGATAACTTTTGTAGTCGTATTTTATAAGGTCTTTACCGGCAAATACGAAAATGCTGTTGCCGTACCATTTCTCTGTAATATTGTCTTTAATGTAGCTTATGCACCACTTCATTTTTATTATAGGGACTATTTCTTCTCTACGGTAGATATAATATTGATTTTCATTACAATCCTTTGGGCAATAGTTGCTATTTGGCCAAAGTCAAAGATCATTGGTTTGATTCAATTACCATATTTCTTTTGGGTAACGTACGCACTTATTGTGCATTTCAATAATATATATAGGTTTTTGTAGTGATACAACATAAGATCGATATTTTGAAGTTGGCAAAAGATTTTTTTGTGCTAATGTTCGATATATGGGAATAAAGGAACTAAAAGAAAAATTATTAGAACGTTTCTCAAATGATATAGGTATCGATCTGGGTACTGCAAATACTCTTGTATATGTGCGTGGACGAGGAATAGTCGTAAATGAACCATCAGTCGTCGCTGTAAATCAAAAGACAGGACAGGTCGTAGCAGTCGGACGTTCAGCAAAAGAAATGCTTGGACGTACACCCCAACACATAGTCGCAGTAAGACCCTTGGTTGATGGTGTTATTTCTGATTTTGAAGTGACTCAAGAAATGCTCTCATATCTCATAAAGCGGGCTCATGAATATATGGAAAAGAAAATTCTTCAACCAAGAGTTGTGGTTGGCGTACCTTCACATGTTACAAATGTTGAGATTCGAGCAGTCAAAGACGCTACACGAAATGCTGGTTCGAGAGAAGTACATATAGTAGAACAACCAATGGCGGGAGCAATAGGTATTAGATTACCGATACATGATCCTGTAGGAAGTATGATTATCGATATTGGTGGTGGCACGACAGATATAGCAGTGATTTCCTTGGGTGGAATAGTTCGTTCAAAAAGTATAAAAGTTGCAGGAGATCGATTGAACAATGACATCATAAATTATATTAGAAATGAATTTAAAATCTTGATAGGAGAGACGACTGCGGAAACAGTAAAGACTTCAGTGGGCTCCGTTATTCCGAGAGAATCACTCGAGGTTTCTATTCGAGGAAGAGATTTGATCACAGGATTGCCAAGAGAAGTCATCATAACAGATTCTGATATCCGTGAAGCAATCACTTCTTCGGTTGATCTCTTGATCGAAGCGGTGAGAGAAGTCCTCGAATCTACACCACCAGAAATACTTGCAGACGTCATGAGAAGAGGTGTTTTCTTGGTTGGTGGAGGTGCTCTCATAAAAAATCTTGATTATTTGCTTTCAGAGACACTAAAGTTGCCTGTCACAATAGCGGAAGATCCACTGACTGCCGTTGCTCGAGGGACTGGAATAATATTGGAAAATCTAGACAAATATCGATCTATTCTTATCGATTCAGAAGAAGGTCCAAATAATATCAGCTAATATGCAAATAAAGAAAAATATAAAGAAATTGTCATATTTTGTACTTTTAATATTATTTATTATTCTTTTTAATTATATTTTTCCAAATTTTATAAGAAATATTTATGGAGCAATTTTCACACCCTTTTATAAAATAAATTATGGTTTAAACAGTGGTGGTCTACAATCTAGGAACTCTCTTTTAAGTCAAGTTGAAAAATTAAAGTTTGATATTGAAGACATAAAACAGAAAAATGATAATAGTACTTTGAGGGCTCTTGAAATAGAAAATTCCGAACTTAGAAAATATTTGATTTCGACTTCAACCAAGGTGACAAATAGACGCCTGCATTCTGTTCTTATGAGACCGGGACTCATAAGTCACGATATTATGATCATAGATGTGAGCGAAGATGATACAGTCAATCCAAATGATAAAGTGTACGGATATAACAATATTGAGATTGGTTTTGTATCGCATGTATTTGGTGATAAAGCGCAAGTCATATTGTATTCCTCAGCAAATATAGAGAGTCAGGTATATATAGGTAGTTCAAATATTCAAGCAACGATTCACGGTCGTGGAGGAGGTCAGTTTTTTGTAGAATTACCAAAAGGTACAAATGTTTCAGTTCAAGATATAGTGAGCACATCAAAATTACAAAATAGTATGCTTGGAATAGTAAAGTCTGTGATAGACGATCCTTCATCGCCATTTATAAAAGTGATAATAACTTATCCATTTAATATTTATTCTCTCAAATGGGTACAAATATAACATCTTTGGCATTTAGAATTGTTTTTGATATTATCGTTGGCATTCTATTTTTCTATGGTTATTGGTATTTTGCTTTGCCGATTATATTTATTTTAGCTTATCGATATTCTTTTTACTTTGAGGGGATTATATTAGCACTTATATACGACAGTTTCTTTTCTTTGGATCAAGGCTTTATTCACAGATATATCATGACTATTTTCTCTATAATAGTCATATTGGTATCAAGATTAATAAAGCATAATATTCGATGAGTATACTTTTGAAAATAAAAGATCTATTCAGAAAGAGAAAATACGGTGATTATATTGCGCCCGATGAGATATTTATAGATTCAACAAATATTCCAGATCATGATGGGGATATGTTTGAAGGTAATATAGAAAAGCCAATTCATAAATCAAGCATATACGCTGTCTTAATTGTATTTTTTATTATTGCTCTGGTTTACATCTCAAAAGTATTTATTTTATCGGTGAAAGAAGGCGAGTATTATTCACTGCGAAGTGAAAAAAATATTTTGCGCCCTGTACCTATATTTGCAGGTCGTGGGGTCATATATGATAGGAATAATCTTCCTCTCGCTTTCAATGTTCCGAGTGAAAATGAAATATCCACGAGATCTTATGCTACATCAACAGGTCTTTCTCATGTTTTGGGATATGTAAATTATCCAACAAAAGATAAAAATGGTTTTTATTATAGAAATGATTTTGAAGGGGCAGATGGTGTTGAGAAGTATTATAACTCCGAATTATCAGGCGAGAATGGATCTCGACTTATTGAAGTCGATTCACAGAATAAAGTTATCTCTCAAAATACGATTCGAAAAGCAGAATCCGGAAAGAATCTCGTACTATCGATAGATTCTAGAGTTGAATCAGCTCTATACAGAAACATAAAAGATGTTGCTACAAGAGTAGGTTTTAAGGGCGGCGCCGGAATAATAATGGATGTAAATACAGGTGAAGTCTTGGCTATGACGAGTTATCCTGAATACAATTCACAGATTATGTCTGATAAGACAGATAAAGAAGAGATAAATAGATATCTCAAGGATTCAGGTTTGCCATTTTTAAATAGAGTATTAAACGGGCTTTATATTCCTGGATCTATAGTAAAGCCGTATGTCGCACTTGGAGTCTTGAATGAGGGGCTTATAGATTCAAAGACAATTATTCATACGGTTGGTCAGATTGAAATACAAAATCCATATGATAAAACAAAATCAACGATATTTAAGGATTGGAAAAATCTCGGAGATTTAAATATGACGGGAGCTATATCTATGTCTTCTGACGCGTATTTTTATATAGTTGGTGGTGGATACAAAGATCAAAAGGGATTAGGAATTCTTCGATTAGATAAATATTTTAGACTTTTTGGTTTGGCTTCTCCTGTTACGGATTCATTTTTTTCTGGTAAATCAGGAAATATTCCTACTCCAGAATGGAAAAAGCAAACATTTAATGAAGATTGGTTTGTCGGAAATACATACCATACTGCTATCGGCCAATATGGAATGCTTGTGACCCCTGTCGAAATGGTAAGAGCTGTGTCAGCTATTGCAAATCGAGGAATAATACTCAAACCATCAATTCTCAAAGATACCCGAGCAAATATCGAGAGAAAGATTACAGAAATAAAAGATGAATATTATGATGTTGTGCGAGATGGCATGAGAAAGAGTGCGATCGAAGGCACAGGAAAAAATCTCAATCTTCCTTTTGTCACGGTAGCCACAAAGACAGGTACTGCCGAACTTGGAGTGTCAAAGGAGAATGTAAATTCATGGGTTACAGGGTATTTTCCGTATGAAAAACCCCATTATGCCTTCGCTGTAATTATGGAAAATGGTTCGGTCCACAATGTGATAGGAGCAGTTGCAGTCATGAGAGAACAATTTGAATGGATGAATGCAAATACGCCAGAATATTTGAAATAGTATAAAAATCTCTAACTATTCCAAAAAGAGCAATTTATTGTTAGAATATTGGCATAAAAGATAAATAAAAATAACATGGCTAATACCCAGTATCTTACTAATGATAAATATAATGATCTAAAGAAAGAACTAGATCAATTGAAGACAGAAAGAAGAAAAGAAGTAGCGGAACATCTTGAGTATGCAAAGAAGCTCGGTGATCTATCTGAAAACGCTGAATACCATCAAGCCAGAGAAGAACAAGCGGAGGTTGAGGATAGAATAAAATATATCGAAGAATTGTTGAAGCATGCAGTGATAGCTGATGCTTCAAATAGTGATTGTGTCTCTGTTGGAAATACAGTTTCGCTCATAAAAGATGGTGATCATAAGACAAGTGTATATCATATAGTCGGTTCAGAAGAAGCTGATTCTTCTCTTGGAAAAATATCAAATCTTTCACCTCTCGGTTCAGCGGTTCTTGGCAAGAAAAAGGGTGATTCTTTTGTTGTGGAGACAAAGAAAGGAAATGTAAAATATATTGTTCATGAAATAAAATAATGGCCTCACTCGAAGAATTGAGAGTAAATAGAGAAAATAAATTAAAGATACTAAAAGATCACGGTATTGATCCTTTTCCTGCAAAAGTCGAAAGAGATATGTCATTGTCAGATGTAAAGAAGGATTTTTTATCTTTAGAAACATCAAAAAAAGATATTTCGCTCGTCGGTAGAATCATGGCAAAGAGAGGACAGGGTGCAATATTATTTTTGGTTCTCTATGATGGTACGGCAAGATTCCAGGCAGTTCTAAAAAAGGATATTCTCGGTGAAGAAAATATGAAACTATTTTCTGATGTCATTGATATTGGAGATTTTTTGAGTGTAAAAGGAAATATATTTAAGACAGAAAGGGGTGAAGAAAGTATTTTGGTAAAATCTTGGTCAATTGTTACAAAATCTCTTTTACCTCTACCTGAAAAATGGCACGGACTCAAAGATGATGATGAGAGATATAGGAAGCGTTATCTCGATATATTGATGAATCAGGATCTCAAAGAAATATTATTGAAGAAAGCTAAGTTTTGGGATGTTACAAGAACATTTATGAAGGAGCATGGTTTTGTAGAGGTAGACACACCGACACTCGAACTCACCACGGGAGGCGCTGAGGCGACACCATTCAAGACTCATATAAATGATTATGATATGGATATGTATCTTCGTATATCTGTCGGTGAATTGTGGCAGAAAAGACTCATGTCTGCTGGATTTGAAAAAACATTTGAGATTGGTAGAGTCTTTCGAAATGAAGGTTCGAGCCCTGATCATCTGCAAGAATTTACAAATCTCGAATTTTATATGGCATATGCGGACTATCGAGACGGTATGAGACTTGTCAGAGAATTGTACAACAAAATAGCTTTGGAAGTCTTTGGAAAAACGGAGTTTACTACTCGTGGACATACTTTTGATCTGGCAAAAGAATGGAAAGAAATCGATTATGTTTCAGAGATTAGAAGTCAAACAGGAATCGATATTTTGATTCATGGAGAAAAAGAGATGAAAGATAAACTCAATTCTCTCAAGGTAAATTATAGTGGAGAAAATAAAGAGCGATTGATAGATTCACTGTGGAAATATTGTAGGAAAAATATTTCCGGTCCAGCATTTCTCATAAATCACCCGACAATCGTGGCGCCACTTGCAAAATCAAATAAAGACGGGAAGAGTGTACAGATGTTTCAACCAATTATCGGTGGCTCCGAGATGGGTCGTGGTTATAGTGAGCTCAATGATCCTATAGATCAGAAACAGAGATTTGAAATTCAACGAAAGTTACTAGAAGGAGGTGATAGTGAAGCCATGATGCCAGATTTCGAATTTGTTGAAATGCTCGAATATGGTATGCCACCAACTTGTGGATATGGGTTTGGTGAAAGATTTTTTGCTTTCCTTGCAGATTTACCTGTACGCGAAGTTCAATATTTTCCACTTATGCGACCGAAAAATAGTTGATAAATTTGTTTAAAAATGTTTCAATGTTCCTCGGACTGTTTCGATAAAAAAGCAGAGAAAACATTGCACTTGTTATGATCAAGAACAAAGATATTAATCGCCACACCATCGAGGTGCGTGATGGTCAAGTCATTGCGAAGACGGCTGGTGGTCATGTCGCGTATCTCACTAATCTTGGCATGTGTATGGTGTGGTCTATTAATCAAACCCGCACTTGGCCTAATCCCGATGAGTCTGCTAATTTCGCAAGGGTGCGCTTGGCACTCCCCTGATTTCATTTAAACCGCGGCATCGGGCGCCGCGGTTTTTCTTATAGATAAAAATACTGACATAGTCGGATTTTACCGACTGATCCAGAATGATTGAGAGTATTGCAAATATTTGATGATCCTCAATAAAAAAATGCTGGCGGTGCGCAAGGAGACGCACCGCCAGCGGACGGTAGAGTCGTGGGGTAACTCTACGTCCAAGTCTTCAATGCCTTTCGGC
>CAZRJE010000015.1:9791-13814 GCA_964600335.1 uncultured Candidatus Saccharibacteria bacterium
TTATCCACAGCTTATCCACAAACTCAAATTAGTATAAATGGCATAAAGTGGAGTAAAATATCCATTAAGTGGGAAGAAGTGGTAAAACTTTCCGCGGGCATATGCTAATAGGAGAATTCAAACATTCATTAGATGATAAAAACAGGATTTCTCTTCCGGCCAAATTTAGGTCGGAAATGGGAAAGAATGTGATCATCACTCCAGGTCTCGACAACTGTCTCTTTATCTTTACCAAAAAGAGATGGGATGAGATTTCGGAGAGACTATCGAATAGCGAATCCTCTATGTTGGCGGCGGACAATCGATCCTTCAACCGTTACCTCTTAGGAGGTGCGGTTGAGGTACCGGTTGATGCGGTCGGTCGCATGCTCATACCAGAGTTTCTAAAATCACGAGCAAAAATACAGAGTAAAGTTGTATTTATTGGCGTGAGAGATAGAGTAGAAATTTGGGATGAAATAGCATGGGATAACTATCGCAAGAGCATAGAATCTCGCGCCGATGAGCTTGCTGAAAAATTGGGCAAAGCTGGATTCATATGATTCATAAAGCAGTTCTTTTAAAACAAACGATAGATATTCTAAAAAAGAATATTCCACATATTGAGAAAGATTCATGGTATCTCGATGCAACCCTAGGAGGCGCGGAGCATGCATATAATATTTCAAAATTATATCCAAATACTCTCAACCTCGTCGCATTTGATTTGGAAAAAAGGGCAATAGAGGAAGCAAAGAAAAGAGATGATATGAAATTTAATGAGAGGATTTTTATAAATAGCAATTTTAGATATTTGGACACAGAATTAAAATTGCAGAATATAGAAAAGATAAAGATAGCAATGTTTGATTTTGGTTTAAGTAGCGATGAGATACATGATTCAAAAAAAGGTTTCTCATTTCTTCAGGATGAACCACTTATCATGACTCTTGGTGAACCCGATCGATATTCATTCACGGCAAAGGACATACTGAATACTTGGAAAGAAGAGGATATAGCAAATGTCATATATGCATACGGTGAAGAGAGATTTGCGAGGAGAATTGCACGAAATATAGTTGCATATAGAGAAAAGAAGCCATTTGAGACAACGCAAGAATTGGTATATGTTGTGAAGCTTTCAATACCAAAAATATTTCAATTAAAGTCAAAGATTCATCCTGCCACAAAGACATTCCAAGCATTGAGGATCATAGTAAATGATGAGCTTGAGGTCATAAAGAACGGCTTAGAAAAGGCGTGGAATATGCTTGATGAGGGGGGAATAATTTTGGCCATATCATTTCATAGTTTAGAAGATCGAATCGTTAAGAATTTTATAAAAAATCGAGAGAAGTCAGTGAATCTCACCTCAAAACCATTGATAGCTGATCAAGATGAGATAAATAATAATCCAAGATCGCGTAGTGCAAAATTAAGAGCAATAAAAAAGATATGACAAAAGCAATAATAAAAGCGTATGACATGGCTGATGTATATAGAAAGAGAATATTCTTTTTCCTTGTTTTTGTAATTGTTCTTTCTGTGGCATCGTATTGTGTAAATGTGTTTAAAATAATCACAACATCTTCGTCTATGGCCAAGACTGAAAAAAAATTGACCGAGCTCAATGATTCATTGAGACAAATAGACAAAAAATATCTCTCACAAGTTCAAAAGATAAATGAAGATGATTTGGCAAGGTACAATATGACAAAAGGCAAGGTTTCTATGTATATAGAGAAAAAGGTTGAGCTAGGAAAACTGACATCAAATAATCAAGGACTTTAAATGCATAAGATTACGAGACAAAGAGCGAGGCTTGTATTCCTTGCAATCGTCTTGTTTTCATTTTTTCTTATAATAAAGATATTCAAGATTCAAGTTGTCGATGGTCAAAAATATATAGCAAAATCATTGAGTCAACATACAAAATTAAATCCAACATTATTTAATCGCGGAACAATATTTTTTACAAATAAAGATGGTTCAAAAATAAGTGGAGCAAGTGTATCTCAGGGGTTTTTACTTTTTGCTGTGCCAAAACTTATTTCTGACAATAAAGTCACATACGATATTTTGTCACAATACATTGACCTCGATCGAAAGACATTCTTGGAAAAGACACATATAAAAGATGATCCATATGAAGAGCTTGTTCACAGAATAGATTCTGATATAGCTCGTGAGATTTCAAATCTAGCATTACCGGGAATACGTGTCACACCTGAATCATGGAGAACATATCCAGGAGGTTCTTTGGCTTCACATGTATTGGGACTCGTAGGTCATGGTACAAACAGTGAAATATCTGGTAAATATGGCCTTGAAAGATACTATGACAAACTTCTTTCAAGAAGTTCTCAAGGTGATTCGACTCAATCAATAACAAATATTTTGACAGATGCCACAAATGTTTCTACATCCACACAGAGTGGGGATCTTATCACGTCTATCGAGCCGACCGTTCAGGGTTATCTAGAAAAGACTCTCGAAACTATAGTGAAAACATGGAAACCTAGTGAGACCGGTGGAATAATCATGGATCCAAATACAGGAGATATAATAGCGATGGCGTCATTTCCTGGTTTTGATCCAAATGATACTTCTGATGTGACACAAGTGTCAGTATTTTCAAATCCGAATGTAGAAAAAGTCTATGAAATGGGTTCCATAATGAAACCAATTACTATGGCGATCGGCATAGATTCAAAAGCGATAAATAAAGATTCTACATATATGGACACAGGAACCATGACTCTAAATGGTAAGAAGATTTCAAATTATGACGGAAAAGCACGCGGTCTCACAAATATGCAAAATGTTTTGAGTCAATCTTTAAACGTTGGCGCCGCTACAATCGCTCTAAAAGTTGGTAAAGATGTCTTCCCTGATTATATGATAAATGTCGGTCTTGGAAATAAAACAGGTATAGATCTACCGAGTGAAGCAGCAAGTCTCATACAAAATATTCAGTCAAAGAGAGATATTGAGATCGCCACAGCGTCTTATGGTCAAGGAATATCGGTTTCTCCGATAAATATGATTCGAGCACTCGCTGTCATAGCAAATGGCGGACGAGTCGTAAGACCGCATATTGTAAAAGAAATAGACTATATCGACGGTTCAAAAGCATTTGCTCGAGATGATTCGTACATAGCTTTGAAGAAAGAATCGACAGTTGAAGTTACAAAGATGCTTGTAGAAGTCGTCGATACTGCTCTTAAAAAAGGACAATTAAAAAATGATCGATATAGCATTGCAGCGAAGACGGGTACTGCCCAGATCCCGGATCCTAGTACCAAATCATATTATAAAGATAGATATCTCCATTCATTTTTTGGATATTTTCCCGCATACAATCCGAAGTTTATAGTTTTTCTCTATCAAGTTCATCCTAAAGGCGCAGAATATGCCTCAGAAACTCTCGCGGATCCATTTTCTGACTTATCAAAATTCCTCATAAATTATTATAGTATTGCTCCGGATAGGTGATTTTGTTCGAGGTTGGTCCTCGAGGTTGGTCCTAGAATTTAATTATATTTTAATAAGATTTAGTTCAGAATTTAACAAATATTTAATAGTTTTTTATATTCTGTGAATAAATTCTGTGAATTATGGCTATAGATTGTCCGATTCGGTGAGATTTTCTAGGTTGGTCCTCGAGGACCAACCTTGCGAATAAAAAACAGTTTGCATTTATCATTATTGTGCGTATCATATATGTATGTCATTTTTAAAGAAAATTGTTGTTTTCATATTGATCCTTGAATCAAAGATAATTGTTAAGAAATACAAGCCGTTTATCATTGCTGTCACTGGTAGTGTAGGAAAAACGTCGACAAAAGATGCTATATATGAGGTTGCAAAATTGCATTTTCATTTTGTGAGAAAGAGTGAAAAGAGCCTAAATAGTGAGATTGGTTTGCCGCTTACGATTATCGGTGTTTCAAATGCTTGGTATAACCCCATTGCTTGGCTTAAAAATATTATGAGAGGTCTTCGAATCATCATTCTTGGCGGTGAATATCCCGACTGCCTTGT
>CAZRJE010000016.1:0-5858 GCA_964600335.1 uncultured Candidatus Saccharibacteria bacterium
TTTGCAAAAACGGGTGAAGGAAAAGATCTCATGATGGGCGCACCGAGTGAGATTACTGATAAACAGTTGAAGGAGTTGGGTATTGAGTTTAGAAAAAAATAGTCATTCGAGGTTGGTCCTCTAGGACCAACCTCGAGGGTCAACCTAGAATGAAAAATATTTATGTAAAAGAAAAGGCGCATCAACTTGACGCGCCTTGGCATGAATCTGGTCAGTGAACCCGTGTTGAAATTACAGTACCAGATCCCGTGTTCTCCTGTCTCGATGAAAGTTCTTTCAGCTTGACAACGTCACTATCTTCGGATCGATATGTACCATCTTGTTGGTCAGATCCATGACCAGAAACTTCCAAACCCACTACCGCATTCCACAGAATCATTGGATCGAAATTCGGCGATCCAACATCGATGTGAATACAGTGAGTATCAATGCGAGACAGATGCTTGTGGAATGTGAACTCGAGAATGACAAAGATCGATTGGATCTTGTCTTTTGTTGACCCGCTTTTGGTCGATTCTCGCGTTGAATTCGTGAACCGAACAAGCACTTTCTTTTTATTCGTACCCGAATCAATCTCCGTAATCACGGAGACGGTCTCACAGGACTCGAGTCCACGACCAAGTTGGTCGGTGAAAAATTCCCTGACTGCCAGCGCAACATCGAGAGAATTTGATTGCAGATGTTCGATTCGATCGGGATCGAAACGGCCAGACATAAGTCTGCGGTAGAGACGTTCTCTCCTGTGTCTTTTCACAATACTTAGGAGACATTTCGCGAGTTCCAAAGTATTGAACACAAACAAATCTACACCCTTGGCAATCCAAATAAAGAAAAAACAGGAAAGGAACAGGATGAAAGATGGCCAAAATTTGTGAATCATCTGACCATAAACTATCGCCGCAATGAAACCAATAATTCCTCCGATCAGCATCCCAAACCCAATAATGTCTACATTCAGTTTGAAAATCCCATTATGGAGCAGTTTTGTCATATTCACCTCACATTTCATGGTTGTCTAAGTTCAAGTCCATTTTTTATCATAACACTTTCTAGAGTTTTCGTCAATACTAATAATAGCACGCCCAATTTTCTTAAGTATTCCAGGTTGGTCCTAGAGGACCAACCTGGAGGGTCAACCTGAAATAAAAAATTCATAAATTCTAGGACCAACCTCGCTTGAACAACCTTGAGCTCTGTTATTTTCTATCTTCGATCCTCGACCTACAAACAAATCAAACTAGCCAAACTATCTCCTTCGCGAAGCTTCATGATGCGAACACCCTGAGTAGAACGACTGAGAGATGGAATCTCTTTTATATCAACTCGGATTACCTGACTCTTTTTTGACATAGCCACTATCTCACCATCTTCGTCAGTAACAACTTTGGCAGACATAAGTGGTCCGGTCTTTGCTGTAATTTTCATGGTCAATATTCCTGAACCACCTCTCTTTTGGACTTTATATTCACCAAGTTCAGTCTTTTTACCATATCCATTTGCACCCATGACAAAGAGAACGGGATTCGCGGAAGACTTGCTCACAATATCTGCACTAATCACACAATCATTTTTGTCGAGTTTGATAACTCTGACTCCTGCGGCATTTCTACCCATCTCTCGAACATCTGATTCTTTGAATCTGATAGATTGACCTTCTTGAGTTGCAATGACAATATCATCACTCTTTGAAACAAATGAAGCCGATATGAGTTCATCGCCAGAATCGAGACTGATAGCGATGAGACCCGATCTGCGTACATCTCGGAAATGTGAAGCGTTTGATTTCTTACCGGTACCACCTTTTGTAATCATAATAAGAGAAAGTCCTTCGGCGGTTTTTTTGTCTTTTGGCATAGGAAGAATAGATGTGACTTTTTCATTCTCGGCAAGAGAAATAAAGTTCATGATAGACTTACCTCTCGTTGCCCTCTTACCGACAGGAATCTCATACATCTTTATTTGATATGCTTTACCTTTGTCTGTGAAGAATAATAAATCGTTATGTGTAGATGCATATACCAAATGTGTGATGAAGTCCTCTTCTTTTGTATCAAGATCGACAACGCCGACTCCCCCACGCTTTTGCTTTCTATATTCTCCAGGATCAGTACGTTTGATATAACCACCTTTTGTAAGTACAAGGACAGATTCTTCATCAGGAATGAGATCTTCGGCACTAAATTCTTTGACTCCGTGTTTTACGATACGAGTCTTTCTTTCATCACCATACTTTTCTCTAATTTCTTTGAGTTCAGTCTTCATGATACCGCGAATCTTGGCATCACTTGCAAGAATAGATTTGAGTTCTGCAATAAGATCTTGGACTTCTTTGAGTTCATCGAGAACTTTCTTTCTTTCAAGACCTGCGAGCTTTTGTAATCTCATTTCAAGAATAGCGGTTGCTTGTTTGTCGCTAAACTTAAACTTTTTCATGAGGTTTGCATGCGCTTCTACAGCATCTTTTGAACCTCTGATCAAGGATATTATTTCATCGATATGATCGAGAGCCTTCTTTAGACCGAGAAGAATATGCTCACGATCTTCTGCTTTTGCTAAATCAAACTTTGTCCTTCGAGTGATGACTACGATTCGGTGCTTGATAAATTCTTCAAGGATAGACTTGAGAGAGAGTGTATGAGGAACACCATCGACAAGAGCGACCATATTTACGTGGAATGTTTCTTCGAGTTGAGTATG
Source organism: uncultured Candidatus Saccharibacteria bacterium (assembly GCA_964600335.1). Classification (GTDB taxonomy): domain Bacteria; phylum Patescibacteriota; class Minisyncoccia; order Phycocordibacterales; family PALSA-1337; genus C7867-002. Next base: position 2,698 of record CAZRJE010000016.1, read on the forward strand.
TTTGTACAAAATATTTAGAGTCTTTTCTGGGAATGAACCTTGCTTTAGATCCAAGACTATTCTGATTTGATCATCTGATTCATCGCGAAGACCTTTTACACCCTCGAGGACTTTTTCACGGACAAGATCAGCAATCTTTACGATAAGTTCACTTTTATTGACTCTATAAGGAATAGAACTGATGACGATTTGGAATTGACCCTTTTTGTCTTCTATAATCTCGGCTTCACCACGAACCGTGATGCCACCACGGCCTGTAGTATAAGCGTGATGAATATCTTTTTCACCGTACATGATAGCTCCTGTTGGAAAATCAGGACCTTTCATAAATTGGAGTAAATCTTCAGTTGATGATTTTGGATTTTCTATGAGATGAGTAGTAGCATCTATGACTTCATTCAAATTGTGAGGTGCAATATTTGTTGCCATACCAACAGCGATACCCAATGTACCATTTAACAAAAGATTAGGAACTGCTGTCGGCAAAACGATTGGTTCTTTTCGAGTACCATCATAATTTGGACGAAAATCTACTGTATCCTTTCCTATATCTCTCAAAAGTTCAGAAGCGAGTCGTGACATCTTTGCCTCCGTGTATCTCATAGCAGCTTGTGGATCGCCGTCTATATTTCCAAAGTTTCCTTGACCTTGAATGAGAGGATAGCGCATAGAAAAATCTTGTGCCATCTTTACCATAGAATCATATACAGCGACATCTCCATGAGGGTGGTAATTTCCGAGTACATCTCCGACTACAACTGCTGATTTTCTAAACTTGGAAGAAAAAGTCAGATTTTTTTCATGCATTGCAAATAAGATTCTTCGATGAACGGGCTTGAGTCCATCGCGCACATCAGGAAGAGCACGTGATGTGATGACTGACATAGCATAATCAAGATAAGACTCTCTCATTTCTGAGGTTATATTTCTCTCAACTATACCCTTTTCACTGTTTACAATTTCTTGATTTTTTTCTTCACCTTTTGCCATAAAATATTTGGAACAAAAAGAAGCTCACAAGCTTCGATATCATGTCATTTACAAAAACCTATGAATCTATATTAGCATAATTAACTCAATGTTGAAAGCTAAAATCAGTACTTTGAGAGACTCAATATTTTTGACAATTGATAAGATTCGTTTGTCATTATTTTCCTATAAAACCATGGAGCAAAGATAATAGCGAAAATAATATTTCCTATCAAATGCCTCAAGGTGAAAGGTATTTGACCAATCGTGGCATCTAATATACTTTGACCGAAAAGAATGGGACCCATAAAGATTCCCGTAATAAGATCGAAAAACAATGTAAACATAATACTTGCAACAACGAAGTTTCTGATATTTGCTTTTTTATCTTTGAGATATAGAGAAGCAAGTATTCCTATGAGTGCATAAGTAACCGCGGTAATCCAAGTCCAAAGTCCAAATTTTCCCATAATAAGATCAAGTAAGAACATACTCAAAAAACCATAGGCGGCCCCCGCAATCTTTCCATAGGCTTTTGATCCAGACAATATAGTACTCATAAGAGGAGAGATATTTGCAAGACCCAGAAAAGGAGTGAATATCCTAAAAACTAAAGTGGCCAAAAGACCAATAATAAACTTGGGTGAACTCGAAAATATATTTTTCATAATTTATGTGAATTATTTATAATTCACACAGCACACCTTTGTAGTCATGTGCAAAGCACAGCCTTACGCGGGCATACCAGTAAAATTTACTGGGGCGTATGAGATCGGACTATACCGTTGCGCGACAGTGGAGGATTTTCACCTCACTTCATCATACACGCTGTATGTGTAGTGATTATACAGTAAATATTTATGAATAGAAACTGAAGCACACCTGACACTCCGCCATATTGATTGGTTTCAAAAATATCTGACCTTATTTACCAAAATCAATTTCCCGGTCTTACTTCTACTTCAGAATAAATAACCTTCTTAGGAGAAAGTACGGCATTCTTTATATCTTGCCAAAGTGAACCGACTGAAGCGGTTTGATCCTTTGAATCTTTATTTTGAGAAGTGATCTTTGAAATAGCAGGTTTTTGATTTGTATTTGATTCTGTTTGTATTTGATCTTTTGATGAAAAATCAAATGTGAAAACCCAAATTATTAAGATTACAACTGTTATTCCAAAAGCAGACCAGAAAGCAATTCTATGTCTGTGATGTTCAGGCTTTTGTTTTAGATTTTCTATGAATCTCTTCATTTTATTCACAGGCCAAAACCACAACGTCACCATCTTTACCCTCCAAATCTTTCTTCTTTAATGTCAATTTTACCACTGGTTCGGGGGACTCGCCAGCTTCTTTGAGAAATACCTTTAGAGCATCTTTTGCTCCAATATCACCATAATGTATAGGAATGATGATTTTTGATTCCATTGATACTGCAAGTTTATATGCAGCTTCTGCATCCAAGACTCCATCTCCACCTATAGGTACAAACAGTATATCCACATTGTCTATGGATTCATCTGCAGATTTTGGAAGAGATTTGTCATTTAGGGCACCAAGAAAACAAATATTCATGCCTTCAAGGGCGACTGTATATATTGTATTTATTCTCTTTTCGCCACCATATTGAGTACTTGTCTCGAATCCTCGAATAAATACTCCCCCAACCTCGTATTCACCTGGACCTCTCACAATAAAAGGTTTTTTATCTCCAAATGAAACCTGATCATAACCATTCATATCTTCATGATTTATGGTCGACAAGACAACATCAGCACCAAACTTTGATGCTTTCAATTTTGAATCTTTTGAAATTGGATTGAAAGCAAGAGTAATATCGCCAAATTGAATTTTCAATGATTCTGCACCCAAATAAGTTATTATCATTTCAATAATTTAGCATTAAAAAAGTTGTATTTCAAGTTTTCGGAGGTCGTACCTCGGAGGTGCGACTTCTATAATAAAAAGCCCCGAATTAACGGGGCGTGATTCACTGTAAGTGACTGGACCACATCTCTTGAAATAATCTGCAAGATCTTTGAAGTTCTTCAGAACTCCCTTGAGATACAATGCGACCACCCTCAAAGATGTATATATAATCGAAATGACGGAGAAGAGAAAGATTGTGTAAAACCGCGATCACTGTCTTTTGTTTACACTCGACCATCACTCTCTCCATGACTTTTTGACTCA
>CAZRJE010000016.1:5958-13090 GCA_964600335.1 uncultured Candidatus Saccharibacteria bacterium
ATTTCAGAATTCCTGACTTTTGCATGTCTACGAACAATATCACTATACATCCCACAAAATCGATAGAAATTGTTTGAGATAGTATCGAGATAACGATGCAAAAGGAATATATTTCCGATCAATATTCCCTCTGCAGTACCGAGATGTTGGTAAAAATACAAAGAAAGCACTATAACCGTCGTAATTATGCAGCACATGTTTATGAGGAACCATTTGATTTCACTGAGAATGCAGTTTTTGCGATACACGGCATACGGTTCATCAATCTTTGTGCCCATAGAATCAAAAAGAAACTTTCCGACTCTCAAAATAATCACTGTTGTTATATTTGAGATGCAATCAAAGATATTTTCTGAGATTTTGTTTTCCAGCTTATTGATTTCATCATATTGCAAGATCAAAATCCGATCAAAAGTGATCACGATGATTCCTGAGATTACGATCATTGCAATGACAACAAAAGACAGATAAAGATTGAAATATGCGAGAACAATACAACTGATCAAAAACTGAACCATCATATAGATGATCTCAAAAGTACCCGACATAAAATCTGACAAAGAATCCGTACCCTTTGAGATTTTATCGATCGTATCACCTGAGTGGTGTTTCGAATGCCAATCCATGCCAAGAGCCAAAACTCCTTTGAGTAGACTCTTTTTGTAATTCGATTTTACTCGAAAACCATTTGTGCATTCGATGACCCTCGCTGGCCCGTGAAGAAGCCAAAAGACTACCTCAAGAAGAACAAGCAGAGACAAGTATTGAACCAAGGAACCAAAATTTTGATTTGTGATTCCTTCAACTTGGATAATATTTATCATTCGAGCAAAGACTAAAGGTCCCACGATGAGACCAATCGTATTTGCCACGATAAACATGATCCAGTATTTGATGACATCCCTTTGATTTGGTTTCGAGTATCGATAACCAATTTCAAAAAGGAATATTACCGGCCCCAAGAGACTCCGTATACTTGGTATTTTCATTTTTCCTTATGGTTGATTTTAAAGAACAAATACATCGTGCTTTACACGATGTTTCAAACTTTCAAATGTTTAGAGTTGAACGCTTACAACATCGTGCCACAATCTGTGATACATAGACAATGCACCACCAAAATCTGGTTTTTTATATTGTGTATTGATTTGTGACATGATATTTGTCATGTGCTCAAAATATACCATGTTCTGTATATATTCGCAATCAGCCTTCCCTTTACCGTCATAATATGTTAAAAATATTACACGTATTAGTAATACAGCGTAATCCCGCAATTAATATTATTAGTTTAAAAAGCGGAGCGCAGTAAATAAATGTTTAAGAAAATAAAGGATAGTGTTATTAGCAAAAAAGATACTACAGTTGAGCCAAAGAATGACAATGTTGAATCTATAGATTCAGACACTCATTCTGTGTCAAAAGTATCAAAAGTGAAGAAAGTCAAAGAGGTGAAGAAAGAAGAGCCTGTCACATTGATGGGAACTCTTTCGGTGAATATGAAAAATCCTCCTATTGTAGGAGATTTGGTCGAAGGACCAGTGATTGCAATAGATAAGGCATCTGTATATATAGATCTCGCACCATTTGGTACAGGTATCATATATGGCCGAGAATATCTATCAGCTCGAGATGTAATCAAAAAGATAAATATCGGAGATACAGTAGCAGCAAAAGTAGTCGATGATTCACATAAAGATGGATATATAGAACTCTCTCTAAAAGAAGCGAGACAAGCCATAATCTGGAATGAAGCCGAAGTTGCAATCAGAGAAAAGAAAGTATTTGAATTGTTAGTAAAAGAAGCCAATAAGGGTGGACTACTCATAGAATGGCAAGGAATAGTCGGCTTTCTACCAGCTTCCCAACTCAAGCCTGAACATTATCCTCATGTTACAGATGGTGATAAGGATAGAATTCTAGAAGAATTAAAGAGATTGATAGGAACAAGAATACCAGTATCGATAATCACCGCTGATGCCAAAGAAGGCAAACTCATATTCTCCGAGAAAGGATCTGAGCACAAAGAAAAAGAAAAGATGGTAAGTAAATATGAGATAGGCGATGCTGTCGAAGGTACTGTGACTGGAGTTGTAGATTTTGGAGCTTTTGTAAAGCTTGAAGAAGGACTCGAAGGACTCGTCCATATATCCGAAATCGATTGGGGTCTAGTAGAAGATCCTAGAAACTTCCTCAAGGTAGGACAAAAGATAAAGGCCAAGATAATAGAGATAAAGGAAGGCAAAATCTCACTATCACTCAAACAATTAAAACAAAATCCTTGGGTTGAAGCTGGAGCAAAATACAAAAAAGATATGTCAGTCAAAGGCGTCGTCATCAAGTTTAACAAACACGGTGCTCTTGCCTCTATCGAAGAAGGAGTGGCAGGACTCGTACATGTATCAGAATTTGGTGGTGAAGATAAACTAAGAAAAGCACTAGAACTCGGAAAGACATATGATTTCAAAATCACTCTATTTGATCCAAAGGATCAAAAGATGGCATTGTCATATGTGGGAGATAAAAAATAATATATAGCAAACAATAGGGCGGTGTATCAATCTGTATTACACTGCCCTGTTGCTATATCTCTACCTTTCTCCACAAAGATTTTTACGGTCTCTGATATTTTTTTTCCTAATTTTTTTATAGATTTTATCTCTTCAGGCCTAAATTTACCCAAAATAAATTTTTCAACTTTTTCTTCACCATGAGGAATCTTTGCATTGCCCTTACTATCAGCGGGTGCTGTGCCAACTCGAATACGTGTAAAGGCTTCTGATTTTAAGCATTTAATGATCGATTCCAATCCTCTGTGCCCTCCTGAACTTTTATTAAAGGACATTTTGACTCTACCTAGTGGCAATTGGAAATCATCATATATGACGATTAATTTCTCAAGATCTTTTGCACTTTTCACAAATTTCTTTACGGTTTCACCTGACTTATTCATAAATGTCTCTGGTAAAACAAGATCGACTTTTTTTGAACCAATTTTGATAGTAGACAAAAGTGATTTTGATATCTTATCATTTACAAATTCACCGCCTTCATATTCACGGCAAATCATATCTGTCACGATTCTCCCTGCATTGTGTCTTGTATCGACATATTCTGTTCCTGGGTTACCCAAACCTATTATTGTATAATTCATAGACCAATTATATCAGATAATTTTTTCCTTGCGTCAAGGCCGTATTGTATAATACAATCTTGTAATGGATGCAGAATCAAAAGATTCACAGCTGATGAAAGTTGCTTGGGATTGGATCAAAACAATCATAATAGCAGTTATTATCGCCCTACCTATCAGATGGTTTATAGCAGAACCATTTATGGTAAGCGGTCCTTCTATGTATCCAACATTTCATACAGGAGAATTCCTGATAGTCGATCGTATAGAATACAAATTCCATGAACCTAAAAGAGGTGATGTAATAGTCTTTAGATATCCAAACAATCCTTCAACATATTATATAAAGAGAATAATGGGTCTACCAAATGAAACAGTAAGCATCACTGAGGGAAAATTAGAAATAACAGATAAAGATGGAAAAAAGATAAGTATTGACGAACCTTTTGTAAATCAAGCAAATATGACACATGAAGATTTAAACGCGACACTCAATGGTCATGAATACTTTGTGATGGGTGATAATAGATTAAATAGTTCAGATTCTCGCACCTGGGGAAATCTGGATGAAAAATTCATAATTGGAAAAGCACTCATTAGACTTTTCCCATTTACTAAGATAAATGTTAACCCGGGTCAATATTCATATGAAAAATAAAAAGATAAAAGATGATTCGATCGTCATAGAAAATCTCGATAAAATAGGAGAAATTGCTTATTATTATGGCTTTACACCATTTAAAGTCGCTTCTCTCGACAAAGTCGATTCAGGTGTCATAAAACAACTCATTGAAAAAGATGAGATCTATGACAGTCATTCAAAAATCACAATTCCTTTATTTATAGAAAATAAAATAGCAATACTCCGCGCTTATGAAAAACAAAATCTGGGAAGTTTACCTCAACCAGTAATGTTGTACATAAAAGATCAAATGAAAGGCATAAGAAAGAGTAACCCGCCTTTATATTCTGAAATGCATATTCTCGGAAGTTCAGGAAGTATAGCTGAGGCAACCATGATACAAATGGGTCTCGCTACTCTTTCAAAGCTTGGTTTCAAAGATTTGAGCGTTGAGATAAATAGCATGGGAGACAAAGAATCTCTATCAAAATTTACGAGAGAATTGAATTCAATATATCGAAAGAATATAAATGATATGAGTGCTGATGATAGACAACTTTTGAAATCAGATCCTTTTGATCTTTTACTCTCGGGATCAAAGACGGCTGAAAAAGTAAATTCTATTGCGCCGAGATTTATAGATTTTCTAAACGAGAACAATAGAAAACATCTCGAAGAAATGCTCGAATATATGGAAACTCTAGAAATACCATACATCATAAATAATCAGCTCATTGGCAGTAGATTGCATCCAACCGAAACTGTCTTTGCAATTGTCCAAAATCAAGAGAATCAAGACAAGAAAAATCCTAGAATTCTCGCAATCGGTATGAGACATAGTAGTCTCGGAAAGATGATGAGTCTAAAGAGAGATATTCCTGGTGTATCAATGTTTATTCTTGCCGAGAATGAAAATGCTAGCCTAAAGAAAGACCTCAAAAAAGTAAAAAAACCAATCGCCTCTTTCGTTCAACTCGGAATAGAATCAAAACTTCTATCACTCAAAGTAATAGAAAAACTCCGTGAAGTAAATATTCCTCTGAAAGTATCTCTTGCAAAAGATAGACTTGGAGCCCAAGTATCGAGCATTGAAAAATTTCACGCTCCATACAGTCTAATAATGGGAAAAAGAGAGGCTCAAGACAAATCAGTGATTGTAAGACATCAAGAGACATATTCACAGGAAATAGTACATATCGATGATCTTCCAGAATACATGGTAAAGATTGAAAAGAAGCTCAAATAAGCCCACTTTTCAATATATGATATAAAAGGTTGCATACATATCTTTTGTGTGCTAAATTGTTTCCCATGATAACAAACGTAGAAGTAACCAGAAATTCAAACGAAAACGCCCTTGGCGTATTGAGAAAATTTACAAGAAAAGTCCAAAGTTCAGGTGTCATCTCCAGAATGCGAAGCATAAGATATTCTGATAGAACTCAATCACACTACAAAGTAAAGCAGAAAGCCCTAAAACAATTGAAGCGCAGAGAAGAAATAAACGAACTCATAAAGCTCGGCAAAGCTCCTCTAAAAAAGTAAGGTGAATCTAAACATCATAAATTCAAATAAAGAGGAATTATTTCCCTTTCCTTTTGATTCTGCAAAAAATTTTGTTTTGGGTGAAGAATACAAATTAAATCTGATATTTGTAGATTCACAGAAAATGCTCGAATTAAACTCAAAATATCGAAATATAAATCATTCAACTGATATTTTGAGTTTCCCTCTTGAGGTTGATTCCGGAGAAATATATATGTGTATCGATGAAGCAAAGAAAGAAGCGCCTAAATTTGATCGTAATATTGATACATTTATTCCTTTTTTATTTATCCACGGTTTAGTGCATTTGAAAGGTTACGACCATGGTAGTAAAATGGAAAGCATAGAAGCAGAAGCGAGAGAGAAATTTGGAGTATAAATAATTTCGATTTTTTTATTATGTCGAGACAATTCATGACAGGAATTGATGTCGGGACTTCGCATGTGAAGGTTGTCATTTGTAGTGCAAAAGAAAAAAATGAAAAGGGACTACCGAGAATATTGGGTACAGGATTGGCTGAAACACAAGGATTGAGACATGGTTATGTCACAAATATTAGTTCGGTCACTCATTCGATCAAAAAAGCCATAGCTCAAGCTGAAGAAAAATCAGGTCTCAAGATTAGACGTGCTTTCGTAGGAATTGGAGGAATCGGTCTAAATTCTGTCACAGTGGTGAGTAGCATCATGACAACGAGAGCTGATCAAGAAATAACCGAACTCGACATAAAAAATATTCAATCTCAGTGTGAAAAAGATATACCAAAGACAGCGATAGCAAATAGGCGCATAATATATAGCATTCCGCTCCAATACAAGATAGACAATTTTCCTGTATTGGGTAGACCAGAAGGCATGACAGGAAATAAACTCGAACTTAAGACACTATTTATCACCTGTCTCGAACATCATGTAAATGATTTGATTCAAGCTGTAAACGACGCCCATGTAGAAGTCGAGGACATCGTCGCTTCACCAATTGCAGCGAGTTTTGTCATATTAAATAAAAATCAAAAAATAGCAGGCTGTATGCTTTCAAACATTGGCGCAGAAACAGTATCAGTTGCTACTTTCGAAAATGGTTTACCTACTTCTCTTGAAGTATTCCCCATAGGTTCGACCGATATAACAAATGATATCGCTCTTGGACTAAAAGTTCCCCTCGAAGAAGCCGAACAGATCAAGATCGGAGCCATAACTGGCAGTTCATTTCCTCGCAAAAAACTTGATGAAATAATATCAGCGAGAATGAAAGATATGTTTGAACTCATGGAATCGCATCTAAAGAAAATTGGCCGAAATGGTCTATTGCCTGCTGGAATCGTCATCTCAGGAGGAGGTTCGAGTCTCAATCTGGTAGATGATATGGCTCGAGTCACGCTCAAATTACCTTCTCGAATCGGTACTATAGGAATAGAGAGTAAAACATTTAAGGATTCTTCATGGGCAGTAGCATACGGACTCTGCCTCTGGGGACTACACAGTGAAGATGACGATATGATAGACAATTCGAGTAGATATATCCAAGAATTAAAGAAGCGGGTCACAAAATTCTTTAAACAATTTATACCCTAACTTTGTACTTTCCCTAAATATATTTCGCAATATTTTTTTGCATTGTTTTTTCATGGCTGTTTTTGTTAAGATAGCCTTACATCATATATGCCACATATCAATACAGAAATAGAGACATTTGCAAGAATAAAGGTCATCGGAGTCGGTGGCTCTGGAAACAATGCAGTAAATCACATGGTCGCCTGCAAAGTGCGAGGTGTCGATTTTGTAGCTATAAATACTGATGCTCAAGATCTACATCGTTCACTAGCAAAGAA
>CAZRJE010000017.1:0-12171 GCA_964600335.1 uncultured Candidatus Saccharibacteria bacterium
TATTGTAGTATGAGTTCATATATTATTCATAACATGTTATTCGTAAACAAATCAAGATTTTGAGTAAGATAGTTGAGTCTATAAAAATCATTAAATATAAAGTGATCTATTCGAGTATTACCATTTATATAATGTTCTGTCTCAACCCATATTCCGTGAAATAATTTAACAAAATACAGTTGTAAGCCTAAACGTATTTCGTCTTCAGATATAGGATATATACTTTCATATGCTTTTAAATACTTTTTAGCATTATCCAAACCCCGTCTATTTATGTCTTGTGTCATAAATAAAATTGACATTGAACGAAAGAGCTCAAATGTTCTCGGAGCATATATTGTCTTTTCAAAATCAAAGACCCACTTCACTTCGTCTTCATCATCAAAGAATACATTCTGTTCATGATAATCACCGTGAATTAAATGGTCGGATTTCCATGTTAAATCAGAGATTTTCAGTGTATTCTTTGATATAAGCTCTTTTTTCAATTGAAGATTCTCGATAGCAATGTTATCAAAATCATTTTTTATAGTAATCTCAGCTATCTTACAAAGTATCTCATCAATTCTCTTCAGAGTTTCATCCTTATCTTCGATATTAAAATATTTATTTACTTTAAGTCTCGACTCTTTCCCAGCAAGATGTATTTTACCAAGCATTTTCCCTAATGAGTTTATCGCACTTTCGTTAATATCATTTTTTTCTATATGTTTACCCTCAACAAAAGGAAATAGTGCGAAATAAGCACCATCATATTCAAAGGACGTCTTTCCGTCGGATAAAGATTTTGGCAATACTACAGGGATAGCTCCGTTAGCGAAATATCTCTTCACTTCATGGATCTCATTTATTCGTTCTAGATTATTTGATCTGTATTTTTTTAAGAAATATCTAGTCTGACCGTCTGATAATATAAAGTTTTCGGTCAAAAATCCCTTTTTGACTCTCTCGGATGAAATTATATTTGTATCATATAATTCATTTATCTTTGATATTATTTGATTCATTGATTAATTTTCAAATTGATTCTCATCAGTCTATCACAAAACATAAATCTATTTTACAAATTCAAATGTCAGGATCTTGACTTCAGATTGTTCATTTACTTTACTACCGTAATATTGTCTAAATGTTTTATACATTTCCTCTTCTGAAGCAAATCTCTCGTGACCAATCCAATCATCGTCCGTGAGCGTTCCCAATGTCTTTATTTTCAGTGAAGTTATCTTTGCTTTACCGAATTCTTGCCCAGTTTGTTTATTTATAAATATCAAATTATCACCAACTTTTAAATTCTTATCATCAAACAATCTCCACGTTGAAGTTTTTTCACCGGACATAATCTTTTGTACTAATTCTGGGGTAAATTTGAGAGTTTTATTTGTCATGTCAATTGAAGTTGAGACTAAGGTCATAAACAATTTAACTTAAATACTAGTAAAAAAATACTTTTTTAAATGCATTCATTCTTATAACCAATAATCGCAGAAATTCCAGCAACAGTCTCGATTATTTCAATATTCTTAAAACCAACCTCTAAAAGCAAATCACTTATTTCCTTCCGTGAATAATATCTGCCATGTGTAAATACTGATAAATAGAGTGAGTGATCTACAGCCCAATCAGGACCAGTCTTGTCATTAGCAAGATGACAATCGTGAATAATAATTACCCCTTTAGATGAAAGTGCTTTATAAGTCTTATCAAACAAGTATTTATTTTGCTTCATGTCCCAGTCATGAATAGCATTTGAATAAAAGAAGGCGTCATAACCTGTTGGAAATGAATCCTTGAACATATCTCCACTTACAAAAGAAATCCTTTGATAATTTTTTGCGCTCACATTTTCCTTAGCATGTATGATGACTTTTTCTAAATCAAAAACAGTACAATCTAAATCATCAAAATCAGAGGTAAATCTTCCGCAATAATCACCAAGTGAACCACCAACGTCGATTAATTTTTTCCTATTGATAAGGATCTTTTGAAGTGCTGGTGATAATAAATCCATTAAGTATTTTCCTCTACTCATCATTCCTTGAGAAAATGTCCTGGATATATCTCCACTCTTCATTTGTTCCTCCCAGCTACCACCATCGTTCCACTTTGCTGGAACCCCAGTCTTTAAAGCGGAAATGATTGATGCGCCGATTTTACGAGGAAGAACGTCAACAAGTAGACTTACATAAATAGATAGATCATATTTTGAATCTCTAAGCAAAAACTCCTTAGAAGTATCAGATAGTTCAAATACATGGTTACCATCTTTCAATCTCTTCTCCAAATACTTCTCCTTAACTAAATAGTGCAAGACGGTATCGAATACTCTTTCATCAAAACCAAATCTGTTGGACAAATAAGTTAAATCTCCTGCACCATATTTATTAAAGTTATTAAAAAAATCACATTCCATTATTAATATTGGTACAGTATATGGGGCAACTAAATTACTTACCGAACCTAATATTTTTTCAGTGTTTACAGACATTAACCCATTATAGCAGGTTATGTATTGATGCACATAATTATTCATGTGATATTTTTTCACTTAAATGAAGGTAATAATATCAATAAAAATACACCCGATCTATATTTCAAGATGGGTGTATGATCTTCACGGAAGCAGCATCAGCAAACCAACACACCGTAGTATGATGTTGGATTAAAGTAGATGGGCGATGAATGATGCCTAATGCAAAGTCGCGGTTTCATGGTATCAGCATTCATGTCAATATCCAAAAAACACCCCCGATATTTTCCCACTTCAAATATATTGCTGTTCACATGAAAAATTAAACCGCAACCCATAAAAAGAATGTGATTTTCTTCCAACTTACAAATTGCCCAAAGAAGACACAGGACTTGTAGAGGACTAAGTGTCTCACCAATCAATGCGCTATTGAAATCCCACACCCTGTCGAAAATTCTTCTACTGAGATCAAAATCAGTTGGGGATCTGAAGCACACCTTAAAGCCAGTACTACTTTGAGTCACACTGAGTGATGGCTCTTGTCTCAGAATCCATCTATCAACTTCGCCCATAGTACTCTGAGCTGATTCAAGGAAATCTCTAAGTTCTTCTGGGCCAATAGTAGGCACCTCAACCACATATTCTATACGATTGATATGCTTTTCTTCTACACGTATTGCATTGGTAGTCATAACAATTCTTTTGTTGTTTCGTTTCTCCTCCAAAGAAAATACTAATATTTATCAATAAAATAAAAAGAGAGGATGCCCTCGGTAGAATGAATCTGACAATTGATGTATAAGAAATACGTTGATATTAACGTTATTACAAAAGTGATATGATTAGTTCATGTGGTTTATATTCGTTCAATCCCTAGCCGTAATTGCATCTGTCATATTTGCAGTCTCTTTCCATGCAAGAACAAAAAGTCGAATACTTCTTTGGCAACTTTTGAGTTTATTTGTTTGGATATTACACTTTTTGTTTCTTCATGCTTTGACAGGCGCATCTCTGATTGGTGTGAATGCCATAGTCACAATTATATTTCTATTTAAAGAAAAACATGCGTGGGCACAAAAATCCTATATTTTATATCTTTCGCTTCTCGTACTAGCAGTAATGACTTATTTAACATGGTCAGGATTTTATAGCGTCTTCGGTTTTCTTGGTGTAGCTTCAATAATAATTGCAAAATGGCAAAACAGCCCGAGACAAATCCGTTGGATCTCAATTTTTGCAAGTTTATTTTGGATCATATATGACTCATTTGTGGGTTCCTATGGAGGGATTGTATCAGAATGTGCATTTATAGTATCCATCGTGATCAGCCTAATTCGAAATCGACATAAGCCTGAAGTATCATAAATACTATAAAAAAGAGGCGTCCGATTGCTCGAGCGCCCCACGAAACGTCAGATCAAAACGCCCATCTGAAGTTAAAACCGTAGACAAACTTGTTGCCATCGGTGAAACCATTTGGATCACTTCGCTGACCGGGAACTGCTACCTGATAAATCAGGTTTGGCCCGATGGTCATGCTTTTGGAAAGTGGAATGTCCAAGCTGGCGTAAAGCCGGCCATAAACAAATCCGTTGAAGTCATGCAGAGCTCCAGCTCCGTAGGCTGTTGAGGCATCGAGATTGAGTGAAAACGGCCGCTCGGCAAAACTGTGACCGAACGACATGTTTTTACGCAAACCTCCAAATACAAACCAGCCAGGTTTCCGAGCACCATCCACGGAACCAAAGTACCGCGAGCGAACGTATGGTTGAAAAAATGGGAACTTGGGATAACTGATCTCTTGCTCAGCTATCCACATATCATCTCGAATATGATCAAGCTTCGAAAGCCCGAAGTACGAACCGGACAAATCGAGCTTGATCGGACCGAAGCTGTGAGCCCATCCTCCATAGAGATCCCACTCATCTGCGTAGGTGCTACCATACTGGTGCCTTGTGAGTCCTGTCGAGTTCCAAATTCCCAAATAATAGTCCTCATAGTCGACCTCGACCACGTTGACTAGAATCGGGGACTTGGAAAAGATCGTACCGATCCGGACAAGGTATTCAGATTGAACACCAGTACTCACAAATCCCGACAGACTGTTATCCGCCGCGAAGATGTTGCCCAAAAAGATACTAAACAAGAAAAAGAATACGAATCTTTTCATCTTTCAGTTTCCAAATGTTTGATTTTGATTGTGAATGTTCAGGTTACTAACAGAATTATTATAGCAACACTGTTGCTATATGTCAAGTAAATTTGAGAAATAATTTTACCTATTTCAGGTTTAAACTCATTGTGAAATTGAAATTCAATTATAAGATCGCCGCATTCTTCACTTCTAGAACAGAAAAGAATCTGACAAAGAATCTGATTTTGTGTGCATAGTTATTTTGTCTAACTTCCCTGTTTTATTTTGAAAGATTATCTTCTGCGATTTTATAAATTTTATTGTCCCGTTCATATCCATAGAAAACTCCTCCATTGCGTATAGCTTCTGTTCCCAAAATTGCCGTTCCCATAAATGGATCAACCACAATCATATTTTTATCGAAATATCTTTGTAATATAAAATTATAAACTCCCATTGGAGTCGGACATGGATGTCCTGGAGTAGATTTGTAATTAAAGTACATAGTTACTGATTGAGGATTCAGTTCCACTTCACCTTTTACAAACGCAACTATTTGATGGCAATTTGAGTGAGCATTGATTTTGGTAGTGTAGTCAATATTCCAGTTGTGCTCTGGCTCTTCAATACCATTCTGACTTAAAGCAAAATTGAAGTGGCGCTCAAGTAGATTTAATCCTAAGTCTTTCAATAAATGTTGAATATAACCTGACAACTGCATATAAGTCCCATTTGAGAACACTGAATCAGCGGCTTCGACAATTATTTTTCCATTTTTCTTCAAGATTCGATTACACTCACTAAAGACATCTTTCAAAATTGTCTGATACTCCTCCATTGTCATGAGATCCTTAAAATCTCCATATTGTGTACCTATATTGTATGAAGGACTCGTGACTATTAAATCGGCTGAATCATCTTCTATCTCTGACATATTTTCGGAAGATTTATTGTATATTTTATAGGATTTAATATATGAATTATACAATAAATTCAAATACGATTCTAAGGTTCATCGAAATCCAAACATATTACATAACTAGTGGTCAACTTGTGCCTTAACTACACTTAATCAAGTCTGGTAAGTAAAATTATGAATATTTATTTAATACGAACGCGACTCGAGCAAATGCATTAAGAATAATTCTTTTTTGCTAGTACAATCAACTCGCTAAAATCTTTATGTAATGACGTTTATACAGGCAATTAACGAATCAGTTGCAATGACTCCAAGAAAATCTGGGTGATCTTTTATTACCAATTTATACAGAGCCAGATTTAGTACTTCCCATATAATACTGAGCAGCATCAGCTATTGCACATCAGAATAAGGTGTTGTAATCTAAAAATGGAGAAAGTATTTTATGTTTCTTGAAACGACAATGACTCCCGAAAGAGAGGCTGAATTAAAGCGATTCTCTCCTCATGTTAGATTCGAGATTCCGTCTGAAAAAGATGAATCAGAATATCTATTGTGGCTTCATGGCCTCATTGAAAAATGGCTTACAGAAGTTGACAAACGAAACAGATGGAATTGCGTTAGTTTCGACCGAGAAAGTGGAACCGAGGGTGGCATCGGTAGTGTTTATCTAAACGGAGAATACATCACCGGTTGCAAACTTTACTGGTATGACGGCACACCACGTGGTACGCCTTGTGGTTATCAGAAAGGTTGTCTCTTCCGTGACCATGAAGACAAAGGCACATACACTGTTCACCAGATTTTTATGATGACAGATGCGTTTGCTGAATATCTGAAGAAACAGCAGATACCGTTTGTTCTCTACGTGAGACATCGTTCTGATCGAACTGAAATCTGTCGAGCCAAATTTCCGGCTTAGAAGTTTATCTGTTTCGCAGGTCGCCGTGGTGGCGACCTTTTTTGTTCACAGATTATTAAATTGCAAAACATTTTTGGCATAATACCCAAATTCATCGAGTTGTATTATGTTTGACATAAATATTCTCCTTCTTTCTCAAGACTAGCTGAAATATTGTTTTTATACAAACAATTCCTATTGTGACCCCTCTCGATCCTTCGATACTAAACTAAACTGCTGCGGGACTTGGACTCGAAACTGTCTCGATCTAGAACCAAGATATGGCTTAAAATATAAACTATTCTTATAAAGAAAACCATGTCTCTTCTGGTTTTTCACCATCAATAAAAATTCTCATCCACAGCTCGAGACTTAAAAGGATCCATATGATCTCGGAATTATCCTTTTCCTGTTTTAGATGCTCATCAATACACTTATCTATATTCTGATAATTAAAATAATCTCTTTTTATTTTTGGATCTGTAAAAACTTTGAGATATCTCCCTAATCCTTCTGCGTCTCTTAGCCACTCAGAAACTGGTAGGCCAAATCCACACTTTTTACGGAAAACAACATTGGACGGCAGATATTTCCCCGCAAGATTTTTCAAAATAGTCTTACTTTCCAAATCACTGACTTTTTGTGAATCAGGTAAACTGAGAGCAAAATTAGCCAACCGAGTATCTAAAAATGGAAAACGATTTTCCACAGTAGATGCCATGCCCATCTTATCCTGTCTCAAGAGCAGAGACGGGAGAAATGTCCGCAAATCATAATTCCCCAGTCTTTGCATAACGCTTTTTTCAATCGCATTATCAACAATGAGTTTTCGATATTTAACCTCAGTATTATCAATCTTAAAAAATTGGTGAGCATCTATTTCTGTAGAGAAACTGTTTGAATAAACTATTGATTCCTCATCTCTTTTTGACAAAAATTTTCTATATCTATTATATCCCCCAAATAGCTCATCTGCTCCTTCACCGCTTAGTAAAACTTTCACATGATTTGAAGCGATATTGCTTAGTAACATTATGGGTACAGTGTTAGGATATGCGACCGGTTCATCGAGATGATAAGTAGCAAGTGGGTAATTTTTACAAAAATATTCTTGATCAAAAACAATCTCATGGTGTGTAGTACCTAACAATTTAGACACTTTTCTTGAGTATTCAAACTCATTCCATTTTTGATCATCAAGTCCAATTGAAAAAGAGTGAACGTCTTTTTGTTTTAGAACCTTTTTTGCTATTACACTTATAAGGCTCGAGTCTACACCTCCACTAAGCTGAAACCCAATTGGAACATCTGACAAGATACATTCTGAAACGCTTTGTGTTAATAATTCCTCAAGACTATCTTTACCAACTTCTGCAGAACTATGATACATATCAAAAGATATAGAATCGCTATTAATACCATATTCAATTATTTCTGATGGCATTAGTTTGCAAACACCTTTCAACATAGTCTCTGATCCTGCAATGACTCTGAAAACGCCATACTCAAACAATCTTTCTTCATTTATTGAAAAATTGAAACCCTCTAAATGTTTGAATACTTTTAGTTCTGAAGACCAAGCGAACCAATCTTCAGTATTTAAATAGTAAAGTGGCTTGATACCAAAACTATCAACAGAAAGGGTTATCTTGTTAAATAAGGGTTCGTAAAAACTTACGGCAAACATTCCTCTAATGGACTCAAAAACTTTGTCTCTGTGTCTTTTATAGGCATACAAAAAAGTTTCGGTATCAGAATTAGTCAAATACCTTAAGGGACCTTCTCTCATCTCAAGATGATTAAATATTTCCCCATTATAAGAGACTACCAGATTACCATCTTCGGTTGACATTGGCTGATTAGCTTTTTCAGATACATCGAGTATCGCCAAACGATTATGACCGATAACTACTCCATCGTTCTCATATATTCCGGAAGCATCCCGTCCTCTATAGATTGTTTCATCCAACATCTTACCCATGAGAACTTTTCTCTCACTCGCGGACAATTTCTTTTTCTTATCAACAAATCCTATTACTCCACACATATCTTTTTTTCAATATAATCAGACACCGTTGCAGCAATTTCTCTTTCCAAATCTGGTGTCTCTTGTACTTTTTTCCACTTGCCATTCAGAGATTGCATATAATAAAATTTTGACTTTTCGAGAGTATATTGGCCCAGGCAAAGACACTGGAATTCAAACAAAAAGAATTCACCATCTTTATATCCAATATCAAGCGATACATATGAAGTATTAAGTTTCCTATAGACAATATTTGCATAATCAAAAAGTCCATCTGGAAGTTCTGCATCAAAATCTAAATTACCGCTACCGCTTGCTGTAAAATGATTCTTCCTATTTTTGCGAAATACTACATAATACTTTTTCCCGTAAACCAATATTCTGAAGTCCCCACCCAATTCCTGTATAAAGTCTTGAATAATAAACTTCTTTCTGTTATTGGACATTGGAGTAAATGGTTTTCCTGTTTTTATTTTTGAAAGAAATAGTTTGAAATTATCTAAGGTGAATGACCTTGATACCCTACGTGGCAGAATCTTTTTATCTGAGCAGGTTTTAAGAAGACCCACGCCACGACTTCTGGTACCTGAACCTGGTTTTATTACAAAAGTATCATCACTATCTAAATAGCAAGATCTTGCAAACTCCTCATATGTACCAAATACTTTTGATTTGATATTTTGTATTTCTCTTATCCCCAATACATCTCTTAGTATTTCCATAAATACTTTATTGTGATGAGATCTAAAATATTTAAAATCAGGAATCAAACGAGCACCTTGCATCTCTAGACCGATCAAAATATCCTCAATATAATCTTTGTAAGAAAGACCGGGATCTTCTGATGACTGGTAAAGAATCCATTTGTCCTTATAATTCTCTGCCCTCAGGTCAATTTCATAAAAATGTTTGGGGATTAGATTAATACTATAATCACTAAAATATTTTTTTAACCTCTCGATATTTACAGAAGCACCTCTGTACCGAGTAGAAAAGTAGAATTGATCTCTATAATCCAGAAGAAGTATAATATCCCTATTCATGTATTAGATTGTTTGCAAGGGCATCTTCAAGAAATTTTAAATCCCTTAGGATATTAAATCCGGTGTTGTAGAAAGTAACTTTTCCATCTCTCAGATCCTTTTCTTGCTTTCTAAAGATCTCCAAAGCGGTTTTTATATCGACCCATTTAGTGTACATACCAATATTAGATTCATCGTCGGTATGAGACACTTTCCCTTTCTCTCCCACAACGGTTACAACATAGCAGAAATTAATACAGTGTTTCTTGTCTCTTGGTCTGTAATCATCAATAATTCCGACCTCAGACTGTAATTCAACATTACATCCTGTCTCTTCAAGACACTCTCTTATTACCCCTTGACCGATATCTTCACCCTCATCAATACCCCCGCCGGGTAACTGCAGGAAATCATTTTGTTTATTACCAACTAAACCAATCTTCCCGTCACTATCTATAATAATAGCTTTTCCAGTATTTCGATCTGTATATTCAACACTTGAATCCTCTGTCATCTCGGGAAACACGTTTTTTTGATGTATAGTTGTTATTTTATTCATAAGTTTACTAATTTTGTTAATTATAAACATAATAGCGTAAATATTTACAAAAATCAAAGAATGATGTATTCTCCTGTCAGATCAGAAACAACAAACAAAGGGGGTTCCAGTGAATCCAAAAAAGATCGTTGTAATGCGACATGCCGAATCACAGGAAGATGTCGACAAGACAATATATGCTCACACAGCAGACCTCGATGTTGCGCTCAGCCCGAGAGGAGAAAAGCAATCTGTCGATGTAAGTCACAGTCTATCCAACATTCTTGGAAAAGGGAAAGTTCATTTCTATATCTCTCCCGGATTGAGACTGCGTCAGACGTATGACCTGATGACGTCACGTTTTCCAGAAGATATACATCACAGCTTTTCCATGGAAACACTTATCCTCAAACAATACTGGGGCGATGTAACCGTCGAGAATCGACGCGAAATCGAAATCGCGCGATATAAAGAGGGGGTACTTGTCTATCGTTTTCCAAACGGCGAAAGCGGCCCACAGCTTGTAGAACGCTTCAGGCTCTTTGCAAGTAATCTTCGTGGTGAGTTCGCAAAGGAAGATTTTCCTGAAAATATCGTGATTCTTACTCACGGGTTCGAAATGAGAGTTTTCCTCATGGTCTGGTTTGGCTGGAGTGTCGAATACTTCGAAAGTTTGGCTAACCCCAAAAACTGCGAAATGATCGTTCTTCACCTCAAGCCGGAAGGGTCCTATTCGGCGAATCGAGAAATGCGAGTTTATGACCCTGCAAGTAATCCAAACCATGTGGCCAGAAAGTAACTCTGAGCGGATGAGGAGCAATTGTTCCTCATCCGCTTTTTTTATTATAATTACAAAATAAACTATATGGAAAATACAAGGCATCTGGTCATAGGACTTGGGCAAATAGGGTCGGCAATTAGAGACATACTTGATGCCGATTGTATTGACTCATCGGAAGACAAAAGCAATTTTGAAGAAAGAAAATATGAAGTCCTGCATATTTGCTTTTATTATGAAGCAGGTTTTAATGAAGTTGTTCAAAAATATCAGAGCAGGTTTTCTCCAACAATAGCAATAATTCACTCAACTGTGCCGGTAGGAACATCTAAGAAACTTTTTGCTGTGCACTCCCCTTGTCGAAGTATACATCCAAACCTTAGAGAAGGTATCATGACTTTTGTGAAATATTTTGTGGAAGAGAAAGCAGAAGAAGCTGCGCGCTATTTTAATGATTGTGGAATCAAGACTCATACCCATCCGTCGTCTCGGAATACTGAAGCGCTTAAGCTATGGGATACCACCATTTACGGAAGGAATATAATTCTTGATCAGACGATATTTACCTACTGTAAAGTGAATAGCCTCGATTTTGATTTGGTCTATACGAAAGCAAATGAATCATATAATGATGGGTACAAAAATCTAGGACATCCTGAGTATAAGAAGTACATCCTAAAACATGTCGATGGGAAAATTGGGGGACATTGTGTTATCGATAACTTGAAACCTCTTGATTCAAAGCTTCTTCCATAATTAAAGAGTTTAACGAAAAACTAAACTAGTTATTGATGTCGTCTCTCATTCAATTTGATAAAAAGTTCCTTGTTCTCATCAGAAAAACCATTCTTATAATCCTCTAAGAAAAGATCCCGTATTTCAAGCTGATACACCTTCAGACTTGGCAACCTCTCTATCTCAACCCACACCGGCTCAAATATTTGCTCCCCATTTCTCATCTGTTCCACTTCGATAGAGTCAGGATGCAGTTGTGGTTCTCCCGAAACATATTCGCAAAGATAGAAAAAATTTTCCTCTCCTGTATCCCATTTTATATGGTAGAGAAATTTTTTAGGTATAACAGTAATCATTGTCTCTTCATATATTTCTCGAACTGCTGCCTGTTCTGGTGTCTCCTCTTCTTCTACGCCACCACCAGGAAATACCCAGTATTCATAACCTTTATTGAAACGATGAATAAGAAGCGCCTTTTCATCTCTGATCACTATTCCTGCTGAGCGGTTTCTATTCATTGTTGCGATTATTCTATCACCTCGATAACTTTGATGTGCACCGATTTAATTGTCCACTTTATGGGGTACGGATCATCTGCTGCGGGACTTGGACTCGAACCAAGATACCAGCCTCCAAAGGGCCGTGTCC
>CAZRJE010000018.1:0-10593 GCA_964600335.1 uncultured Candidatus Saccharibacteria bacterium
CTATACTGGCAGTGATCTTTGAATTTCCCCCGATTGGGGGGCAAGAATTCTCGCATCTTCCCTGAAAAAATCGGGTTAAGGTTAAGGAAAATGTGAGATACCCACGTAAGGTGGGGGCAGTGGAATATGCACGGTAGCTCTCTGTACCGCGTGCAGCTGTAAGGGGCCATGCTCCTTAAATAAGCAGTATTCCATTGTCAGTAGAAGTGGTGCGAAGCTCTGGAGAGGAGCAACTACGGGCGTCGAAAGGCGCACGGTTAGAATTTGCACCACGATACAAGCCGTCACGTAGGCACGAGCAGGGGGGGTGGTTAGTTGGTAATGTGATCAGCCACTGAAACCCGAATTGTGCCTACGTGGCGGTCCTTCCGCGCCAGCGGGCATCACTGCCGATGCCGCTGGCGCAACCACAGAGTCAGACTAAGCTCGAGCAAAGCATGTCTGACATCTCTCGCAAAACACACAATAATTGTCAAATTGTGGTGAGAGAAGCGGAAAGCCCGCATTCTATCCGTCGAATTTCTCTCGACAGCAGGTCGCTGTCAACCGAGGGAAGACGGAGTTCGTCGCTCGTTGCGATGAACATCTCACACTGACTTGTGGGAAGCTCATTGGGCCA
Source organism: uncultured Candidatus Saccharibacteria bacterium (assembly GCA_964600335.1). Classification (GTDB taxonomy): domain Bacteria; phylum Patescibacteriota; class Minisyncoccia; order Phycocordibacterales; family PALSA-1337; genus C7867-002. Next base: position 620 of record CAZRJE010000018.1, read on the forward strand.
GGGGACATTCGTTCCCTGGCCTTTTCTATTTCATAAAAGATTTATTCTTTGCTAATTCTAAAATTTCTAAAATTTTATTAAATTCTAGGACCAACCTCCAGGACCAACCTCCAGGACCAACCTCGCTTAGTCAAACCATTTGTAGTAAACTATTTTAATGCAAGATAAACTCATAATTCATGGTTTGGAGCGTTTCAATATCCTCGAGGGCGAGATTTATATTCAGGGTGCAAAAAATGCATCTCTCAAAACTATGGCGAGTTCTATTTTATTTGACGGAGAAATAGAAATTCAAAATGTACCGAAAACTACTGATATATTAAATTTGGAAAAGTTATTGTTGGGACTTGGTGCCAAGACTCGTTGGGAGCAGAATACTATCTTTATAGATACATCGAATATTGATAAGGATAAGGTATTGGACAAAGAATTGGCAACAAATATGAGAGCGTCTGTTGTACTCACAGGACCATTACTTGCCCGATTTAAGAGAGTTGTATTTCCATCTCCTGGGGGTTGTGTCATTGGGGCTCGACCTATCGATCTTTTTTTGAATTCATTTGAGAAGATGGGAGCGACAGTAGAGTATGATGGTCAGAATTTTATTATAGAATCAAGAGATGGTCTTACCGGCACTCAAATATTTTTTCCATTGCAATCAGTCGGAGCCACAGAGACTATCATGATGTCGGCTGTTTTGGCCAAAGGACAAACTGTATTAAAAAATTGTGCTCTAGAGCCTGAGATTGTGAGCTTGGGTGAATTCTTGATATCAAATGGAGCAAATATAAAAGGACTCGGAACAACAACGATTGTGATTGAAGGTGGAGCATTGTTGAAGGCAAAAAATCCATCAAAAACTATTCCTGACAGAATCGAGGCTGGGAGTTATATGATATTGGGAGCACTCTGTGGAAAGACTGTTGAAATAAAGGGTATAAATAGTGACCATCTTGATTCATTGACTCAAGTATTGCTAAAGTCTGGCGCTCAACTTTCATTTAGATCAAATGGAGAACTTTCGGATTGTATCGTCTCTGCGAGTAAAGATATTCAACCATTCGACATTCGAACTCATGAATATCCAGGATTTCCGACAGATCTCCAAGCACCGATAGTCACGTATCTATCTTTGGCGAATGGTGATTCTCGAGTCTTTGAAACTATATACGAATCACGATTTAAATACGTAAACGACCTCATTTCGATGGGAGCGAAAATCGATATTTTAAATCCTAGAGAAATCAACGTACATGGTGTCAAACAATTTGTAGCCCCAGAAAATCCCATCGAAGTAAAGGATATTCGTGCTGGCTTTGCAGTAATACTCGGAGCTCTTTGTGCAAAGGGTGATACGGAAATTTCAAATATTAAGCTAGTTGATAGGGGTTATGAAGATATAGTAGGAAAGCTTTCAAAAATTGGGGCAAAGATACAGAGACTCGGCTAGTTGTTTTCGCATTTATTTGTGCTAGATTTCAAATATGAATTTTTTATTTCCCAAATTAGGCATTGACCTAGGTACCGCAAATACCCTAGTCTTTATTCCTCAAAAGGGGATAGTTCTCAATGAACCTTCTGTGGTTGCGATCTCTCTTGATGATAAAAAAGTTTTAGCTGTAGGTAATGAAGCAAAAGAGATGGTCGGCAGGACTCCTGATACTATCATCGCATATAGACCACTCAAGGATGGAGTCATCGCAGACTATCGAGTCACAGAAGCAATGCTTCGATATTTCATAGACAAAGCTCTCGGTAAATACAATTTCTTTAAGCCAGAGGTTATGATATCAGTGCCTGCAGGTGTCACTTCGACCGAGAGACGTGCTGTGATCGAAGCTGCTATCAAAGCGGGAGCTAGAAATGCTTTTGTAGTAAAAGAACCAATTCTTGCAGCTATTGGTGCTGGAATTCCCATTCATGAGCCATATGGTCATATGGTTGTGGATATTGGTGGGGGTACCATAGATGTTGCGGTCATATCTCTTGGCGGTATAGTCTCTTCTACGTCTGTGAAGTGTGCTGGGAATAAGATGGATGGTGCAATCGCTGATTATGTCAAAAAGACTTTCAATCTTGCTATCGGTGAACATATGGCAGAAGAATTGAAAATCAAAATCGGTTCTGCAATACCTCTCGAAGAAGAACTCTCTATGATTGTAAAGGGTAGAGATTTTGTAACAGGTTTGCCACGTTCGGCTGAGATCAAGACAAATGATATTGTAAAAGCTATAAATAAAGAATTGAAAGATATGATTATGGCGATGAAGACTGTACTGCAAGATACACCACCTGAACTTGCAGCAGATATTATTGATAGAGGAATCACAATGACGGGCGGTTCGTCTCTACTTAGAAATTTCGCTGAACTTGTATATAGAAAGACGGGTGTAAAAGCTCAAATCGCAAAAGACCCACTGTTTTGTGTGGCAAATGGTACAGGAATCGCTCTAAATCATATAGATGTATACAAGAGATCTATCATAAGAAAGAGATAGTTGTGGAAAAGTAAATACTAAATACTATATATAAGCTATAATCTAGGTGTGGAAGATCACAATTTTCATGTGCCTATAAAACTCGAAATAGCAGCAATAGTAGCTTTGATACTGGCAGTTATATTTGCTTTTCTTGCTTATACGAAAAATAAGGAAATTCAAAGTATTCCTTATAATAATGTAGTCCAGACCATAGATAGGAGAACGCAAAATGAAAAATTGGCAGAGAAAATATCTACTACAAATACGAACTCTGTTCTTTTGAATTCAGAGGAGAGGGCAAATATAATATCGTCAATTAGTAAAAGTAATTTGAAGAGAAAGAAATTGAATGATATGGATAAGCAAAATTTAATAGATAATATTAATAAGATTTATCAAAGTTCAAAATAATATGAATAAAAATTTAAGTAAAATATCAATGTTGGTCGGTGTGCTGGTCGGAGGTTTTGCTCTTTCAGCTTTTGCAGCTTGGACTGCTGCTCCGAGTACACCACCAAATGGTAATGTTGATGCTCCAATAAACGCTGGTTCATCAGCTCAAGCTAAAAGTGGAAATCTGTCTGTCGGTAAATCTACTACTCCTTTGACAGGACTAACTCTCGATATAAATGGAGTCATAGGTTCGGTTGGTTTGGTTGCTACAAACAATATAACGCTTGGCTCTGTATCGAGTCCCGCCACATTTCAATATGTCGATAGTCATCAAGCGGTAGGAAAAGTATTAACCTCTGATGCAAACGGAAATGCTTCATGGCAAACTGGTGCTAGTTCGGGAGGTCCAGTATTTCTTTCGACACCAAATGTAGTCTTTTACAATACATCAGCAATAACTTCTTCTATACCTTGGTATACAACAAGTGCTTTGAGCGCGGGGGTTCCTTCTGGGGCAAAAGCTATCATTGTTGAAGCAGAAGCGACCCTCTCCGGTCCAAACGGAACAGTGACAATAGACTCATCAAATCCTGAGAATGGCGATTTGTCTTCAAAGATTCTCCTGAGAAAAGATTCTTCGAGTCCAGCTTTATTGTTGCTTTCTGTTGCTGCTGCGGGAGGAGGTGATTTTCCTGCTTGGTCAAATCAAGGAGTATTTCCACTTGCTTCAGATGGATCATTTCAGTGGAAAGTCAAAGCTTCAACACCGACAGCTCTGTCGAGTGGTGACGGATTCTTTACTAGAATTCGTATCATAGGGTATTATTCTTAATCCATGAATCAAAAAGATATTCAAAAAATCCTTAAAGATTATGAGGATGGCAAATTGTCTAAAATTGAATTTTTCGACCGAATAGATAGTCTTGAAAAGAAAATACACGAAGATAAAAAGATAAATGAAGATAAAAGGATTGATATTTTGAAGTCTTTTTGTCTCCTCAGAAGATATATTGGAGATCGTGGTGCTAGTACAAAAATGCTCTTGGAGAATATAGCTATTATGCTATAATCAGTCCATGCAATACAATTTCACACAATTCAAAAAGAGTGTAGATAGTGTCCATGAATGGTTACAAAAAGAATTTTCTCAGATACGTACAGGACAAGCGAGTCCATCTATATTGGACCAAGTCAAAGTCGAAGCATTTGGCGCTTTTATGTCAGTCAAAGAAGTGGCAAGTATTCAACTTGATGGCCCAAGATCTTTGAGAGTGAGTCCTTGGGACAAATCTCAGGTTAAAGCCATAGAAAAAGCGATTACCGCTGCCAATCTGGGTCTATCAGTCGCTGTAGATGATCAGGGTTTGAGAATAAATTTCCCAGAATTGACTCAAGACAGGAGACAAGAGATAGTAAAATCAGCAAAAGCAAAGCTCGAAGAAGCAAAAAAGAATGTTAGAAAATATCGAGATGATACTCAAAAAGACATTGATTCAAAAGAAAAGTCTGGAGGATTTGGAAAGGATGATATATTTAGATTTAAGGGTGATATGCAAAAGATCGTAGATGAAGCTAACAAAAAGCTTGATCAGACTTTTGAAAAGAAGGAAAAAGAATTGTTAGGTTAAAGATATGATATTAATTGCCACGATCATTGAATTTTTGTTTGTTATCGCAGTTTTGGTATTTGTCCACGAATTAGGTCATTTTCTTTTTGCAAAATGGTGTGGAGTAAAAGTCGATGAATTTGCGATTGGTTTCGGCCCGAAAATATTTAATAAAAGGAAAGGTGAGACTCTGTATAGAATAAATTTATTTCCTCTCGGTGGATATGTGAAGATTGTCGGCGAAAATCCAAATGATCCTATCCCTGAAGGTCTCGATAAATCTCGAATATTTACATATCAGAATCGTTTCAAACAATTTTTGATTTTATTTGGAGGAGTACTCTTTAATTTTATATTTGCATATATATTGTATATCGTGAGTTTTATGATCGGTTTTACTGCCTCACCTAGTGATTTTAGTGATTATTCTAGCCGTTTTAAGAATCAGAGAATATTGATTACAGAAGTCGTCCCTGATTCACCAGCAGACAGGGCAGGTATCAAAGTGGGTTATATTCTCGAGCAACTTTCTTCACTGTCAAATCAAAATACTGAAGATAAAGTGTCAAATATTCAGAGAGCAATAAATGAAAGTAAAGGAAAAGAACTGGAGTTTAGATTTAAAGAAGACACAGAATCAGAATCAAAGATCATAAGGCTCAGAGCAAAACAAGGTCTCATCGAAGATAAATACGCTATAGGTATTGCCATGAATGAGGTGGTTGATTTGAGATTACCCGTGTTTGCTTCAATAAAACAAGGTGTCATACATACATCATTTATGATAAAAGAAACCGTACTCAGTCTTTATGGTTTCTTTCATGATCTGATATTTGGTAAAGCAGATTTAGACCAAGTATCAGGTCCAGTCGGTATTGCAAAAGTCGTTCATATGGCGGGTGAAAGAGGTGTATCTACATTTATTATTATCATTGCTCTCATATCTATAAATTTAGGAATAATAAATCTATTACCATTTCCTGCTCTTGATGGCGGTAGAATATTGTTTGTTGCTATAGAGAGTATCGTGAGAAGGCAAATACATGCAAAGTTTCAAAATATTGTAAATGCTTTTGGCTTTGTTCTCCTCATGATCCTTATGGTAATTGTCAGTATAAAAGATATAATTAAACTATTCAAATAATATGCTTCAATCAAAATTATTTACAAAGACAAGACGAGAATCTCCAAAGGATGAAATTGCCAAGAATGCAGATCTCTTGATTCGTGCCGGCTATATATACAAAGAAATGGCAGGTGTGTATTCATTCTTACCACTTGGACTTATGGTTCTAAACAATATTGTCTCAATTATTCGCAAGGAGATGAATGATATTGGTGGTCAAGAAGTATTTCTTTCTGCTCTTCAAGATAGAAGCGTCTGGGAATTGTCTGGTAGATGGAGTGATGAAGTTGTCGACAATTGGTTTAAGACTCAAGTCAGAAATGCTGGTGAAGCAGGACTTGGTTTTACCCACGAAGAGCCACTTACGAGAATAATGAAAGATAATATTTCTTCATGGAAAGATCTTCCAAAGTCCGTCTATCAATTTCAGACAAAATTCAGAAATGAAGCTAGAGCAAAGTCAGGTATCATGAGAGGCAGAGAATTTCTCATGAAAGATCTCTATACGTTTTCAAAAGATAATGCAGAGCATGAGTCATTGTATGAAGAAGTAAAAAAGGCATACATTCGTATATTTGATAAACTTGGAATAGGCGGGGAGACATATGTGACTTTTGCAAGTGGTGGTTCATTTTCTCAATTTTCTCATGAGTTTCAGACTATTTCTGATGCGGGTGAAGATATCATATATGTCGACAAATCAAAGAGAATTGCAATAAATAAAGAAGTTTTTAATGATGAGGTGCTCAAAAGTTTATCCCTGAATAGAGACGAACTCAGTGAGATGAAAGCTATTGAAGTTGGTAATATATTTACACTTGGAACAAAATTTTCAGAGGCTATCGGACTCCATTTTAACGATGAGTCAGGAATATCAAAGCCAGTATATATGGGTTCATATGGTATTGGTCCAAGTCGAGTGATGGGAGTAATAGCCGAACTTCATTCAGATGAAAAGGGTCTCATTTGGCCTGAAAATATTTCACCGTTTAAATATCATTTGGTTTATATAAAAGATAAAGAAGGGAAGATTTACAATGAGGCCAAAAAGCTTTACGAGACTTTGATTCAAAAAGGTTATAGTGTTTTATTTGATGACCGTGACTTGAGTGCTGGAGAAAAGTTTAATGATTCGGATCTCATGGGTATTACGACTCGCATAGTCATAAGTGAAAAAACTTTGAAAGATGGAAATAAAGTCGAAATAAAAGACAGGAGGACGGGGACTGTTGAGATGAAAGACATATCGTCATTATAGATTACGACTAATAATGAAATGTTTCTGTGTGATTTTGTTTTATAATTTTACATTTACATTTACATAGACAAAAAAATCGAATTGTGGTATTTTGGTACATAGGAGAAACTGAAAAAATCAGCATCAAAAGTATGAGTACAATCGCAATGTGTCTCATCGGTTTTTTGTTCATTCTGTTTGGATCTGTCCTTGTCTTCTTGTTTTGGGGATCGTTCATTCAAGCGACGCGCGTCAAGTGCGTCAAGTGTGGATCTTGTGATGTTGTTCCAGTCCCCAATTCGGGATATCTTGAAGGTGAAGTTGATTTTGGGGATGATCACTTACAATGTATGGAATGTGAACACGTCTGGTCGCCGACAGGAGAAGCCTCTCATCGTGATGAGACTACTGACCATGAGTCGGTTCGCGCTCAATCGACTCACGCATGAGTTTTCCCAAACATACTCAGCCGCCTTTCGACAGGCGGCTTTGTTTTATGAATTAAGTTTTATCCAGTCTTTACTTTAAGTTTTGATTGTCTTCTTTTGTCGAGTTTTGGAAGTTTCAATATCAAAAGACCGTGTTTTTCTATAGCTTCAGCTTCATCGACGTCTATTTCTTCAGGTAATTCTATAGTCCTTGAAAAAGTACCCCAATACAATTCGCGGACAAAATAATCATCTTCATTTGAGACTTTTTCTTCTTCTCTTTTTCCGCGAATAGTAACCATATCGCGACTGATAGTGATATCCAAATCTTCTGGGCGAACACCAGCTATCATACTCTTTATGACAATACTGTCACTTGTCTGATATACGTCTACTGTGAGTTCACCTTCATCTTCGGTTTCAGCGTCAATCCAAGATTGCAATTGAGCGGAACTACGTTTTGTCGGTTGTTCTTCGACCGGTTCTTCGATTCTCACCGAACCTGTTAGTCTTTCAAAAAAAGATCTTTTTTCTTTACTCATATTTTTTTATTATTTATATCATTATACCAGAAAATATTTGTCATTTATTGAGGTTGTGGATTATTCACACTGATTTTCGGCCTAACAGCTTTTATTTCTTCAAAGAGAATAATGAGTACGACAACCGCGACCCAAACCCAAGCAAATACTTCGAGTACACCGCTATTTGCTTTATCGATTATGGATAGATTGAATACTGTGTGAAAAATTATTGCCCCTAACAATGTTATACATGTCACAATAGTTTTCCAGATTTGCTTTCTATAGAACATAAGTCCAAATCCAAAGCCTACAAATGCTGAACTTATAACATGGACTAAACTTGCCCCGATAAAACGCATAGATCCTGTCATGATTCCCGAACCTAATGATTGAGTGCTCAAATGATTTAATACAAATAGGGAATTTTCTATAGCAGCAAAGCCAAGAGCGAGAGTAATGGCGTATATCATGCCGTCTATTGGTTCATCGACATCTTTCTTTGGAATAATAAATAGGGCAAGCAAAGTGAATTTCACTATTTCTTCGATCGCTGCCCAATACATGTATTTGTGAGTATCATCGAAATTGAGTCCTGCTATATTTGCTTCAAATATTGCAGAAGGAACGATGGCAACACAACCCAAAAAGAATGCATAAGCGATTAATTTTCTTGGCTCTGGGTGTATTCTGTCTTCTTTCAGCCAAAAAAATAACCAAATCATAGACGGTATTATGCCTATAAGTAGAGAATATAGTATATTTTCCAAAATCATATTTTATTCAATAGATAATTCGTAATTTGATCCTCACTGATTTTCTCTTCTTTATTAAGAGAAAGATCCTTTACAGGTAAAATTCCCGATTTTACTTCATTGTCGCCTATAGTGATACATTTCCTTATTCCTCTTTTGAACGCTGAAGATATCTTATCGCCGATTTTTTTATCAGAAAAATCAATAAGAATATTGATATTTGACTGTCTCAATCTCTGTGCTAATTCAAAGCAGTATGGAATAACTTCATTTGAAACAGATACGATAGATACAGTATTTTCTTTATTGTGTTTTGGTATCATCGAATACGTTTCGAGTAGATCACGAGCTATTACATCTCCTGCGCCAAAGCCAAATGCTGGGACACTTTCTTCACCGAAGATCTTTCCGAGTTCATCATATCTACCTCCACCAAATACTGAGCGTCTATTGCTTGGATTCAAGTCAAATATCTCAAAAACTGTGCCAGTATAATAATCAAAACCCCTCATAAGTGTCTGATCAAATCGAACATTGTTTATATTTAATGCTGAGAGACCTTCGATCACTTGTCTAATCTCTGAAAAACCAGACTCTTCTTGTTCTGTAGTCTTGAAATGACTTGCGAATTCTTGGAAATTTTTTGAATTTAGAATAAGCTTTAATTTTTGAACTTTTTCCTCATCATGCAATATGTCTTTGCATGACTCGTCGAATGATTCACTGTCCATCTTTTGTTTTCGATCAATGATTTTGCCAAGTTTGTGAGATTGTTCTTCATTCAAACTGAGATATGTACTGAATATATAGTTTGTAATCTTTCTATTGTTAAGACGAATTTCAAAATCTACATCTTTGAGGCCATATGCCTTTGTAATGTCATATGCCATATTTATAACTTCAATTTCAGCAGAAGAAGACTTTATACCCATGATATCCACGTTCAATTGCCAGTGTTCCCTCAGTCTTCCTCTCTGAGGCTGTTCGTAACGAAAGACATTTGGTATTGAAAACCAGCGAACAGGAAAGATCAGCTCTCTCTTGTGAGCAGAAATCATTCTTGCGAGTGTTGGTGTCATTTCTGGACGTAGTGTCACCTCGCGATCACCTCTATCGATAAAAGTATAAGTCTGTTCATTTACTATTTCTTCACCACTTTTTGCTTTGTATAGTTCAGCTGGTTCTAGAACTGAAGCATTGTATTCTTCATAACCATATTTTGCACATATATCTCTCCAGATAGAGAATATATGATTTTGAACGGTCATATCTTGAGGCATAAAGTCTCGCACCCCCTTGTATGGCTGTTTGTCGATTTCTTTCATGACGATATTGTAGCATATTGCTTGAAGGAGGTGCGACCTCCCAACCCCTCGAGGAGGTGCGACCTCCCGTAAAGGATCGATTAATACTTGATAGTGATTGGT
>CAZRJE010000018.1:10693-11752 GCA_964600335.1 uncultured Candidatus Saccharibacteria bacterium
CTCGAGGAGGTGCGACCTCCCGTAAAGGATCGATTAATACTTGATAGTGATTGGTTGTCCGTCTTTTATTATTCTTACGACCGCCTTAGAATTTATCATGTGATTTTCTCCCATCGATAGATTTTCGCCCAATGCTCCATCGAAATTCTTCAATGTTCCTATTTCACGATTGATAGCCATATAATCTGGAATATCTTTGCCATCCCCAGCTTTTTCAATTGAGTTAACTATGATAAAGAGTGCGTCATACATATTTGCTGCACCGAATTTAGGATTATAATGATATTGATCTTTAAAATCATTAATGAACCACGTTTCGGGATCTGCTCCGTTTATATACCAATTTCCCTCAAACAATTGTAACTGGTCTGAAAACTCAAATGCTTCAATACTTGTTATTGGTATTTTTATCTTGAAATCGTAAAATTGTTTTGTGAATATTTCCAACTCTGGGGTTGTAATAATTAAGACAAGTAGTTGAGTCTTGCTATCACGTAATTTACTCAATATAGTTCTAAAATCTCTATCCCCGCCATTCACAGAAATAATCTCATCTATCTTAATATTAGTTATTGAGGTCTTTAATTTTAATTCATCTATTATAGACTTGGATCCTGGATTATTTGCCTGCTCAAGGATTGTGATTCTTTGAATATTTTTCTTTTGTAATACTTTGATAAAGAGATCAACATCTTCTTTGGCTGGAGTATAGTGAATGTAACTAAACTTTCCATTTGCAACATTCGGATCCGATGCAAACCCATTTATATGAGGAATTGAATATTTTTCTGATATTGATGTAACTGCATTACCAACCGGTGAGCCAAAAGATAGAAGCGCACTAACCTTATCAACATTGATTAATTTCTGTGTATTTGTTGAACCAACGATTGGTTTAAATTGATCGTCCTCGATAATCAATTTGTAATTATATCTTAATTTAGACTTATTTAGTTTATTCATCGCCAATTCTAGTGAGTCTTTTGAACTCTGGCCTAATGAAGCAAGATTACCAGTGAGCGGCAGTGTTACACCTATTTTGATTGTAGGCTTTGAAGA
>CAZRJE010000019.1:0-6743 GCA_964600335.1 uncultured Candidatus Saccharibacteria bacterium
ATTCTTGTTTCGGGCGTGATTGCCCAGGAATCAAACATCCCGAAGGGATATCATGAGCTGTTCACCGAGCCGATGTTGATGGCAAGCTACCACGAAGGACTGCCGCATGTTGGAGAGAAACGACTGGGCATATCGGTTGCTCATGGAAGCCAGAGACATACGACGATCATCTTTCGATCCGACAATGCGGCAGAGATCGTGTATCACGACATGATCGGAAATCTGGATGCTATTGCACGAAAGATTGTTGAGTTGGCATTACGTCATGAGGTACCTCTCTCTGATGAAAATATCTTTTTTAACAAGGATGATACAGGCAGGGCTTTGGCCGAATATGTCACTAGGTATGCCCACGGACACTTCATTTTGAAGAAATATGGGCATAGGCAGAAATACGGCATATTCATGCATGAGACCGATCCGAACAACCTCTATGCCGACACGTGGGCCAAGGGGTATTCCAAGCTTGCAGGGTGGATACAGCAAGGAGGGAGGCTTGTTGGACAGCACAAGTTCGATGATCTCTTGTACATCATTTATACCGACCTGAATGGCAAGAGGAACATCATTGATAGAGAGGAATTACAAGATGACGGCATCGACACATCAATACCCGACGCACTTGCTCTCACTATCGCCAAAGAGAAACGGCATATCATACGACCACCCGAGGATCATTATGACGATGAATATCATGATTCCGATTACGACTTGCCGCCGCAGTATCCGGATATTGGGATATGAGGCGAACCTAGACAGATACGTTTAGTATTCAATAGCTTCGCACCACTTGCATTGGAATAAGAAAGTTAATTCCGGTGTGAAGGCGTTCATGATTGTAGTATTTCAGATATTTCCGCAAAGCGCAATTGATTGAGGAAACATTTCTCAAAACTTTGTCGGTACACTCTTCCTGCAGTGTTCTGTTGAGTCTCTCGATGTGCGCATTGTCGTTTGGTTTTCCAATTCTCGTGTAACGATGATTCTTTTGTATCTGTGTCACGAACCAATCTCCGAATTCAGGTCCGTGATCAGATTGGAGCATGTTGAAATTGAATACTGCATGCTTCTGCGCTTCTCTCACAAAATTTAGTGCAATTCGACTACTCATTTTTTCGTAACATTTGGCATACGCCCACCTCGAGTACACATCGATTAGAACAAATATGTAGATTCGGGTCTTCTCTCCAGTCATTAGGTGTATGGTGTCAATTTGCACCAAATCGCCTGATTTAAGAGGATACGGACGCTCTTGGTGTGGGTGATACCGTTTCCAAGGACTCTTCTTTTTGGTCAGGTAGTTTCGATCCAAAGTTCTTTTGATTGAAGACAAAGAAACAATGATGCCTTCATTTTTGAGCTCGTGGTACAAGACTTCTGCGTATCTGTTGTGAGCTTTTCTTTTTTCAATAATTTTCTGTACCAATTTAGGTGGTAACTGTTTAGCGTGTGAATGAGGTTTTGATGACCGAGTTAGAATCGGGACATCTCCGATCTTCTTTGCTTCCTTGACCCATCTCATGACTGCGGTGTGATGGTATCCGAAATGCCGACCGACCTTTCGAGCGCTCCAACCTTTGAAAACCAAGCGAGCCGCGTCTCTTCTAATTTTTGATATGTGTTTGTTTGATGTGTATGGCATGACTTTGATGATACTTCACCAAAGTGGTGCGAAGCTATTGAACCTATACGCAGATATTGACTTCCGTGTTATAGTGTGCTATACTAACTGTTGGATGAACACTTTAAGCCTGCTGTTTACCTATGTCATGGTCATCATGATTATGTCCTTTGGAATGGGCATGATTCTGGGAGGACCGGACAAAGGCAAGAAGATCGTCGCATGGGAGCTCAAGCAGCTCTCCAAAATCGGGCGGTGGCTTCTGAAGCAGGTGCTTCAAACCATCGCGGATGTGTGCAAATGGGCACACAAGAAACTCTAACCTTGGCGAGCAATCGAAAGATTGCTCGCCTTAACTCTTATGTACTTAGCGTCTAAGATAATCTCCGACCTGATCCATTCTTCTTAGTATGGCCATTCTGCGGTCAAAGAGCGCATCGGCAAGCCGATCTGCTTGCTTTGCCGCTTGTAGGGCATCTTGAGTCTCCATAATTTTCAGTTGTCGAGCGACATCTTGTGTGCTTTCTCCGACCATCATGAGTGCATTGGCGACAGATTTAAGACTATCGATATCTTCTTTGACGTTTCTCGACCGGAACGTGCCTATAGTTTCTACACTGTCATAGAGACGGGCAAACGATGTTGAAATTTGTTCAAAATCCTCCTGTTCTTTTATATCCATTTCTCCGAGGTTTCTCATTATTGAGGACATGCGGCCCATTTCATTGTCATTAATGAGTTCAGATAGACCTTCATCATCTCTGTTGCGAAGTACCCGATCAAGCGATCGGAAATAATCCGACATCTGTTCGACAGTCCTTTTATAACCCTCTACAGTTTCAGGCGAAATGAATGACTTTTCTGATTTCTCGGATGGGATAGTGTCCGGAGAAGGAGTGTTTATACCAAGTGACTCTCGCACTTTTTTAAGTGCCTCAACATCTTTTTTCGCTTCTTGGGACTCAATTTTTTCTGCCGGTAGCGGAGCATCTTCTTTTTTCGGCTCTTGTTTTTGAGTTGTCTCGGCTTTCTCTGGATTTCGCGGAAAATACGATGCTTCTGCATCTTTAAAATCCGAATTTAGCTTATCAACCTGACCATAATAACTTAGAACTTCTTGTCCCGACCCATCACCCTTTTGAACCTTGTAGGGAGTGAAGGAAGTATCAGTGAACCCACGTCCGGACATGACTTGGCTACGCAACGCGTCTCGCTTTCCAAATCGAACACCAAGAGATCTTAATTCTTCTGCACGCTTCGGATCCATATCCTTAAAGAAAGCGTCTCGCCTTTTTCGAAGATCAAGCTCCAAATTATCTCTATCCGAACGCAACCAGACTTCGTCCTCTTGACCAACTCCGCGCTCTTTCATTTCTTTTTCGACTTCTCTATGTCGGACTGTTATATCACGCAATTTGTTCAGGTCGCTTTGGTATTTAGTGATAAAATCAGCCTCCTCTACAGGCAACGACTCCACCTCCGAACTACTCTTTAAAATACCGGCGAGTTCGGAATCAGATGGTATCTTTTCCGACATCAATGATAATTTTTCGTCGGTATCACTATGGTTGAATAGTACATATTCAGGATTGATAGTGCCAGCCTCGATTTCTTTTAATTCACGCTCGTATTTGGTTATCCTTTCCTGCTCCTCTTGCAGATGCGGAACATCCAATTTTGAAACCAGGACAAAATCGTCTGACAAATCAGTTTCTTCCATGCGTTTTCGAGCATACGCAATATCCTCGTTTATCTTATTACTCGCCTTTGTCTTCAGGGCTTCGGCTGGTGAAATCTCCTGTTTAGCTGTGGGTTGTTCAAGTTTTTCCATATTATGTGGTATAATCATAGCATAAAATTGAAACTTGTTGAAACGGTGCATACATACACGGATTTGGCAAGCAAACAAAAAAATTATCAATAAATTTATAAAAATATGTTTACACTCAATTTAAAAGAACTGAAGCTGAACCCAGCCATAACAGAGGACAAGGTCTTTAATGGAGAAGATCGTGAGCGAGTTGCATCTGATGCGGCTGATTATATAGAAACACAGTATAAAGACATCTATAATCCTGTAACTGTTGAACGGGTTACGCGAGATGCAGTACGCGATCAGATGGGTGAGACTCGGAAAGAACAATGGGCAAGAGAGGACGCCGAATCACGAGCGGAAGTAAAAGCGCAGGTCGCGGCCGATGAGAAACTCAGGAAAGATGTATGGGAAAAATACAAACCTGATATAAAGAAAAATAGTACTGAGGAATGGGACAAAATTACCGCAGTCCAGACTGAATATGAAGGTAAGATGAAGGGCGTGACCGACGATGTCCAGCGATCCCAACTACAGGATGAAATGAACTTAAAGATCGATGATATTAAACTCGAATACAGAAAGAAAAATGACGAGGTCGAAAAGAAGATCAATCAGGAATCAAAGCGAGATTGGGTTAAATAACAAACTCCAATCAGATGAAAATTCTTGCTATAGCAGATCGTCCACCACGCAAAGGATTGAAGGATCTTGTCACTAAGGAAAATATCGATTTGATCGTAACCCTTGGTGATTTAGAATATCAGCAGATTGCTGAGCTTAAAAGTATCGACGTTCCAAAACTTGGTGTTTACGGCAATCACTGCTCTGGCACCTATTTCAATGATCTTGGTATCCAAAATATGCATCTCCAAACCTTTGAATTTGGTGGGCTGATCTTTGGCGGTTTCGAGGGATCAAATAAATATAAGGATGACGAGTATGCCAAAATGTATACACAAGACCAAGCTAGAGAGCTTCTAAAAGACTTTCCTTACGTCGATATATTTCTCTCACACTCACCACCCAAGGGAATCAATGACGAAGACGATGTCGCCCATGTCGGATTTGAAGCACTCAGAACTTACGTACTAGAAAAGAGGCCTAAGTATTTTTTTCACGGCCACACCTATCCGAAAAAGGGAGATGAAGTCACTCGGTTGGGTGATACCGAGATCATATATGTACAGGGTGATAGGATAGTTAACATAAATAATTATGTTAGATGAAAAATCATTCGTTGATCGAAAAGACAAGCTCTGCGGAATGTTGGCGGGTCTCGCCATTGGTGATGCGCTTGGAATGCCTGTAGAATTCAAAACAAGAGGTCGCTTTGAGGAAGTGGTAGGTTATCGTGAAGGTGGTCCTTTCAACTTGCCTGCAGGATATTGGACGGACGATACTTCAATGGCTCTCTGCCTTGCAGACAGCATAATTGAGAAAGGAGGGTACGATTCTTTTGATGTCATGGATAAATACACGGCATGGGTGAGCAAAGGATATCGAAGCTCGACAGGAAAATGTTTTGATGTCGGCAATCAGGTAAGTAAGGCTATAAGCAGGTATAAACAAAATCCGATAGTTTCAAGTGACGAGAAGTATATTGAGGCCGCCGGGAACGGCTGCATCATGAGACTTGCCCCAGTAGTGATTGCTGCAATTGTAAGCGGTAAAAATATATACTCGAACGAACGCTATTGCATGATCAGTGCAAGAGAAACTCACCTATCTCACGTCGCAGAACAAGCGACTGCGCTCTTTGGAGCATTTTTGTACATCGCTGCCACCGAACCCGAGGCTAAGCAGAAAATAATAAACCTCATTGATAACACCCTCCAAAATAACAAGATAATTGAGTCATGGAAAAATGTCTTAGGCAAAAACATCGAAGACATAAAACCTACTGGTTATGTCGTCGATACGATTGAAGCTGCCCTATGGGCATTTCTAACAACAGAAACATTTGAACAGGCGGTGCTGAAGGCCGTGAATCTTGGTGGAGACGCCGATACGATAGGAGCAGTGTGCGGACAACTAGCAGGAGCATTCTATGGATTGTCAGGGATACCTAAAAAATTAGTCGATGGTTTATTTGAACATGAGGAAATTGATAGGATATCAGAAAAACTTTTGAATATAAGAGACTTTTCTTTCATCAGGAGCAGATTTGAAATCGATAAATCTGGACCAGGATATAGCGATGAGCGTGCAGAGGAATTTGAAAAAATGAATTCGATTATATAGTGAAAGATATTAAATAGTTTTTAGCGTCTTTTGAAAACGCTCTTCCCATCAAACTCAAGTCCGTATCCAAGATAGGTTTTTTCTCCACTTCGAAGTTTCTTCTGTCTCTCTAAAAATGTCTCATACGATCCAAGTCGAGTTGGTGGTGGGGCGGATTGACCTCTATCGGGCAATGTTTCTGCAAAGGAATCAAAAACCTTCTTCCACTCCTCAAGGGTCATATGCGGATTTTCTGGGGTAAATGCAAGAGTCAGTCTATCCTTAAAGATTTTTGCCTCGGCGTGGACGTGATCTTTTTCCAATAGGTTTTTGACCTGCTCGTCTTCAAATACTGCTTTCAGTGTATCAGGATCATGCATATTCTCTTCCAGATTAAAATCAAGGAATTGTGAACCGTCAGCGAGGTCATCGAAACCCGATTGGAAGGTATCATAGCCTTTCTTTCGCAAAACAAATACAGCATCGCTTACTTGTGGCTCCAATTCTTCACGGTATACTCCAGCATTGGTCTCGTCTTCTGATGCTAAAATATCCCGCATCAGACGCTCCTCCATTCTTGCAGGCTGGCTTTCAATCTTTTCTTTCGTCCGCAGGGTATGATTCCAGGCATAGCTCGATGTCATTTTTTCATTGGCAAAGATGTTTTTACCTCGTACCCAATCATCAAAGGAATCCGCAAAGAACGTAGGGTATACTTTTGACGTATCTACTATGTCCTGACGTTGAGACAAAGCCTTCATGTATGCTGCAAGCTCTAGATAATCTTTTCCGTTCGATCCATCCTCGATCATTCTTTGCATATACATATCGACGAGTTTGTCCGGATCGAGTTCATCGGTTGATTCACGTTCGCGTTCGACATTCAAATGACTAACAATTGAATTTCGTAATTGACCGCGCAATTCGGCGACAGACGAAGCGATCATCTCACGGGCTTCGGTGAGTTTTGCCTGATCGATTTTTGTCCTCTCCCAATCGGTGGCCGTTAGAGACATCACGGCCTTATCCTCTATGGCAACATCCGCGATCATATCCTTGATTTTCCATGTGCGATTGAGGCCAATG
>CAZRJE010000019.1:6843-10932 GCA_964600335.1 uncultured Candidatus Saccharibacteria bacterium
GCCTTTCATGCCAAAATAATTCTTGAGTTGGGACATTCTCTCGGCTAGCTCGGTAGGTGATTTGAGATAATCAAAGAACATTTCGCGTATTTCCTCGGTAGTTTTCTCCTGCTCTTCGGGCGGCAGTGCTTTCTTGAAAATGGCGCTTTCTGTATCACCATACGGAACAATGTCAAAATCAAATCCTTTATGAAAATATTCCTCAAAAAATTCACCGATATACGGCCGCATTTCATGACCTTTCTCGTGAGCCTCGATGATACTCATCTGTTTTGGTGTGAACGGCTTGCCTGACCACGGCGCGACCGCTCCTACAATCATCCGTTCCTGCGTGGGTAAATGGTGAGGAGCGTTATTGAATTCTATCTCGGTGGATGACTCGATCTTTTTCAAAGTATCTTCATACTGTTTTTCCACTTCCTCTCTGGTGAGCGGAATAAAAGGCTTACGCTCCTTAATTTTAGGCTCACCACTGTCATCAAATACCACATTGCCATCACCGTCGGTTTCAAGTGATTCAATGAAAGTGCCAATCCGCGATTGCTCCTCCTGAAACAGGAGATCAATAACCTGCTTTCTGATTTTCTCGGTATGCAAACGGCCAAAGAGCAACTCGGTAGCGTTTCCTTCATAGTTTGCTTCTGATTCAACTGACGGCTGTGAGGGAAATTGTTCCATAATTAAACATTTTTATTCTTATGTCCAGCAATTTTGTCATGTGTCATCTTTTCTGGCCACAATTGATCTCCTTGAATATTGTAGATGGGAATACCGAGACGCTTTATTATAATCTCCACAAATTCCTTTTTTGTAACTCTTTTAGGGTCGACTTTAAACCTATCTTCTATATACTTCTCGAGCCCATTCATGATCTTTGTTGCAAAATCTAAAAGGCTATCGTTTACAGAGAAATTTTGGTAAGGAAAGAGATTCTTTAGTGCCTCAACATCTATTCTTCTTATCTGCGTATCAACTTCCTGTAAGGTTAGTCCGTCTAATTCTTGTGGGTTGAAAAGATCGGGACGTATATTACAAAACCTCTTGTAAAGATTCTTGTCTGTTTTTATAATATCTTCTACACGTTCTCTTGATGCATCGGATAGTTCACAACCAAGCACATAAGACATTTCTTCTGAATGCTTCTCTAGGGATTTTTTATATGACTCTCGTATATCTTCATTCAAATTATCCTCTGTGAGTGATTTTTTATAACTCTCAATAAGATCGTAACGATGCAGAATAGATTCTTTGACATTTCCGTACGTTCTACCTTGATTGCTAAGAAAAAAATTAGTAAATAATCCCCCATATTCTGATTCCTCATTTTTCAATGCCAGTTTAAGTAAATTGGAAATGGTTTCCGAATGGTCTTCTTGGGAATATTCAAGATATCCAACTATATCCTCAACCGGTATGTTCTTTATCGCGGTCACTTCAAATGAAAAGTCACCATGTTCTTGAGAAGCTGGTACGGTCGAAAGATTTATAACCTTTGGGTCTAGTAAAAATGTCCCTTTTTTCATGAAGGGGGGAGAATTCAATCCATACAAGTTCTCATGGTGTCGTAGTTCTTCTTTGATTTTTTCTGGTATATCTTTCCCGAGATCCATCTTCTGACCAGCAAGCCATATCTTCCTATACTCCTCATTATTCAACACGTCGTGTAAGAATTTTTGTCTCTCATGAATATCATCTTCACTATATCCTCCTCTAGCAGAACTCTCTTTACGTAAACCGGAATAAGCGAACCAGGTAGTTTTATAGAGAATATCCACAATAGAATCCTTATCTAGATTCGGAAATTGTTCGACCCACATATCTGCCATCTCTTCAAATGAAGCCTTGACATCTGGATCAGAAAAATAAGTTTCGTCATCTTTCTTTATCAGGTCGATGATTTCTTGCTTATGGAGCGGAAAAGTATTATCACCGCTTGTATAAAAAGGAAGCGGCAATTCCATGAAAATCATTGATTCTTCCTTCTGGATATCAGGGATGTGTGATCTCCCTTTTATATTTTCTTCAGTGATTTTCTTTTCCCTTATATCACCTCTTCTCTCAATTTCCAAAAACTGAAGAATTGACGTGTCCGCCCTAAATAACAATGGCGTTTCAAAGATATCTATTGTTTCTCTAATTTCATAGTGATGTTCGCTTTCAATAGCTTTCTTATACTGTTCTTCACGTCTTTCTCGGTCGTCGTCCTCATTATTTGCTTCTGGATGGTGTATTGATAAGTCAAAATTTTCCATATCTTTAAAAATTAAACTTCTTCCGGTCGTAGCTTTAGGATTTGATTCATCGCCTCCATAACCGAACGTGCCGTATTTTGTATATTCTCTCTTTCTTGTTCACTCATATCCTGTGATTCGTTGACGGCTTCCATCTGCTTCAAAAGCAGATCAGACTGTATTGAGAAATCATCAAGTGCGATTCTCGTTTCGGCTGGTAATT
Organism: uncultured Candidatus Saccharibacteria bacterium; assembly: GCA_964600335.1. Lineage (GTDB taxonomy): Bacteria > Patescibacteriota > Minisyncoccia > Phycocordibacterales > PALSA-1337 > C7867-002. The sequence goes on from CAZRJE010000019.1 coordinate 9,298, forward strand.
TTCCCTCGTCGAGTAATTTCTGCCATACGACTTTCGTCTCATCAAGTTTTGGTGTGACTATGTCGATCAAAGTTCCTTCTGGTCTTTTGTAAAGAAGCATGTTCTTCATGTCCTCAGCTATAGCAGGTAAGCAGAATTGATTCATCATATGGAGATATTTGAGGCTATCTACCTTCTTTAAAAACAAAAGGGTCTCAGGATCACTTATCTGTTCCTGTGCATTCCCTCCAAACTGTTCAGGTGATTTCATAATAAATACTATTTAATTTTTAATACTCGAATATTTTTTCATAATCTCTTCTTCCACGATAGCTCTCTCCTTGCCATGTGTGAGATACGAAAGTTCCTTGATCTGCTCAACGATAGCTTTGTTTCCTTGTGGCGGCGGCAACGTCTCGATATTGAACGGCTTTACCGGCCTACCATTTGCGAGCATCTTGAGATACGCATTCCTGTTATCAATCGACATAATATCCTTGGCACTAAAGACCGGGGCAAACTGTTTTTCGAGATACTCGGCATCCTCGGCTCCGACACGAAATGCGGCAATCGAGCCAACGTTACCGAAAACGGAATCACGGATGCCTTCTTCGAGCTGGGCGATGAACTGGTGAGCGACAGCAAGCGAGAGCTTGTATTTGCGGGCTTCGGAGAGAATGGTTGAGATGGAGTTCGTCGTGACATTCTGGAACTCGTCTATATAGAGATAGAACGGCGGCAGGTTTTGGCCGAGAGAATCGACACGAGACAGCGCAGCCATGAGGATTTTACCGACGAGAATAAGGCCGATGAGATTTGCATTGATGTCACCGAGGCGACCCTTCGACAAATTAACCAGGAGGATCTTCTTGGTATCCATGATCTCACGGAAATTGATGCTCGAATTTTCTTGGGCAATAATTGGGCGCATGATGTCGTTCGATAGAAAGACGTCGAACTTGCTCGTGATGTATGGCACGATATTAGCAAGAGACGCTTCACCTCCGGCCTTCTCCGCTACCTCTCTCCAGAATTGGATTACGATTCGGTTCTTGCACTTCGCGAGCTTGCCTTCGCGGTAGGTTTTATTCGAAAGCACGCGCGAAACATCGAGAAGCGTATTACCTGATTCGGGGTCTTCCATGACAAGGAGTACGGCATTTCTGAAGTACTGCTCGAACATGGGTCCGCCGGCTGTCTTCATGTCAAAGAGCTTGTTGAAGATCGAGAGAAGCTCATTGACCACGAATGTCTTCTGTTCGGGGAAACGTCTGTCATATTCGAGCATATTGAGCGCCATCGGTCGGGCGGTATACGACGGATCAAAATAGATAACGTCCTCGTAGCGGTGCTTCGGAATGAGCGCTAGGATATCCTGCACATCAGAGCCGTGAGGATCGATCATGCAGACGCCTTCGCCGTTAGCGATGTCTTGAGCGATCATATTTTTGAGTAATGTAGTCTTTCCGGTACCAGTCTGTCCGATGACATAAAAATGGCGGAGGCGGTCTTCGGGAGTCATGAATACTTTGGTCTCAACACCACGATCACGATTGATGCCGAGAATAACACCTTCTTTTGCAAGTTCAAGCGGTGCAGGGGCGCTACCGGCCTTTGCGACCTTGAGGTGAGGTGACGATTTCATGACGGTCGCCG
>CAZRJE010000020.1:0-2348 GCA_964600335.1 uncultured Candidatus Saccharibacteria bacterium
ATACTTCACCATGCTCTGTAGGATTCATTGTTCCCGCATCAACATTGAGATATGGATCTACTTTTACCAAATTAACACTATAACCCTTCGAGGCAAGTATTGTACCGATAGATGATGTAGCTATGCCTTTGCCGACTCCTGACATCACTCCACCGATGACGAAAATGTATTTATGATGAGATCTTCTATTCATTTAGTAAGTGTATAATAATCAATCACCAATAATCAATAATCAAAACATGTAATAAAATATTTTACTACTAGTGTCTAATTCGAGATTATATATAATTTAAATCATGCATAGTTTTGACTTAGAAATAAGAACTACAAATATGGCGAAGAGAATCATTAGACTTTGTCAGAATCTGCCAAAAACGACTATAAACAATCAGTTAATAAAGCAAATTATCAGATCCGCAGGGTCTGTCGGAGCAAATTACAGAGAAGCTAATGATTCTCTTGGTAGAAAAGATTTTTTAATGCGTATGAAGATTTCCCGTAAAGAATCAAAAGAAACGTTGCACTGGCTTGAACTAATTTCAGAAGCAAATCCTGAATTCAAAAATAGAATGACTAATTTATTTTTGGAATGCGATGAAATAAGAAACATATTGTCATCAATAATTAAATATAAATCGTAAAATTAAATTTTGGTTATTGATTATTGGTGTTTGATTATTGATTATTTACAACTTATTCTAACTTCTCTACACCTTTAGATACCTTCTCGCTGCAACATAACTTGCAAGACCTCCCAAAATTACTCCTGTACAAACGATAATCACAAACATTGCAGGTAAATTACTCATAAAATAGTTCGATAATACATTTACAAATATAGAAAAATCTTTTGCGACTTCTACGCCCGCAAATTTAAGTAAGGCCCTATCGCTCCAAAATGCAAAACCAGCGAGAAGTCCCATGGATATTATTGCAGATACAAAACCATACATTATTCCTGATACTACAAATGGACCACGAACATAACTATTACTTGCTCCTACAAGTTTCATTACCGATATCTCTTCTCTCGCAGTAAATATGATGAGACGAATAGTATTCCAAATCACAATTATAGAGACGAGAATGAGTATAATCGTAAGTATAAGTCCAGTACTTTCTATGGCAGGAATAATTCTACCCAATCTATCAATGATGAGTTTATTTTCTTCATAATTTATCTTATCTATGATTGGAGTATTATTTGAATCAGTCGGATTCTTATTTGTGAGAAATTGAGCGATACCTGCATATTGTCCTGGCTCTTTGGCTTTTATATTTAGTGTTGCCGGGAAAGGATTGCTGCCGACTTCTTCTAGGCCTTGCATGATCAGAGTATTATCTTTCCATCTGGCTTTAAAATCAGAAAGCGTCTGATCTCGAGATATATAATCTACCTTATAAACTTCTGGTAATTTCTCTATATCTTTTTTTAATGACAAAATATCTGATTCATTTGTATCTAGAGTAAAATATATATTTATGTCTACTTTATCTTTTACATCATTGAGCAATGTCTTTCCGAAAGCACTCGCATACATCATGCCACCAAAAGCTACCAATGAAAGAGTAATGACTACAACTGCAGAAAAAGAGAGAAAACCATTTCTCCAAAAGTTGATAAATCCGGTTTTTATTATTCTCTTTGTATTTGTAATAATCATGAAAATATTATAGCGCTGAAAATAGCTTTTTAATAGATATAATCAATATTTATATTATAAATTTCCCCTTTTTATCATCTCTCACAATCTTACCCTTTTCCATTGTGATGACACGTCCTCCGACTTCTTCGACGACACCTTTATTGTGTGTAGTGAGAAGAACGGTTGTACCAAGCTCGTTTATTTTCTTTAAAATTCGCACGATTTCAAAAGTATTTGCCGGATCTAGGTTGCCGGTTGGTTCATCGGCAATGATTATATCTGGCTGATTTACTATCGCTCTCGCTATTGCAACTCTCTGTCTTTCACCACCCGAGAGTTCTTGAGGGAAATTCCAGATCTTCGATCCAAGATCGACGAGCTCAAGTACATGTGGAACATCTGCTTTTATTTCATTATCTGTTCGGCCAGATACTTCCATAGCAAAGGCAATATTTTCATATACTGTTTTATTTGGTATGAGTCTATAATCTTGGAAAACTGTACCAATCCTACGTCTTAATTTGTTTAATTCTTTTTTATTGAGTTTATGAACATTTGCTGATTCAAAAAATATAGATCCGGCACTCGGTCTATCCTCAGCAATAAGAAGTTTAACTAAAGTGGATTTACCAGCACCAGAATGACCGACAATTGTAACAAATTCTTTGGGCTCAACTGTAAAACTTACACCTTCGAGAGCGA
>CAZRJE010000020.1:2448-4912 GCA_964600335.1 uncultured Candidatus Saccharibacteria bacterium
ACAATTGTAACAAATTCTTTGGGCTCAACTGTAAAACTTACACCTTCGAGAGCGACCGAATCATCCGGGTAGACTTTACTTACTTTATCGTAATAGATCATAAATAAATGGTATCATAAAATTTCTAATTGATCTAATTGACCTAATTTCTAAAAATGTCTAATGTACTAATAACAAATGACCAAAAATACACGTTTTGATTTGGAAGAAAGAACAGCTAAATTTGGAGAAAATATAATTTTGTTATGCAAATCGATTTATAAAGACGAAATTACAAGACCTTTAATATCACAAATCATAAGCAAAAGAGCTAAATCTAATATTCAACTCAATATTTCATAAACTAAAATAATTCTGATTTGGATATTGGATATTAGTCATCTTTAGATTAATTAGAAATTAGGTCAATTAGAAATTCATAAACTCTTCTCCGCCTCAATAAAACCATCTATATCACCATCCAAAACACCCTCAACATCAGAAGTTTCGTATTCTGTTCTATGGTCTTTGACCATTTTATATGGATGCAATACATAAGAACGTATTTGATTACCCCATTCTATCGAGGTGGTCTTACTGATGTACATTCCCTTTTCTTTTGCAATTCTCTCTTCCTCCATCTTTTTGAATAGTTTTGCACGAATGATATCGAGAGCTTTTTCTCTATTTTGTGCCTGAGAACGTTCTGAAGTTACATGAACAGATATGCCTGTTGGTTTATGAAGGATTCTCACAGCAGTCTCTCTCTTATTTACATTTTGACCTCCCGGACCACCTGACCTAGCTATACTTATTTCAAGATCTTTTTCTGGTAATTCTATTGTTGATGCATCTGTCTTATCAAAAACAGGGATAACTTCAACCATTGAAAATGACGTATGGCGAAGTTGCTTTGCATTAAATGGAGATATGCGCACGAGTCGATGCACACCAGATTCATTTTTTAGAATACCATAAGCATTTTTGCCAATAATCTCAAATGTAACATTTCTATATCCACCATGATCATTTTCATTGCTATGAATTGTATCGATTCTTAAACCTTTTTTTTCGCAATATTTCCTATACATTCTCACGAGAATTGCAGAGAAATCTTCTGCATCATCACCTCCTGCCCCAGAAAAAATCGTCATTATGGCATTGCCACGATCGAATTTTCCGACACCTTCACGGGCATCTTTGAGTTCACCGAGTTCTTTCACAAGATTTTGCGCACGAACTTTGTCTACCCAAAACTCCGCATCCTGCATTGCCTGCTCAATCTCCTTTATTTTATTTTCAATTTCTTCTTTTTGCATAAATAAAGAGGGTTGGTGGATGGACATTGTTTCTACCCTCTATGTCAAGGTAGCCTGGGCTACGAAACCGACACAAAACGCTAAATCGAAGGGCCGATATAACGCGTTGTGAGATATAGATCACCCCCTTTCCGTCGTCCATCCACCAAAATCAATGCTAGCACCCGAGCATCTATTTTTCAATAGAAAGAAAAATAGTATTCAAATTTCAGACATAATACCCAAATATTACTAGATTATCTATTGAACCATGTCTCGATTCAAAGATATTTAATATTTCATTCAAATAAAAAACTGAATGCTCGTGCGCAACCTTTCGACCCCCTTGAATCTACACGAGCATTCAGCGATGACCGTCCATGACAGGACGCAAATGTATAATATTCCACAATCTATCAAAATTCAAATGTTTATCCACTGAGCCGAAGGTGGGGCTTGAACCCACGACCCCCGCTTTACGAAAGCGGTGCTCTACCAACTGAGCTACTTCGGCAAATCGACTTATATTACCTACCAAGACAGCTACTTCGGCAAATCGACTTATATTACCTACCAAGACAGCTACTTCGACAAATACTTGTATTCTCGCAAAAACAAGAACTACAATAAAAGATATCATATACCGATTTTTTGCGCATTATTATATAATTGAGAAATGAAAAAGATATTAATTGCTCTAATTATCATAGTTCTCGGGTGTGGTATTTACTATCTGAGTTCTAGAGATAATAAACAATCACTTACCATTCAAAATATTACTGAATTGACAAATGCTGACAAGACAAAGATTGCTTCAGTTATCTACAAAGGTGAACAGATCTTGCGATCGAAAAATCCACAAGAAATACGCAAACTATTTCAAGATGCAAATCCAAAAAATTCCATGTCAAATCTTCCAGATAGTGCCCTAATATCATTAAGTGAATTAGTAAGTAAGACCATTCCAGTGACCGAGACAGATATTTTAAATTCACCGAATTGGACACTCAAAGACAATATTGTCTCAGTCGCAGTAAAGAAAAGTGACCACGCGGAAACAATATTTCGCGCAATATTAAGAGATGGTGTTTGGTATCATTATTGATTATCTGGAGCCAATGATCGGGATTGAACCGATGACCTTTCCCTTACCATGGGAATGCTCTACCAGCTGAGCTACATTGGCT
>CAZRJE010000020.1:5012-7191 GCA_964600335.1 uncultured Candidatus Saccharibacteria bacterium
TGCTAACTGTCTAATAGCTATTCTTGTCCTATTTATATTTTCCTGAATATCTCTCTTTTCATTTTCAGAAAGAGGCACGCTGTCGAGTTCCTCCAGCCTTTGAACAGCCTTCTCTCTTTTATCTCTTTTTTCATAAAAATCATCGTATTTTTCAATTCCTGCAAATTCATCGTATTCATCGAATGATAAATACGTACTTCTTTTTTGATCACCATTGTTCAAAGCAGTATCTAGTCGAATAGGCCTTGGATCATATTCCCCGCGCTTTGATATCCCCGAAGCCATATTATTATTTTCAGTAAAGCCTATCTGATCTTTATTCAAGATTCCACCGACATATAAGTTACCACCTACTTCAGGATTTAATAATTGACCCTCAAAATTATCAATGGTTGCTACGTCTATAAGCGTAGCACCGGCAGAATTTATATGTTCAATCAAATGATTTATCGTTCCACCATGCTGAATATGTTGGGTTATCAAGAGAACTCTTTTACTATTTCCTATGCCCTTTTTTATATATTCATCCAATAATCTATTTTCTTCTGGATTTTTTGGTTTATAATGTGTACCACTAGCAATAAAGACAGTTTTCAAATCCGGATTATTGTGAACCTTTTGACATATTGCTCTCAAAATGAGAGTGGGAATTCTACCTCCCGTATCATCACTAACTAATGCATCATATCCCCTCTCAATATCTTCTTTCATCTGTCTACACAAATGAATAATAGATTCTTTAAGTCCTTTTACCTTTTCAAGTTCACTTTCTCCTCTTTCTTTAAATTTAGGCAAGGATTCCATTTTGCGCAGCTGACGGGGCTCGAACCCGCAACCTCTCGCGTGACAGGCGAGTGCTCTAACCAATTGAGCTACAGCTGCATGACACAATTATACATATTTTTTGACTATAGACAATGGAGATGCTCGAACCGATCAAGCTGTTGAATTAGAGGTGCCCGCACCGAGCGAGTCTTTCGCGTAGCGAAGACGAGTCGAGGTGTCGGGAGGCGGGATCGAACCGCCGACCTTGGGCTTATGAGTCCCACGCTCTAACCAGCTGAGCTATCCCGACATTATTTCTAGGCATATAATATGCCAAACATCACAACAAAATACCACAATACAATATCACAAGACAGAGAAATGAGCCAATCCATAAATATGACTAAAACCGAGTCCTGATATATTCTTCAGCCTGACTCATAGAAAATGGCTGAGTTGAATTTCCAACCCGAACAAAGAATTCTTCCCTATTATCAGAATGATTTTTGAGATATGCTGGTTTCCTAGACGGTCTCACATGTACCGCACATATTTCTTTATCACTCAATTTATCAAAATTAACATTTATATGTTTTGTATGATGAACTCCAATCATAGATTTGATGAGCATAGTAAGATAATTTTCAAAGCTATCACGATTCTTCTTTGGCAAAGTACGATAGTCATTCTCAAGCCCAACAGGATTGCCTGAATCATCGATACCAATAAGTAGAGTGCCTCCGTCTGCATTCAAAAAACCTGCAATAGATTTTAGAACGGATTTTTCTATATCCTTACTAGATTCATTCTTTCGAATATCAAATCTCAAAGTTGCCTTAAATTCGAGTCTCTCACTCTCACCCATATCAACGAGTTTAGCTATATCTATCCCATTTTTTGAAAAATCATTGAGTCGAATCTCATCACGTATCGTTGCGACATATTCATCGAAATTTGCTACATTCCTTATCTTTGTTATACGACCATTTCTATGTTCAATATGTATATCTGCATGATTCATGAGACGGTTGATAATAGATTGTTTTGTCTCAATAGATACAACATCATGAAGACTGATAGATTTCTTACGGCGAGTGATTATACCAGTCTTTCGTACAATATCTTTTTCTCGAATTTCATAATAAGAGAAATACCAGTGAAAGAAGAAGGCAGTAATATATATGACCTGAAATGCTGAAAACATAAGGACCAGAAATACCTCATAACGAAGCAATTTTGTAAGTCCCAAAGCTTGAAATAATTCCTGATAATTTCCAAGAAATCTGATTAGATAGAAACCCCAAAAAGCTAGAAATTCGAGAAGAAATAGTTCTTGCAGAAATACTAGAGGCCCCTCTTTTATAATGTTCCTTTTCATAAAGACATTATGCTTGTTTGAGAGAGAGATTGCAAT
>CAZRJE010000020.1:7291-10865 GCA_964600335.1 uncultured Candidatus Saccharibacteria bacterium
AACAAAGCAAAATTGACAGATGAATTTGAATAGTGTTTATTTATATAGAAATTGAACCTTATGATCATTAACTTTGAATCAATCTGTGCTTTTTTTATTGGATACTTCATATTCGGAATCGCATGGGCTCACCTGACAGTCATGTATCAACCTCTACTTTTTGTTGATGATTGTTCAAGGAAAAAAGTCCACAAATTACTCAAAATATTTTTTCCACTTTCATTTTGGAAAGGAGTTCCTGAAGAGACAATATCTTGCCTAAGTGCATTCAAGGGGTACGCTTCATTACTGAACATTGGAGCTTCATCAAAGCATCATTATGCATACATTGCCATTGAATCCATAATCTGGCCCGTATCAATCTTATGGTGTATGACAATACACCTAAGCAAATACATCATTTCTCGTTTGAGAAGGATCTGAAACTTGTCACCAACCCGCCATCAGGCGGGCTTGCCTTTTATAGGCTTAATACAAAATATAAAAAACAAGCCCCTCGACTGAAAGGCCTGCTCTTGAAAACTATCGTCGATGAAGAAGAACAATTCGGTCACAGGGATAAAAATGATACCCTCGAACATTTATCCCGAATTCCAAACCATTCTCGGTAGTTCTTCGTGCCATGAAAATCATATTCATGTCTCGTTTGCCACGACGTGTATTAAAGTTTGTCATAGGAGTGACAATCCAAGAATTATAAGGAAAGATTCCGGAATACTTGGCATTGAGCGCCGAAGCAATGATTAGGTTTGACAAACCAAAAGAAACAAACCCGTTTCCCCACATGGTAAAGCCGAGTCTCTCACAGTCTCGAATAGAGAAACGCTCATCCGCTTCAAAAATTGTCACGTACAGCTTCCCTCGACCACAAGGCGTTATAATCCTCGAAGGAATCAATGATGAGTATGGGCCGGGAATTGATAGACAACCAATATGATCCTCTGACCTCCTACTCATATCTGAGAAAGTCCTTTCGAGGAAATGACAACCACGAAATACACAGGTCTCAAAGATCCTTCTAAAACCAATGACGCCCGAATCACTTTTTATCTTCATGATGATGATCTGTAGTTTCAAGTTTAAAGTCCGTACTAATTTTACACAAAAATAAAAGATTTCAATATTGCCAAAAATATAAAAGACTACCTAATTCAATGACAAAATCACCACCTACACATAATAAAATTCCTCAAAGACTTTTTTGTACTGAGAAAATACTCTCTTTGCTTCATTTTCACTCAATACATAGCTCAATCCTTCATGAGCAATAATATTTCTTACTTTATGAGCTTCCCAAGCTTCATTTAATGAATCAAAATCAGATGGCTCAACCCTCTTCAATTTTTCACCCACAGTATCACCCTGATAACCCATCTTCGTAAGCAACGTATCGAGCATTATATCGGCCTCTATGATTGCTTGCTTCCAGTCAGAAGAATTGTTTGATGAAATCAATCTCTTTACAGTATCCCAACGTTCTGCCATTTTATGATCTGGTTTATCTACCGTATCGTATGCAATTTCTATTTTCTTATCATAGATCTCTTCTTCCTTTTGTCTTATTCTCTTTAATCCTTCTACACAATAGATGATAACAATGAGTAAAAAGACTGATAATGGAATAGATATACCTATCAATATTCCATGAATTGATTTCCATAGAATTACGACACTTTTATAAAAAGACTCAATCCAATTTACGGCATGTGAAAAGAAATTTACGAACAATGATCCATCTCCTCCCCACATAGTATATCCATTTTCCATGAATATATTATATCACGACTACTTTGACTCAATATCTTTTCCAACTTCAAAGAGACTCCCTTCATCTCCAAGTCTTGCAGTAAGCTGTATAGCAACCGGCAAGTCTTTATTATCTTTCTTTGAAAATCCTGAAGGAATAGAAATAGCAGGCATACCCGTGAGATTTGCCGTCACAGTAAAAATATCTTCGAGATACATTGCTACGGGATCATTTGTCTTTTCACCGATTTTAAATGCTGGTGATGGCGTAGTCGGAGTCACTATGATATCCACTTCTTCAAAAGCTTTATGAAAATCATCAGTTATCATCTTTCTCACTGCGAGAGCTCTATTGTAATACGCATCATAATACCCGGACGATAGGACATATGTTCCGAGAAGTATTCTCCTTTTCACTTCTTTGCCAAGTCCAGCACCTCGAGTCTTAAAATAATCTTCAATAACATTTTTTCCCCCTATATGCATACCATATTTCATACCATCATATCTCGCCATATTTGAAGATACTTCTGCGGGCATAACTATATAATAAACCATGAGTGAATACGAAATGTTTGGCAATTTTATATCTTTTATTTCATAACCTTGATCCTTTAATCTTGCCAATTTATTTTCAAAAGCATTCATGACTTGAGGATCTATTCCATCACCTTTTAGAAAATCTCTCGGAACTCCAATTATGCATTTCTTCTTACCTATTCTTTGCCTAGAATATGTATCGTCTCCAATAGTAGTACCATCTTTAGGATCGTTTCCACGAATAATATCATAGACGAGTTTTGTATCATCGATATTTTTGCATATCGGACCTATCTGATCGAGTGAAGATCCCATAGCCATTACTCCAAAACGAGATACTCTTCCATACGTCGGCTTGAGACCCACGAGTCCACAAAATGCTGATGGTTGACGAATCGATCCGCCAGTATCAGAACCCAAAGCAAACAATGCTCCATTCATGGCAACTATAGCGGCAGATCCTCCAGAAGAACCTCCTGCCACACGTTCAGTATCAAAAGGATTTTTGCTTGGACCAAAAGCAGAATTTTCAGTTGAACCTCCCATAGCAAATTCATCCATATTTGCTCTTCCAACAAATATTACACCTTGTTCTCTGAGTTTTTTTATTACCGTTGCATCATAAGGCGCAACATACTTTTCAAGTATTTTCGAGGATGAACTAGATATTCTCCCTTGAATCAAAATATTATCTTTTATTGCACACGGAATACCCGTGAGCATCTTTGCTTGTTTTGAAGCAATCATTTTATCTGCTATTTTTGCCTGCTCTTCTATATCATCAAATATCTCCAAATATGCATTTATTTCTTTATTCTTGATCCTTGCTTCTTCTACAAAAGCTAGACTCAATTCGAGAGATGAATATTTGAGACTATCTAGATCTTTTCTCGCTTGCCTTATCGTTAAATTTTTTATATCGATTTTTGTCATATTATGAAAGTACTTTTCTAACTGATATATATGGACCTTCCGTCGAAGGTGTATCTTTCATTATTATATCTTTCTCATCCTGAGTAGAATCTGTTGGATTATCTTGTCTTGAAACATTTTTTACAGCTTGGACTCGACCCGTCATATCGAGATCTACTTTCACTTTTTTTAATTCATCAATATAACCAAGAATAGAATCGAATTCTTTCAATAGGTTTTGTTTATCAGAATCCGACAATTCAATCCTAGAAAGTAATGCCAAGTGTTCCAATTCACTGATTGTAATCATGAGGCGATTATATCATGTAAAATATATAAAAAAAGTCCCCCCACGCTCGCGACGAATCGCGAATGC
>CAZRJE010000021.1:0-7470 GCA_964600335.1 uncultured Candidatus Saccharibacteria bacterium
TATCCTTGAGACCGAGCTCAAATACACTCTTATCACGAAGATCGATACCAATACTTCGTAGAATATTTTCTGGAGAATCGGTAGAGCCGGCGGATAAGAATTTTTCGATTGATGACCAGAATGATTTGTCAGCTTTATATTTCTGGAGTAATGCTTTACTTACGAGAAGGCCGTAGGCATAGGTATAGACATAAAAAAAATATCTAATATGAGGCCATGAGACATAAAACAGTCCATCTTCTTCGATCATTTTGACCGCTGGACCCAGGTATGAAGACATATTTCGATTATGGATCTTTTGGATTTCTTTCGAATCAATATATCCATTTGAACGAATTGTATTGTGAAGTTCAAGCTCAAACTTGAAACATGCAACCTGTCTGAAAATAGTAGCTATAGAATCAGAGATCTTATTGTGAAGAAAAGCAATTTGATTTTTCTTGTCTAGATTGCTAACCACACTTTCGAAAGCTAAATTTTCAAATAGAGTGCTGGCTGTTTCTGCCAAAGAGATTGAATAATCGGTATAAAATACTGATTGTTTCTTGGAAAGCTCACTGTGTATGGCGTGACCCATTTCATGTGCGAAAGTTAAGAATGCGTTCAAGGTATCATCATGATTGAGCATTATATGAGTTGGTATTTTGTGTGAACTTGCACAATATGCTCCACCTTTTTTTCCTATTCTTATTTGTGCATCAATAGTTCCTTTTGATAAATATTCATCTAAATATTTTGAATATTGAGGGTTGAGTGTATTGTATATTGTTTTCAATCTTTCAACACTATCACCGAAGCTAAATTTTGCTTTTCCTTCTTCAACCCTTAGTGACCTTTCATAAAATCTTAGGGATTTCAATTTGTGAATTTTAGCTTTGAGTTTATAGAATTTATGAGCAATATGATTGTATGAAGTGACGGTTTCTATCAAGTTTTCTATCACTTTTTCTTCATTGTCATTCATCAAAAGTGACGATGAATATGGTTTGTCGAATCCTCGAAGTTCATCATCAATTTTTTTATCTGTAAATACTGCATTTATTTCAGCTTCAGAAAATTCGCTCACTTTCTCTAGTTCAGCTGTAACAAGTTCATTTAATCTGGTTCTTTCCTTTGCGTTCTTAGTTTCAGAAATAAGTTTTGAAGCTAAAGGAATAGGTGTCTTTTTGCCCCTCCAGACGATAAAGCGCTTATTTAAAATCTTTTCATTACCATTCACCCACAATTCATGGGCAGGTAATGATTTTAGATTTAATATTTTTTCTTCGGCCTCAGATAGGTTGAATTTTGACTGCTGAAATATTTTACTTAGTAAATATCTATATTTTATCAGCTTTTCATCTTTCAAAAATTTGTCTTGATCTTCCTTCGAAATTTTACCCAAGCTCAATTCAAAGAAATTAAGATTGTTTATAATTTTCGCATATCTATTCGAAATTATTGAATTCTTCGCTATTGCCTCTTGATTACCAGAATCTACAGTCAATAGACGCTGTAAATAAAACGCAGCCTTGTCCACATTATTATCGGCGAGATTTTCTCGATCTTGCAAAGCTTTCAATAACTCATCGGAATCAGTCATGAATTTCTTATCTGCTGTGTTATATTTCTTGCAAAACTCATCTGTTTTGTTTTCTATTTCAGTGATATCAATATCTATTTGAGGATCATTTGGTGACTTGTATAGAGCTTTTAGATTCCATACTGGTAGCTGGTTTTTCTTTGTCTTCATAAAATTATTATTTTTACTTTTTGTCTTAGAATACTAATACATAATAGCTAATTTACAAAGTTTAGATGAGGTGACAAGGTTTTCAATCTAAATGGATCGAAATCTATTTTATAGTAGTCAATATCTTAATATCATCCTTGAGAATATTTATCTTCTTTGGATTATATATAGCAACGCACGGGTGATACAATATGACTATATCGATTTCTCCGTAGTTTGATTTGGCTTTGAATTTTTTTCCATGAGCTACTCCTATAGGCTCTATAGATGAATCAATACCAAATAATTTCATAATATATGACATAGAATATCTTCCGAGAGTCGCAATAATCTTGGGTTTAATAATATCAATTTCTTTATTTAAAAATGGACCATATATTTCTATCTCCTCTTTCGTTGGATCACGATTTTCTGGAGGTCTATCTTTTACAATATTTGTGATATAAATATTTTCTCTCTTTTTACCTATATGATCGAGCAATTGGTCGAGTATTCTTCCCGCAGCTCCACAAAAAGGTTTTCCTGTTTTGGCTTCATTCCTACCGGGCGCTTCACCGATAAACATAATCTCTGCATCATGACTACCGCATCCAATAACTGGAAAATAATTATTATTTACTCTAAAATCATACAAAGGAGAATCTTTAAGATTTACAAGCAAATCATACAGTTTGTTTAATTCAATCGATTTATCTTTCATTTTGCCTCTTGCATGATTGTCGTACATTCATTGACTATATTATCTATTCTCTCTGGTTTAACTCCTATCTTTGTGAGAACTTCTCTGTCTTGTATAATCTCTTTACACAAGATAACTCCTGAAGAGATTAGATTTCTTTTTTCTTCATGTGTGAGGAGTGTGATACAGGTTATAGGATGAAAGCCATTTTTCTCTATTATTTCATGAATGTTGCCATGAATAGGATAATTCCAGCCTATCATCTTTATATCTTTACACTCACCGTATTTGACTGCACTTTCTGTGAATTTTGTATTTGTAAATAAAAATCTCTGAGTTAACTTTCTTTCTTTACCGCCGTAATTGTATAAATTGTCTGAAAGATCATCAAATCTGGCCTTTACATAAAGAGCTACTTTTAGATCTGATTTTAAACCAAATTCATTGTGAAATTTGACCTCTGCCATAGCGAGATCATTATCTTTCCAAGCAACGACGTCAGTCTCATGTTCGACACATGTACCCATGAGAGTCTGATCATTTACCGCATCATATCCCCAAAGTTTAAAGATGTGCGCAACAAACTTTTCAAAAGCGAAACCATCAGGACCAAGTTCGATAAGAGATCTTCTGATTGAATATTTTACAGCTACATGCTTGGAATGTTTTTTGAGTAGGACGAATGCTCGTGTATATATGTCTGTTGTGGGCATTCCATCCCACATCTCTCTTTCGATTTCTTCGACTACATTGTCTATAATCTCATTATTAGCTCCAACCCTCTTAAGAGAACTTCTGAGTTTTTCTTCGTCAAATAGTTGTCTTGTACCGTCCGATTTTGTTATTTGTATGAGTGGACTCATGGGTAAATCATATCATATAAAAGTTTTGACCGCTCGCGCGGTCAAAGTGTCAGTTGATAATGAGAATTTCTTCTCTGAACAGACCTAGGTTTGGTATAGCCTTCGAATCTATGAGATACGACTGGTAAGAGATCGACATGAGACATTGAGGCAAAATCAATATTTTCGCATCAGAAATTCGTTTGGCTCTGTATTTACCTTTGGGAATTGCCATGAGATTATCGACTGCTGTACTCATACCACGAAACTCCACTTCTCGCAGAAGATAG
Organism: uncultured Candidatus Saccharibacteria bacterium; assembly: GCA_964600335.1. Taxonomy (GTDB): domain Bacteria; phylum Patescibacteriota; class Minisyncoccia; order Phycocordibacterales; family PALSA-1337; genus C7867-002. The sequence goes on from CAZRJE010000021.1 coordinate 3,544, forward strand.
AAGTCGAGCCAGACAAAGAAGATCGTAATACAAAAAAGGAGTATTGGCAGGGGCAAAAGGGTTTGAAGTTTCATTCTGAGTAAAATGATATACAAATATGAGTATTAGTCAATGATTCCTCCTCCAAAACATTTATTATCTCTATAGATGACACATGACTGTCCCATAGAATAGGATTCTGGCAATGAATCAAGCTCAATTTCAATTTTATTTTCTTTTATATCTGTGACTGCACCTGTTATAGGACTTTGTCTGTATCTGAGTTGAAAATCATACTTCACACTTTTGTCTAATGGTAAGAATAGATTTATGTTCTTTAAAAACATTTTTTTATCCTGAGAATCAGTATGATCAGGACTCAATATATTTTTATACTGAACTGTGATTGTATTCTTTTCCATATTTTTTGAAATAACATAAAAAGGTCTATCGACTGGAGTTTTGTCGGTGATAGTAAAGCCGTGTCTTTCGCCAATAGTATAAAATATAGCCCCGCGATGATATCCAATGATTTCTCCTTTCGTATTTAATACATCACCCTTCTCTGCTTTCACATAGTGAGACAAAAATTGCTCAATATCGACCATGCCAAGAAAACATATTCCCTGACTGTCTTTCCGAGAATGATTTGGTAAACAAGCATTGAAAGCAATATCTCTCACCTGTTCTTTTGTATATTGACCTATTGGAAATAGTAATTTGGGAAGTATTTCTTTTTTTATTGCCCATAGAAAGTATGACTGATCTTTATTGCTGTCTACACCCCGATATAGCGTCAAAGATGAATTTTCTTTGTCGAGCATTGTATTTGCATAATGACCCGTAGCGATAAAATCTGCACCGTCTTTGATTGCAAAATCGAAGAAGTAGCCAAATTTAATTTCTTTATTGCACATAACGTCAGGATTTGGAGTTCTTCCCGCTTTGTATTCATCGATCATATATTGAGCAACGAGATCCCTGTATTCATTCGAGAGGTCGAGTGTCTTAAAATGTATATCAAGATGTGCCGCAACCCTCATCGCTTCTCTTCGATCTTCTTTCCAGGTACATTTCATCCATTCAGGTTGCCACGTCTTTATAAAGACTCCAGTCACATCATAACCTTGTTTTAACAATAGGTACGCCGAAACAGCACTATCGACACCTCCCGACAAGCCAACATAGACTTTCAATCGTTTATTCATATTGCCATATTGCTATATTTTCTTGATTTTGTGAAGCCCCGAATGTTATCTTAAATATTTATATTTATTTTCATTATGCTCATCCAGTGTTTTGGCATAATGAAGAACACCATCACTATCAGATAAATAATAGAGATAATCAGAATCTGTAGGATTTATCGTAGCGAGTATTGCATTTATGCTTGGGTTACATATAGGGGTTGGTGGTAGACCCTTATTTTTATAGAGATTGTAAGGAGAATCGATTTTGGTATCTTTTATCAATATTTTTTCTTCTCTATTTGGATCAATAAAATAAAAAGTCACATCGACTTGAAGTGGCATATTGATCGACAATCTTTTTTCCAGAATGCCAGCTATCAACTTTCTATCCTCATCCTTATGAGCTTCCTTTTCGACAATCGATGCGATCTTTATTATTTTATCAAAATTTATATTTTGTTTTTCTACTTCCGCTTTTATTTTCTCAGTATTTTTTTTGAATAGAGAGTTCATATCTGTAATTATATTATTTGCCGTAATATTTTCTGGCCAAAAATATGTATCAGGATAGAGATAACCTTCAAATTTACTTGTAAGATCAAGTAATTCATTTTTATCTAATTTAGTAAAATATTTGAGTAGCAATTCTGTCAGTTCAAAATGATTCAATCCTTCACGGATTGTGATCTTTTTTTGTTTAAAGCCAAAATCAGCATGATTCAACCTCCAAGCAAGAGTGATGGCACTATCTCGTGTTTCCATATTGTATTCTCCTGCCTTTATCGATTTTGTGCCTCCAAAAATAATGGAATAAAATATAAATAGATTGGATGATTTTACAAATCCTTGATCTTTTAGTCTTGATGCAACCGCTTTTAGTCCAGAATTTTTTGAAATTTGAAATACCGTACCTTTTGGAAAAGATTTCGGGGCAGAAGTCAAAAAAGCCATATAGAGAATGACTGCAAATATGAGTGCTAAAGAATATTTAATAATATTTCTCTTCTCTCTCAATTTAGTTGATATGTGACGAATCATTATATTGGAAGATTTGACGGGGCGTCACCTCTCTTTGAAGGTACTCTCTCAAGTGTAGGAGTCTGAGAGACTGAACCAGGGAAATGATAGATCGTTGCCAATTCTTCACTATTCATAATAAGCGGTGTAGATTCAAATGGTGCATAAAAATACGATCTTCTCTTATAAGCCATGAGTGCTGATTGCATTCGGATATTTTTTCTATAGTTATTAAAATCTTGCCATGGAAAATCGAGTCCTCCCCAAGGTCCTCCTGGTTTAAAACCATTTAGATGCGGTGAACTAAAATGCTTCATACTACCTATGATTGCTCCAATATTTGCACCATCAAAGAAATCTTTTTTTGCAATATAAAGTACTCGTATACCGACTTCAAACGGGTGTTTTGTTATGCTTCTTTCGAGCGCTTCGACGACCTCTTCTTCACCACGAGTTATCTTTGGAGAAACCAAAAAGCCTTTTTCATTTTCTGTACCCGCAACTTTTGTCTTTGAATCTCTTAATAAGATTTCATTGACCAAATCAAGAGCTTTATCTTTCCATGCATCAGTCTTTTTGAAGAAGAACCCCTTCTTTTTATTATCTTTTCCATGAGCCCTAATCATAAACTGAAACCAAACTTGTTGATTTGGTCCAATAGTTCCCAAATATTCTATGAGTGGTACTATTGGGTCAACCTTGAATTCCTCTTTTGGATCTCGATCGAGACCATAGTCAACATAGGTTTTTATCGGATATGGATCCTCTTTTGTAAATTTAAACTCCGTTGCCCACATGGCAATTTCTTTTTTGTCAAAATGGACTGATTTTGTATAATCTGGAATCTCGCGTATTTCTATTCCAGGAAATTGGGCATAAAGACTTGATTCTATAAAATTTCTTCTTTTTTCCTGAAGCCATATTACAAATTTCACTTGACCCTCGATTGAAATAAGTTCTAGTGACCACCATGGTCGAGTCTCCCCTTTCCAATATTGTTTGAATGTGTCTCCGTCTGAAGTATTGTGAAATGCATTTATAACCATTTCCATAGCATGTGGTGATTTGAATTGATCTTTCGGTATCTTTATTTCTAGTGTCACGTATTTCAAAGATAGAAAATACTTGGCACGCACGTACGTAAGCCAAAGATTCCATGCAATCGATACTAGTATGAGGGCGAGAGCGACAGGAGCTATAGCTTCTAAAATCGCAAGTGTCGGAGGCCAGCCATTTTTTATGAACATTGTAAGTGCATCACTTATCATGGCAATATTGTATCATAAACAAAAAAACCCTGTTTTAAGGCAGGATTTTTCTGTGAATAAAGAAATGACTAATTATTCTTGGCGAGGCTTGGCTTCAGAAACGATAATCTTGCGACCATCGAGTTCTGTACCGTTGAGCTTTGCAATTGCAGCATCAGCATCGGCATCATTTTGCATGGTGACGAAACCAAAGCCACGTGACCTTCCGGTCATTTTGTCAGCTAAAACGGTTGCTTCTTCTACTGCACCAACAGTTTCGAAGTAAGACTTCAAACTCTTGTGGTCTGTAGCCCAAGCAAGTGAGCCAACGAAAATTCTTTTCGACATATTTTGACACTAGAATCGAACGCTTACACGCACGCTAGTGATTTCTCGTTCACTATTGTTAACGCGTAAGGACGAGAAACTTACACACGAACAGTATAGCATGCTTGCGAGAGTAAAGTCAAGTAAAAGAAAACCGCGCGAAGCGC
>CAZRJE010000021.1:7570-10721 GCA_964600335.1 uncultured Candidatus Saccharibacteria bacterium
ATTTTAACTAAACAAAAAATACCACTAATTGTGGTATTTTTTGTTTGATTAGTTAGTTTACTTTATCAATGAATACTTTCCGTTGGTATCTCTCTTAAAGAATTTTTGATTTTGAAGATTTACAGCAATAGTATTTTCTTTAACATATCTTTCCTTCATGACCTTGTCTACTATTTCATCTTTTGTAAGAGGTCCATACTTGTCGAGTATTGAACTTATGACCTCGCGAACTATTCCTGGTGCATATCCCCATTCAGCGAGAGCGTATAGACCACGACCAACGAGTACGAATCTCTTATCCTTTATGAGTTCATTGTGAGTAGTAGCGACATGAGCTTTTTTATTGAAAAGCTTTTCTATTTGTTTTGCAACGTCTCTAAAATGAATTGGTGAACCGTGACGTCTGATGACCAAGAAAGCATAATCTCTGACTCCTTTTGTTTTTATATTCGCAGAATGAGATACACCCCAATCACCAAGAGCATTTTTTCCTATTGATTTTGAAATATTTAACCATCGCTTTACGATCTCTTGATTTTTGTATTTCTCAGAAGTCTCTTCGAGATGATTCAAAAACTTATTGATTATTTCAGATTCAGGAAGAAGATCATCTGTAGACAGTGAGCTGTATAGTTTCTTTAGAGCATCTTCGACTTTCTTTGCAGCTTCTTCATTTACATGCCAGCGATGTTTAAAATCATCATCCTCTTTTCTCTTCTTGAATGGTTCTCCGATCACAAGGAGAAAATGAATTTGATTTTGGAGAGCGCGATCCTTTGATACATGAGTTAGAAAATCATCTTCAACGACAATACCACCCAAAGCATGAAGTAATGTCTCGATTTCGGCGAAAGTTGCTTTTTCTGATTTATACTCGTCAGATTTACGAATCACTCCTATTGCATAATTTTCTATTTGGCGTACACGCTCACGAGTTATACCGTATTTCTTTCCGATAGCATCGAGAGTCATGCGCTTTGTCTCTTTTCCGAGACCATATCTCATTGTGATTACATCACATGCACGATCAGGAAGCGCTTCGAGAAGTTTCTTTACTACTGCCTTTGGTTTGAATGATAACTCTGCTTGAGCCATGTTTATTATGTTAGTTTATAAATATTATACAATAAATGATGTTTTATTTTTATCACCTATATCTACCAAAGTCAACTAAGAGCTTTGATTAATTTACACATTACATCACATGCTATCCATTGTCAATGATGACATTGACAAGTCTGTTTTTTATGATAATTACTTTTTTATGTGTTTTACCTGATAACCATTTTTGGGTGATACTGTTGTTTATTGCTTTACTCGTGATTGATTGATCTTCTTCATCTTTCTTAGCAATGAATGACCCTCTAGTCTTACCATTTATTTGTAATACTATAGTCACGTTTTCCTCTATATCCAATGACGAATCATATTTAGGCCAATTTGATACATGAATCGATTTCTTCTCTTTCAATATGTGCCATAGTTCATCGGAAATATGAGGAGCAAATGGTGCCAATAACTTGAGATACGTTTTCTTTGAATCTAGATCAACATTTTGAATTTTTTCCAAATCATTCAGACAGATCATAAGAGTACTTATAGCTGTATTGAATCTCATATCTTCTATATCATTTGTCACTTTCTTTATGACTTTATTTATTTGCCTTTTCGCTTCCAAATTTTCAATATTTGAGTGATCTGTATTTGAAATAAATCTATATATTCTCTCGATAAATCTTCTGGAACCTATCATACTTGAAGTATTCCATGATATTTGATCAGCAAAAGGACCCATAAACATTTCATAGATTCGGAGAGTATCTGCTCCATATGTCTCGACGATACTGTCAGGATTTACAACATTTCCAAATCGCTTACTCATCTTTCTGCCATCCTCCCCCATTATTAGTCCGACACTTTGTAATCTCTTAAATGGTTCTATCGTCGAAACTACTCCTATGTCATACAAAAATTTATGCCAGAATCTCGCATAGATGAGGTGACGGGTTGCATGCTCTGCTCCACCAACATACATATCGACTGGTGTCCAGTAATTTTCTTTTTTCGGATCAACCAAATGCTTTTTATTGTAAGGATCCATGTATCTCAGATAATACCAAGAAGAACCCGCCCATTGTGGCATGGTATTCGTTTCGCGTTTGGATAAAGATTTACACATTGGACATTTAACATTGACCCATTTGTCGATTGCTGCAAGAGGAGATTCGCCCGTGCCTGTCGGCTCATAAGATTTTACTTTTGGTAATGTGACTGGAAGATTTTTTTCGGGGACAGGGACAGCCTTTGTATTAAAAGATAAAATTAAATTTAATAATTCAGGAAAATGAGCCGTACCCATATCCCCAAAGGTGTAATGACCATGATTTTTTAACTCAACAACCTTTGCATTAATTTTTTCAGAATACAACCAAGCACTTTCTTTTCCAGATTTATATTCATCATTGGAAGTAAAAATATATATATGTCCAATTCTATTTTTAATACTAGAGTCAATTTCAAAATCGTAAAATGATTTTTTGTTTTCATTAGGCGCTTCTTTCCAGGGAGCGACCATTATAAGTGCCCTAACTGACTTTTTTGTCTCACCTAGATAGCGAACCCAGAAAGCGGTGCCACAACTATGACCAACCAGAATCGAATTTTCATCAATATTAATCTTCTCAATTTCTTTCTTCCACACCTCATATGATGGTTTCCATGGTTCGGGCATTATTGGCGTGACAACATCTGCTCCAAATTTCTCTAATTCCTTTTTTGTCCACGGAATCCAGTGTTTGTCATAAGTTCTCGAGGCATTGTCTAAATGTTTTTCTTTAGAATCAGGACAACCATGGAGAATGACTACTTTCGTAGGATTTTCCTTAAAATAGCATGAAGAACAGTGAATGACAGGAATCGGTTCACCCCAATACCTTTGTCGAGAAAATACCCAGTCACGAAGTTTGTACTTTGTTACCCATTTGCCACCAACAAAAGTCGTTATATCTTTCATGGATGTATGAGAATTTTGACCATCAAATTTTCCTGAATTAATCAATACCCCTTCTTCTGTATATGCGTGGACTCCATTGTTCAATCTATCAAGCCAAACATCCATTTCAGCATGAGTCATATTTACAACATTGAGTTC
>CAZRJE010000022.1:0-10587 GCA_964600335.1 uncultured Candidatus Saccharibacteria bacterium
TATGTTGCGATGGAGTGACGAAGTGTAGTATGTCTTGCACATTATGGATTTGATGTTCGTGAATGAGGGTGGATTCTAGGCAAATCCGGAATCTTTCTTTGATGAAGCATCCAAGTAGAACGAAAACCTTGGGGTAACCTAGGGGATAAGACAAAGCACACTTTCAAGAAAAACTTCTAAGCATAAACATAAGAAAACCGTACCGCAAACCGACACAGGTGGTCGTGGTCGAGAAGACCAAGGCGAACGAGTGAGAGGTCTCCAAGGAACTCGGCAAAAAAGCAGCCGTAACTTCGGAATAAGGCTTTCCCGAGCACCGCAAGGTGCGAGGGACGCAGCTAAAGTATCTCTGGCAACTGTTTAACAAAAACACAGCTCCCTGCGAACTCGTAAGAGAATGTATAGGGGGTGACACTTGACCAATGCCAGAAGGTCAAACAACGGCGGTGAGATTATATCAAGCTGACTGTTGTAAGCCCTGGTGAATGTCGGTCGTAACTATAAATTGATCGTTGTAGCTACGATAATAAATCTTGCTATATGCTGGAAACTCCGTGGATCTTGAATTACTAGTTGTAAAACAGTAAAAATATTCAAGTGCGGTCGACACTGCTTGTTTTGCAAGCCATGTCGTACCAACGGACAATCAGCAGGAAAGATTTCTGTTATAATCAGGCCGATGAATAAAAATTGGCTTGATAAGATTAATCCTGATATAGGCAATTATATTGCCGGATTTACAGATGGTGAAGGAAGCTTCAATATATCTGTGATGAAAAGAAAGGATTATTCAAAAAAGTGGAAGATTCGTGCTTCATTTAATATTTCCCAAAAAGATCGCAAAATTCTCGAATTCATTCGAAAAGTATTTGAATGTGGAACTTTGAGAGAACGATCTGATGGGGTTGTATATTATGAGGTTACCGACATTGATTCTTTATCAATGAGAATTATTCCATTTTTCAATCGTTTTGGTTTTCTTTCGAAAAATAAAAAGAAAAACTTTTTCATTTTTTCTGAAATTGTCAGATTGATGACATATAAAGAACATCTGAATCAAATTGGATTTAATAAAATAATAGATTTAAGAGAAAATCTTAATATTGGTAAGGGAAGAAAAAGGAAATATAATAAATTCCAATTAATAACAGAAAAATCCTCAGAGACTATACGCAAGACTAGTTCAAATCAAATTGGAAAACCGACGATTTGAACATGATGATATAGTCCGACCTTTACAGCGATGTAAAGATAACATAAAAATTTGTTAAATAGTAATAATATAAAGTTATACACAAGCTATCATAGAAAAGAACGATCCTAAGGTAGCGCAATTCCTTGTCAGGTAAGTTCTGACGCGTTGAATAGTGTAATGACTGGAGAACTGTCTCGGAGACTTGCTCGGTGAAAATACAATACCGGTGAAGATGCCGGTTACCTGCAGTTAGACGAAAAGACCCTAGAAGCTTTACTGTAATTTGATATTGACCATACGTTCTTGATGCGTAGCGTAGTGGGTAGGATTTGAAGCGTTCCTCTCGGGGGACGTGGATCCGACGATGAAACACCCATCTTTAAGCATGTATGTTCTAACCTCATAGGTATAAACTACGGGAGACAGTATCTGATGGACAGTTTTAGTGGGGCGCTATCCTCCAAAAGAGTAACGGAGGAGCCTATTAAGTTCAGCTAGCCGCGAATGGAAACCGTGGCGATAGTGTATGGGCACAAGCTGGATTGACTGTAAGACGTACGTGTCGAGCAGATGCGAAAGCAGAGCCAAATGAACCGTACCTTGCGCATTAGATGCGGGGGAAGATTATCGGACAAAAGCTACTCTAGGGATAACAGGCTAGTTCCGCCTAAGCGTTCATAGCGACGGCGGAGTTCGGCACCTCGATGTCGGCTCACCACATCCTGGGGGTGGAGAAGCTCCCAAAGGTTTGGCTGTTCGCCAATTAAAGTGGTACGCGAGCTGGGTTCAGACCGTTCAGAGTGTAGAATCTAGAATTACGAATTAAGAATTACGAATTAAGAATAATCTCAATAAAATGTGTTTATTCACAATTCATAATTCATAATTCTGTATTCTTAATTCATGCTTTGGATTGTCTGAATCCCTTCGAGCGAATCTAAATGAGTAAATAATATATATACATATAGTCTAAGTAGTCTAAATAAAATAGTTAGGAAATGATCAATCATATCATGGCGGTCCTGAGATAACCTCAGTTAGTTCGCGAATGCGAACGAATGAAGGTGAATCGAGGGAAGAAGTCGATTTATATCGGTAAAGACGAAGCTTTTAAGATCGTTAATACCGAGGGAAGGTTGTGAATTTCGATAAGGAAGGAGGATTGTATGACAAAGAAACAAAAATTCTTGGTTATACTCTTCTTAGTTGTTCTAATCGCGGCAGCGATCTTTGATGTGGCATCCGGTGTGTCAATCATGCCATTTCAAGGATTCGGTGAGTGTTTCAAACAACTTTGAAGAGATGGGTAGTCGTGAGAGCTCCCCACTTTATCGAAATTCATAATCGCCCGTAGAGACTAAACATCGACTGCGTTATTCGTAATTCATAATTCATAATTCTGAATACGTTGCGCAAAGCTATAGTCCAATGCATCCTGTAAAGGATGGTAACATGCGTGAGACAGGTTGGTCTCCTATCTACTGCAGGCGTAAGATGCTTGAGGGGATTTGCATATAGTACGAGAGGACCTATGTGAACGAACCTCTGGTCTACCTGCTGTCACGCCAGTGGCAACGCAGGGTAGCTATGTTCGGACCGGATAACCGCTGAAAGCATATAAGCGGGAAGCCGACCCCAAGATTAGGCATCATTATGAGGCTCCTAGCAGATGACTAGGTTGATAGGCATTAGGTGTACGCACCGTAAGGTGTTATAGCCGTGATGTACTAATTCGCCCATTCCTGTTCGGGATTCTAAAAATTAAGCTTGATCTACGTTACTTACTTATTGCTTGTTTAAAAGATTAAATATTCTGTTCTGGTGGTTCGGCGCTATGGAACCACCCGTTCTCATTCCGAACACGGCAGTGAAACGTAGTTGCGGCGATGATAGTCCTAATGGGGCGAAAGTAGCTAGCCGCCAGAACAGAGCATTTCTAATCTAAAAAAGCATTGAGAACATGCTTTTTTTGTGTAATAATTGTTTTATATTGATTATCAAAATTATATGGAGACAAATACTATTTCGTCGAAAACAATTAATCAGTCAAATTTAATAAATGACAACGTTGATACAAATTATTCAATAATAAATCAAAAATAATATGTCTTGGTCTAGACGTAGAAAATTTGTCTTTGGATCTATAGCTTCTCTTATTATCATATTTGTGATTATCATTCCTCTATTTTTGTATTTTTATCGAGCACCATCTTGTTTTGATGGTATAAAAAATGGCCGAGAAGAAGGGGTAGATTGTGGAGGAGCCTGTACTAGATTGTGTCAAAATTATTTTCTTCCACCTCAGATTATTTGGTCCCGAGTCGAATATATGTCAAAAGGATTTTACAATGTTGGTACTTATATTATAAATCCAAATAGAGATGGTGAATCTAGAAATATTCCTTATGAAGTTATTTTATATGACAACAAGGGAATACAGATTCAGAGATACAATGGTACATTCAACCTGTCTCCAAATAGAAATACTTTAGTCTTTGATAATGCGATTGAAACAAAAGAACGTATACCAGTGAGAGCAGTTCTTGAGTTTAAGGGTATTCCTACATGGACCAAATCTCAAGACAAACTCAGTTTTCTCAAGGTGATAGACAAGATCTATTTTGATGAAGAAAAGTCATCGAGTCTAGTTGTAAAACTTCAAAATTCTGGTGCCCAGACTATACCGAGATTCCCATTGGCAGTTGTACTTTATGATAAAGATGAAAATGCTATAGGTTTTTCAAAGACCATAGTTGATCCATTGAAAGGTGGTGCAACATACGAAGCTCCATTTACTTGGCCGTTTGGTAGAGATCAGAAAACCGTTTCCATAGAAGTCTTACCTGTGTCAGAATAGAATAATGAATTTATTTAAGAGTATTACTGAGAGAAGATTGGGTTCACAAGGGAGTTCTATTGATTGGGTGATACTCATTTGTATGATACCCATATTGCTTGGTGGAATCATGACCATGTATTCGTTTTCGAGTCCGGATTCTCACGCTTTAAAGCAGACATTATGGATAATATTTTCAATTGGTGTATTTATCTTTATATCGAAAATAGATACGGGTTTTATAAAGATTCCAAGCGTGACTTTGGGACTTTATATATTTACTTTGATATCGTTGTTTGCACTTGTAATCTTGGGAAAGATATCTCATGGAGCATCGAGCTGGTTTGATCTTGGATTCTTCTCTTTTCAACCATCTGACTTTGCGAAAATCGTCCTCATTATCATTCTTGCAAAATATTTTTCACGTAGACATATAGAGATTCGAAATGTGAGACATATATTTATCTCAGGAATATATGCATTTGTATTCTTTATTCTCATCTTGGCGCATCCAGATCTTGGCTCGGCTTCAATAATCTTTCTTATTTGGTTTGGAATGATACTTGTCTCTGGTTTATCAAAAAAACATCTTTTCGGTATTTTTTCTATAGGCTTGGTCACTTTTCTTTTATTGTGGAATTTTGGCTTTAGGGAATATCAAAAAGATAGAATTAGAAGCTTTGTATCACCACTTACAGATATACATGGAGCGGGTTACAATGCATATCAATCGAAAGTCGCTATCGGATCCGGTGAATGGTTTGGAAAAGGTTTGGGATATGGAACACAATCTCGATTGAAATATCTCCCTGAATATCAAACAGACTTTGTCTTTGCGGCTTTTGCAGAAGAATGGGGATTTGTGGGTGTATTTATAATGATGGGACTCTTTGCCATTATAATATTTCGTATATTGATGCATGCCATGAAAGGACAGACAAACTTTGAGATTCTATTCGGTATTGGAACTGCTATATATTTTATTGTTCATATATTTATAAATGTCGGAATGAATGTCGGAATATTGCCTGTCACCGGAACACCGCTACCATTTATGAGTTATGGTGGTACGCATATATTGTCAGAATTTATTATTCTTGGAATCTTAATGTCACAAAGAAGGCATTGTAGAATAGTACATAAAGATCTTGAATCACAAGAATTGTTGGGCCCTCAATGATTTGTGGCCTTGTAGACAGATTCAGTTTGGTCAAACATTTTTGCTATATCAAAATTCGTATTTATTCTTTCTTTGAGCGCTGTTCCATAACGCTTTCTCTCTGACGGTTGTTCGATCAGAAATGAGATTGCATGAGTCAATTCGCTTACTTTCTTTGGTTGGACTAGTACACCCGATTTCATATCTTCAATGATTTCAGGAATTCCACCAACCGTCGTGGCAACCACAGGCAGATTGGCGTTTCCGGCTTCGAGAATAGCATATGGTAAGCCTTCTTTTATAGAAGGCAAGACAAATATGCTAAATGATTTTATTATTTCGACTGCATTGTCGACAAAACCAACCAAATATACTTTATCTTGCAAGCCAAATTCGGAAATTCTCTTTTCTAGATTTTGCCTCTCTTCACCTTCACCGATACATATAAATATTACGTCAGGATGATTTTTTGATATTTTGGACATGGCTTCAATCATGTACATGAGACCTTTATTTTTGTGTAGTTCAGCTATAGTACCTATGACTGTTTTTTTATTGAAAATGGTATTTTCAAGACCGGTCAGTTTGGACAAAATTTGTTTTGAACCGTCAATAGATAGAAATACAGTCTGATTGATGCCTATATGAATTGTTTCAAGCTTATTTTTTACAAATGGAAATCTTTTTGCCTGAAGACGATCGTGTTCAGAGACGAATATTATTTTATGACTGAGAATCATACTAAGCCAAGAGAAAAATATAATAGCAATCTTGCTAAACAAGCCTCTTTCTTCGTTGAAAGCCCAGCCATGAATAGTTGAGATAATTTTTTTTACTCTGAGTAGTCTGGAAGCCAAAGCGCCAATGCCTATAGCTTTTGAACTATGTAGATGCACAACATCGGGTTTCCTGTGTTTTATGACAGAGAATATTTCTTTGAAACTCTTCCAATCATCTTTTATTGATATATCTCGATTCATAGATTCTACAATATGAGTAAAAACCCCAGCATCTTCGAGTCTCTTTTTTAAGATTCCATTTCCACCCAAGACTACTATTACTTCATGATTTCTTTTTTTCATCTCTACTGCGAGTTCAAATACATTTCTCTGGGCTCCACCCCAATTTGATTTTGTGATGATATACATGAGTTTCATACCTTTAAACTAGCACGATAGTCTATATCAATCAATATAAAGAAAATGCACTTAAATATAGGTATTTTGACAAGATTGAATATTTCTTTGTTTTGGCGTATTTTATATAAAATGAATAATCCTTTTGATAAAGACTTCGTAAGATTTGTAGCTCGATTTGTTGCGATTGTCATCGTTGCTCTCATTGTGACTTATTTTGTCGGTCAGATAGATACAAAGAGTGGTATAAAAGCCGAGGTAAATTCTTCGCTAAAAAATAAATATTAGCTAATCTGATTTTTGTATTGTCTAATTTGTTTTTGTCTTAATTTCTTTATTAGGATTTTATTGCGTATTTATAAAATTGATCATTATTAGTAAATAAATAAATTATGATCAATAAAAGAATTTTTATTTTGGTGCTATTTTTGGTCGCACCGCTAGTTTCGAAGGCAAATACTTATATTACAGATGGAAATATTGTGGCTGATACTGTTTTTACAGTTTCAGGGAGTCCATATATATTGAACGACTATATTCGCGTATATCCAGGAGTTAGATTGACGATTCAAGAAGGTGTAGAGCTTCGTATTGGAACATCGACAGAAGAAGACTTTTATCCGTCTATAAGCTTAGTAAATTCAATATTAGATATTCAGGGTACTAAAGACAAAAGAGTAAAGCTTAACAATATCGGTATATATTCTGATCAGTCAAATATCTATTTGGGAAATACTGATATGGAACAAAGTGGATTATTTATAACAAGATCAAAAGCAAAGATTTTTAATTCGACTTTTTCACAGATAAATACCGCTTTGTATTCTAGATTGTCCGATATTTCGATAGATTATTCTATATTTCGAGACAATTCTATAGCTATTGAGATTGGCCCAGACAAAATATTCCAAGCAACAAATTCAAGAATAGTAAAAAATGGTTTTGATTTATCTTTTGGCGGTGAAGGAAATGCGACTATGGATTTTATTATGACTACACCGACGACTTCACTTAGTGTTAGACAATCAATATTCGAAAACAATACAAATTGGTCAGTACACAATATGAGCGAATATACTTTTGATTTTCGTGAAAATTGGTGGGGACAGAGCTTTGGACCCGAAAATAAAGTCACTTCAAATATTGACTTTGATCCATGGTTACATTCGCGACCGGTCTTGCCACTAATGTCAGAGAAGAAATGTTGCTCAAGTATCATATTTATTCCTGGAATTGAAAGTTCAAGGCTCAAAAGTACGACTACGATAGGGTCTCGTATTCGTCTATGGGAACCGATTTCAAATATCGATGTTGAAAGATTGTTTCTCGATTCAAAAGGTATGAGTTTAGATGAAAAGATATATTCGGACGAATTAGTCGATAGTTTTTTGGGTATATACAATATATACAAAGATTTTATTGGCTTTTTAGGTAGATTTGCAAAAGAGCAAGCATTAAATGATTTTGTGGTCTATCCATATGATTGGAGAAGAGATGTGAGGGATATAGTATTAAATGGCGATAGAAGAGCGACTAGCACGGATGATCTCATGGGTCTCGTAAAGAGAATTGCATCAAATTCTAAGACTGGAAAAGTAACAATAATTGCACATAGTAATGGAGGACTGATAGCAAAAGAATTGGCCAAAGAACTCGAAAAAGTTGGGGAGACAAATCTCATAGATAAAGTAGTATCGATAGCAGTTCCATACCTCGGTACTCCAAAAGCAATATTTTCTCTATTACATGGTTTCGATCAGTCGATATTTGGTGGATTTGTCATGAGTCAGAGCACTGCTCGGAGTCTGGCTCAAAATATGTATTCCGCATACAATCTTTTGCCATCACCTCTGTATTTTAAAGAAGCAATATCGCCCGTTATCATGTTTTCAACTTCAAGCATTCCAAATATAAATGATGGTTCGTACCCTCTAACAATTCAAAATTATACTGATCAGATGTCGTTTATAGATGATGTTTATAATGTTCGCAAAGAGCCGGACTCTCTTGATACAAGATCACCAATAATCGGGAATAGATATCTGAGTCAATCTTCAAGGTTATGGAAAAATTCATTTGATACCTATCACTGGCCGAGTTCTATAGTAAATTATGCCCTTGTTGGTCTAGGGCAGTATACTTCAAGTGATTTGACCTATTCATATGTATCAGAATGTTCATGGTCAATATTTACTGGACTTATGTGTGGTCAATCTCCAAAATATAAAGTCGGAGAGACTAAATATGGAGATGGCACGGTCATAGCACATAGTGCAGCATATGATGCTTCAAAGATAATATCTCTCAATCTAAATGAAATATCAAAGATTGAAAGGAAAAAGATCGTTCATGCAAATATCACAGAATCAAGTACGACACAGTCAATTATAAGAAAGTTATTGAGCGATACTTATATTGATAGTATGCCAGGAATAGAATTGGGATTAAAAAATAAGGCACTTTATGAAAAAGATTCGAGACTTGTCGTCAGTACTCATTCACCGGTTTCATTGCACATATACGATTCAGAAGGTAGGCATACAGGACTTTCTACTTTACCAAAAGGCATAGATTCAAATCTTTATTCTTATTATGAAGAAAATATTCCTGACAGTCATATTGAGGTTTTGGGAGACGGTATTGAGAAAGAGACGTATATAAGTCTTTCAAAGGATGACGATTATAGGATTGAGGTTTTGGGTGAGGGAATCGGAAGTTTTACTCTCAATGCAGAAAGTTATATTGGTGATGAAAAAGTATCGAGCCTTGATTTTGTAAATATTCCAGTAGTTCCAACGACTCAAGCAAGTACGACTTTACATTTTGATAGTACTTCAAATATATTATCGACTTCGACTACGCTCGTCATGGATATAGACTCAGATGGAATAAATGATTTGAGTATAAAATCTGGTCAAACTATCGATGATAAGGTCTATCTCAAATCATTAAAAAAATCTGTAAAGAAATATTTTAGAGATGAAAAGAGATACAATAAATGGCAAGATAAAATGGATAAATTAATAGAGAGATTGGATAAAGGTAAGAAGAATATTAAAATGGAGAAAATAGATAGAGACAAGTTTAAAATTGGCCACCGGATATCTTCAAAGTTAACAAATATTGAAAAAGATGAATTAGTAAAGACTTATGAATATTTTATAGATTCAATCGAATAGCTAAATATGATCGGGTGTATGTATAAACAAAAAAGGCGCAAGGCGCCTTTTTTGTCCAAGAGAGAAGTGATTTATTTCAATTCTACTTTTCCTCCTGCTGCTTCGATAGCTTTCTTTAGTGCCTCTGCCTCTTCCTTTTTCATATCTGCTTTGATGAGAGCAGGTGCTCCATCGACGAGATCTTTGGCTTCCTTGAGTCCAAGTGCCAAAGCTTCCTTTACAACCTTGATGACTGCGATCTTTTGATCACCTGAAGCTGCGAGATGTACTGCAAAAGTACTCTTTTCTTCACCTGCGGATGCGCCTCCTGCTACAGGAGCGGCTACTGCCGTAGCTTGTGCTGAGACACCAAATTTCTTTTCTAGAAGTTTTACTAATTCATTGAGTTCGAGTACTGAGAGCTTTTCGATTGATTCGACAAGACCCTTGTACTTTGCTGGGATTTCTACTGTTTCCATTTTTTTGTTAATTAATTTATTAATTTTGTTTCTTGGCTATCTGATCTAGTGCTATGACCAATCCTTGAATAGGAGAGTTTATAACATTTACAAACATTCCAAGAAGGGTATTCATCGGAGGTATTGAAGCTATATTTACGATTTCATCTCGAGTCATATATCTTCCCTCAAAGACTCCTCCCAAGACTTTGATTTCACCCTTGTATTTTTTCTCGGCATCATAAGTGAGACGAGAAGGGGCAATCAAATCTTCTCCATAAGCGAAACCAAATTCACCTTGAAGATCTGGCAAAGTACCCTCGTATTTCTTTTTATCAAAGGCAATCTTTGCAAGACTTTTCTTTGATACAAAGAATTTCACACCGTCTTTCTTCATTTCGCGTCGCATATTGTTTGCGTGCGCGACTGTGAGACCTTTGAAATTGACAAAAGATAGTGATTTTGCACTATTTAGTATATTGTCTACTTTTTCAATGATCTCAATCTTTTCCTTTTTTGTTCGAGCCATATTGTTTTTTTGATAAATAAAACGACCTTTAAAAGGCCGACAAGAGATGTCGTATGACCTTGGAAGGACTTATATATGCCTTCTGTCTTGGGCCTATGAAGCTATATTGGCATATT
>CAZRJE010000023.1:0-9046 GCA_964600335.1 uncultured Candidatus Saccharibacteria bacterium
TTTGTGGACCTAGGGAGAATCGAACTCCCGCCTCGGCAATGCGAATGCCGCGTCGTACCACTAGACTATAGGCCCTGGTCGGGGTGCCGAGAATCGAACTCGGACCTCACGCACCCGAAGCGTGTATACTACCACTATACGACACCCCGATATTTGAATGATAGTCTATTTTACATTTCTACTCAAATTTTCATAGCATAGATCGCAAGACTTTTCTCGCCCTTAGTCGGACATGAATAAATTCATGTCCTCAGTAATATCTGTTTTTATGTGCACTCTAGAGGGCTCGAACCTCTGGCCTTACGCGTGTGAAGCGTACGCTCTAGCCAACTGAGCTAAGAGTGCGTGTGTCGGGCTGCCGAGAATCGAACTCGGACCTCACCCACCCCATGGGTGTATACTACCACTATACTACAGCCCGAATTCTCATAAAATTTCCTTAAAACTAACAATATTAGTAGCTTACTGTATTTCTCATCAATCCTCAATATTGCTAAGCGAGTATCAGTATACTAATATACTAGTTACCAGTGATAAGGGCCATTAGCTCATCTGGTAGAGCGCACCCATGGCATGGGTGAGGTGACCGGTTCGAGTCCGGTATGGTCCACAACAATAAAATA
The DNA here is from genome assembly GCA_964600335.1 of uncultured Candidatus Saccharibacteria bacterium. GTDB lineage: Bacteria > Patescibacteriota > Minisyncoccia > Phycocordibacterales > PALSA-1337 > C7867-002. The sequence goes on from CAZRJE010000023.1 coordinate 624, forward strand.
TTATTTAAATTTTATAGAGTATTTAATAATAAAATCTCTGATTTTTATTAGCACAATATTTTTATCTTGAGCATTACTAGAAGCGACATCTTTAGAGAATTCATACAATACCCTGTTATCCACACTTAATCTTCTATCGTTCTGAAACAAAAAGTATATAAGAGTAAGAACCGCTACACGCTTATTACCATTTTGAAAAGGATGATTTTTTATCATGAGATAAAACAAAATCGATGCCTTAGTTTCAAACGTTTGATACAGACTCTTTCTACGAAAAGTCTGGAAAGGTGTTTTCAAACAACTTTCTAATTTGTCAGGATATCTTGTAGCGAAAGGCGGTATTGGTTCACCGTATTCCATCAATTCTTGAGCAAGACGATGTGCGACATATTCAATCTCAATTATGCTTAGCTGTTTTATCGAGGGTCTAGCCATTTTATTCTTTTCCAAGAAGTCTGAAAGTCTCACCGTACTCATGAACAGCATCCTTTACGACTCTATTAATCAAATCCTTTTTCTCAGCTGATATGAAAGCACCCATTGCGGCTAATGCTTCTTCATGTGGAATAACATAATTTCGACCAACCTTAACAGCCTTGATCTTTCCGGATTTAATTTTCTTGAAAATTGCAATTCTACTAATATGCAAAAGCTTCGCAAGTTCGGTAGTTGATATATATTTGTTCATTTATTTGTCTTTATATTATTAGGTTAACATATGTTAACCTAATTATTGTAGCTTCACAAGGCCATTATATTCATTTATATATTGAATGAACAGAATGTTATTCCCCAACGATAATCTCCACCAATTCACCAACATTACTCCCCACTGCTTTCATTGCCTTTGGAAACAACGATTCATTTGTAAGTCCAGGAAGAGTATTTACTTCGAGACAATATATACCTCTCTTTGGATGAATTATAAAATCAGACCTAGAATAGTGACGTAGACCAAAGACTTCATGAACTTTTTTTGATATGTCTTCTATTGCTTTCTTTATTGAATGATCGAATCTTGCTGGGACAATTTCATCCGACTGACCATCTGTATACTTTGCAGAATAATTAAAAAATTTATGATTCTTTGGAACTATTTCTATAACAGGAAGAGAATATATAGATTGGCCCCGGAAATTGTCTATGACTCCGCATGTAGCTTCACTTCCCCGAATATATTCTTCAATCAAAATATTTGAATCATATTTCAAAGCTTCAGTGAGTCCGTCCAATATTTCACTAAAAGTATGAACTATAGAAATACCGACCGAAGAACCTGCATTTGCTGGTTTTATAACTCCCGGAACAGGAAATGTATGAAAAATATCTCGAGCAATGCGAGGAATATCCTGAGAATCATTGATCTCATACGACTTGAAATAAGGAGTTTTTATACCGTGATCTCTCATGACTTTCTTTGCGAGAATCTTATTCATAGCAATAGACGATGATAGAGAATCAGAACCAGAAAAAGGTATACCGATTGACTCCAATATCTTTTGCACTTTTCCATCTTCACCGTAATTTCCATGAAGTCCGTTTAATACATAGTCAATCTTATGGACGATGTCGTGGGCTACTATTGGAGCACCGTCAATGTGCCAATTGCCTTCTCTGTCAATAAAAATATCGTAGGCTTCGTAGAGATGATCTTTTTCGCGGACAATATTCAAAATATTTGCACCCGTTTTGAGTGACACTTCATATTCATGACTAGGACCACCACGCAAGACTCCAACTCTTTTTATATCTCTCATATGATTATTATACACCAAACGCTTTACTTCTTCTTTTTTTATGAAATGAAATAGAAAATCTATGAGATTCAGCGTTAATAGATATTATTTGTTTTTTGTATTGTTTACAAAGCTCTTTTGCAGAATCAGTGTGTGCTAATATTTCACGAGCTCTATGATTTTGATCTTTCAAGACAGATACAATGGCAATATCGAGCCTCAGAGATTTTAAAATCGAGGTTACAACATTAAGCTGGGATTTTCCACCGTCAATAACAATAAGATCAGGGAACGTCCATTCTTTATGTCTAAACCTTCGGAAAATTATTTCACCCAAATTTGCTGTATCATCATTTTTTGACTTTCTTATAATAAATTTCCTATATTGACTCTTTTCAAATTGACCATTTTCATATACCACAACACTACCGACAGCTTCACTTCCACCCGTATGTGATATATCAAAAGCTTCAATTCTAATATTTGAATCATCTGCTTTGTCTTTGATCAAAGATAGATCATTTATATGATTTATACCAAATATAACTTTTTTGATTCTATTTGCTTCTTCAAATCTTTGTTCACTTGCTAGTTCATTCATCTTTTTTTCAAGATCGATTTTCAATTGATTGATCTCTCCTTTTAATATCTTTGAAATATATCCGATATCTTCGCGATATATTTTTTGTTCATTTTCACTATTTATTTCTGGGGCAAGTCCTATGGATCTATAGAAAGTAGATACGCTTGAATCTTTACTCTTTTCATCCTTAAAAGGTATGATCTTTCTTATGATTTTTAGAACCTCTTTTATATTTGAGCCAGAACCAAATGGACCAATCTCTTCTTTTACATCAAATCTGAGTGCATTAGCATCTTTATTCTTTCTATATTCTCTTTCTCTCATCAAGATGATTCTCGGAGCATTTTCTGAAGTTATGAGTACGAGTAAACCTGTTTTATCATCTTTGAGATCTGTATTGTATGCCGGTGAATATTTCCGTATTTCATTTGCTTCCATGATGATTGCTTCCAATACATTTTGAGTCACAATGAAGTCTATAGTGTGTGCTTTGAGTACCATCTCAACAATTTTTCTACCTCTAGTCTCCAAAAGATCAGCAGAAAAATAGCTTTTAATTCTTTCTTTTAGGGAAGTTGCCCGACCGATATATATTGGCCTTTTCATCTTATCTCTGAATATATATATTCCTGGGTAACTTGGAATATCTTTATTTTTAATATATTGACGATTCATGACTATATGGTACATCTATGTCGGAGCTGATGCAATGAATACGAATCATACCATTGTCTCTTTGTCAGTTACAAAAGAGAGGCGGATTGCAAGGAAGCATTGTTTGACAGTTGTGGGGTGGACCATGCTTCCCATTTTATTGGTCGTGCTAGTCTATCTAGCCGCCCGCCTGATCGTACATCTTTTCGTCCAGTGAGCCACGTCTTTCATGTCGTGGCTCTATTCATTTATTCAGATCTCTTGAGTACTCTCTTTAAATATTTTCCCGTATAAGATTTTTCATCTTTTGCCACATCCTCTGGTGTACCGCGCGCGACTATATTTCCGCCTCTTGCTCCGCCTTCTGGGCCAATATCTATGATATAGTCGGCATTTTTTATTAGATCGAGATTATGTTCTATGACAACTACTGTATTACCTTTATCTACCAATTTTTGAAGAATGTCGATAAGTCTTTTGACATCTTCATAATGTAGTCCAACCGTAGGCTCATCGAATAAATACATTGTCTTTTCATATAGGGGTCGATACAATTCTGAGGCAATCTTTATTCTCTGAGCTTCTCCTCCTGAAAATGTAGTGGCAGATTGACCGAGTTTTACATAACCAAGACCCACATCAGCCAAACATCGCAATCTATCAGATATAGCAGGAATATCTTCAAAAAACTTGAGTCCTTCTTCTATCGACATCTCGAGTATTTCAAAAATATTTTTCTTTTTATACTTGATATCTAGGGTCTCTTTACTAAATCTTTTACCATGACAGACATCACATTTTACATATACTGTCGGCAAGAAATGCATTTCGACAGCGATTTCACCGTTACCTTCACAGGCATCACATCTCCCTCCAGGACGATTGAATGAAAATCTGCTTGGTCCCCAACCTCGAGCTTTAGCTTCTGATTCATTTGCAAAGAGATCTCGAACATGTGTCCATGCTCCTGTATATGTCACAGGATTTGACCTCGGAGTTCTTCCGATCGGAGACTGGTCGATAAGAACAGTTCTCGGAACATATTCTCGGCCTGAAAATGACTTTGCATTGTATATTTTGTTTTCAACTCTATAATGATTTCTATCTAGATTTTTGTGCAATATTTCATACATAAAAGAAGATTTCCCTGATCCAGATACACCAGTAATTACATTTAGTACACCAAGTGGCAAATCCACATTCATATTCTTTATATTGTATATATTTCCACCTTTTATAATTATTTTCCCAAATGCTTGTCTTCTTTTCTTTGGAATTGGTATCTTTGTCTCGCCTCTCAGATATGAAAGAGTCAATGAATCATTTGTATTACTCTTTTTTGATAATAATTCTTCCATATAACCAGAGACTATGACTTCACCGCCATGAATGCCGGCCCCACGACCAATATCTATGATATAGTCTGAGGCAAACATTGTATCTTCATCATGTTCAACTACAATGATAGTATTTCCCATATCTCGAAGTTTTGTAAGTGTATTTATGAGTCTATCATTGTCTCTTTGATGTAGACCAATTGTCGGCTCATCTAGAACATAGAGTGCTCCAACCAATCTCGAACCGAGTTGTGAAGCCAATCTTATTCTCTGAGCTTCACCTCCAGAGAGAGTATAGGCTCGGCGATTGAGTGTGAGATATTCGATTCCAACATCGAGCATAAATACTAATCTCGATTCTATTTCTTTTAGAACGACTTTTACGATTTCTTTTTCTTTCGCGCTTAATTTTATATTATGAAAATATTCATATGCATTCTCTACTGACATATTTACAACATCATCAATATTTTTATTTTCAATAAGCACATGCAGAGCCTCTTCTCTCAATCTTTTGCCTTTACATGTCTTACAAGGATCATCCGAAAATAATGATTCTGTTCCGAGCCCATTGCATGCCTCGCAAGCTCCATATGGAGAATTAAATGAAAATAATCGAGGCTCGATCTCTGGATAAGCAAAACCATCATAAGGACACATAAACTTCACTGACATGAGTTTACTCTCATTTGGCAATTCTATTCTCACCAAACCCTCAGCTTCATGAGTAGCTTTTTCTATTGACTCAGAAAGTCTTTCTTTTGCATTATCTTTTGATTCTTTTGAAGAAAATTCACTCAAAAATATTTCATCAACCAAAATATCGATATCATGTTTCTTATTTTTATCTATGATTATACGATCTCTCAGACGATAGAGTTCTCCGTCTATTTTCACTCTGTCATATCCTTTACCAAGTAAATCATAAAGAAGCTGATAATATTCACCTTTTCTACCCACCACAACCGGTGCATATATTGCTATTTTTGCTTCACTTATAGATACACCAAATACTTTCTTTGCTTTTTCAGTCCTATTTAGTATTAATTCCAAAAAAGTATTCAATATTTCTTCTCTTGATATTCGGTGAATAGGTCTCGCACACAAAAGACAGTGCGGTTTACCAATTCGAGCAAATAATATGCGCAAATAATCATAAATTTCAGTAATTGTTGCTACTGTCGATCTTGGATTGTTTGATCTCGATCTTTGATCTATAGATATTGCGGGAGAAAGGCCTACAATTTCGTCAACATCTGGTTTTTCAAGTTTATGCAAAAATTGTCTCGCATAAGCAGAAAGCGATTCGACATATCTTCTCTGTCCTTCAGCAAAAATTGTATCAAATGCCAAAGATGATTTTCCTGAACCAGAAAGACCCGTGATTGCAATCATCTTGTTACGGGGCATTTCTACGGTTATGTTTTTTAGATTATGGGTACGAGCACCACGGACAATAATCTTTTCATCTTCTTTTGATTTATCTTTTTTGGGCATAGCGCCTCATTGTAACATAAAAACGGGCGAGTATCAAAACATTATTTACCTTCACAGAGATTGCGTATTTCAGCGACGATCTGATCCAGTGATGATGAGGCTTTTACCATAAATTTTTTAGCTCCCAACAACTTGGCTTTTTCCTTATCACTTTCTTTACTTAGATTCGACAGGACCATTTTTGGGACTTTTCTAAAACTTTCATTCATAGCAATATGCTGCAAAATATCAAATCCTGACATTTGAGGTAATAACAAGTCTACGATTATGGCATCTGGCATAAAATTTTCAAGTTCAACTAGTGCTTCTGGACCATTTGTTTTGTGAACAACATCAAAACCAGAAGAAGTAAGTTTTCTATACAATATACTTCCTATCAATTTATCATCCTCAACCCAAAGTATTTTGTATTTACCTTTTTTGGGAGATTCAGTATTTTCTGTATTCAAAAAAGTTTTAACCTTTGAGACGATTTCTGCAGTATCTGGATGTACCGACATGATAAATTCGGTGACACTATTTTTTGGTATTTCATTCATATTTATTGCAGTACCCTGAGTAGATAGGAGAAAGACTGGTATCTTTGCTATAAATGAATCCGAAAGTTTCTCTTTTAGTATTTCCCCAGATTTCTTTTGAGACAAATCAACATCCATGAGAATCAGGTTTGGTAGATAATCATAAATACTTTTCAAACTCTCATTACTGTCATTTACTACACTGGTCTCTATACCTTCACCTCTCAAAGCATTTTCGAGATTTTGTGCTAAAACCACATTTGACTCTATTATCAATATTTTCTTCTTTGTTTCCACATTTATATTATATCCATAAAAAAGCAATACCACAGCTTGAACTGTGGATTGTTATTAAAAAAGCTTCAATCTGTAAAGACACGCCTCAAGACAGAGGCAATGCTGATCTAAATATATAACATGAAAAGACAATTTACTAGTGCTTTTTTGTCTTTACACTCAATTTTTGATTCATAAAATATGCTATCTCATCTCTCAATACTGCAGCTGTTTCAAAATCTAAATCTTTTACAGCTTCTTCAAGTTGTAGTCTTTTTGCCTTTATAAATTTATCAAAATCTTTATTTGCTTCTTCTTCATCAATCTTTGTTATTTCATGCAAAGTCTTCTCATGTTTTGATTTAATATTTTCAGTAATATCTTTAATTTCTTTTTTAATTGTTTTTGGAGTAATATTATGTTTTTTATTATACTCAATCTGAAGATTTCTTCGTCTTTCCGTTTCCTTCAAAGCTCTTTCTATAGAACCTGTCATATTGTCAGCGTACAACAATATTTTTCCATTTATATTTCTAGCAGCACGACCTATGGTTTGAATGAGGGAAGTTTCAGAGCGCAAAAAACCTTCTTTATCAGCATCAAATATTGCAATTAGAGATACTTCTGGCAAATCTAATCCCTCTCTCAGTAGATTTACACCGATGAGACAATCGTATTTTCCTTTTCGGAAATCAGTCAAGATTGTTATTCTCTCTATCGTCTTTATATCGCTGTGAAGATATGACACTTTAAATCCTTTATCTTTGAGATACTCACTTAGATCCTCTGCCATTTTCTTTGTGAGTGTTGTGGCTAAGACTCTATCGCCTCTATCGATTACGATTTGAGCTTCTTTAATAAAATCTTTTATCTGTCCTTCATAACCATTTGTTCTATTTTCTTGAATAGGTTTAATCTCTATCGTAGGATCTATGAGACCTGTCGGTCGAATTATCTGCTCTGCAATATTTTTGCTATTTTCAATTTCATATTTTCCGGGAGTCGCAGAAGTATATATTATATTTTTAACTCTATTTCTAAATTCATCAAATTTGAGTGGTCGATTGTCTTTCGCCGAAGGTAGTCGAAACCCATGTTCAATCAAAGTCTTTTTTCTAGAAGCATCGCCAGCATACATTCCATTGAGTTGTGGCACGGTGACATGTGATTCATCGATGATTGTGAGAAAATCTGGCCTACCATCTTTGTCATGAGGAAAATATGACAATAGAGTATCTGGGGCTTCACCTGAATCTTTTCCTGAGAAATGCCTCGAATAATTTTCTATGCCGTTTACATATCCAATCTCTCTTAGCATTGCAACATCATATTTTATTCTTCTTTTGAGTCTTTCCGCTTCTATTATCTTTCCTTCTTTTTCAAAGACTCTTAATTGATCTTTGAGTTCAGCTTCGATAGTCTTTATTGCTTTTTCTACGGCATCATCATCGCTAATAAAGTGTTTTGCAGGAAATATATATACATTTTCATGATTTCCTCTGATTTGACGAGTGACGGGGTCTATTTCTACAATATCACCTATACGTATTCCATCGTATTGGACTTTATATATTGTCCTTTCATTCACTGGCATAATCTCTATATTATTTCCAAGTGCACGAAACTGTCCGGTCTTTATGTCTGCATTTGTTCTCGTAAAATGAATATCTATGAGTTTTCTAATCAATTCATTTCTACCGATTTCCATATTTTTACTAATCTTTAGATTAACTTTTTCATATTCTTCTGGACTTCCCAATCCATAAATGCAAGAGACTGAGGCAACGATGATGACATCTTTTCTCGTTAGCAATGCTTGAGT
>CAZRJE010000024.1:0-2602 GCA_964600335.1 uncultured Candidatus Saccharibacteria bacterium
GCATCTTCAACGAGATTAATTCGTGGAAGTTTTGTAGATAAGATAATCAAAAATAGAGATGTTAGAGCGTTTGTAGATGAAAATAAGAGAACTTTGTTTGTATATAGTTTCGTTAATCGAGATATTTTGGTCTTTGCAAAAAACGAGGTAACACTTGCAGGTATATTGGCAAGACTTGATGCAAATACATTCTCAAGATAGAATGTAGTCATGAATAAAAAAGACCTAGAAAAATTCAAAAAAGCACTCGAAGCTGAAAGAGAGACTCTAGAAACAGAGTTGAGTGAGATAGGAATGAAAGATCCAAATAATTCAAACAATTGGGATGCCTCGACTAGAAATACTGAAGTAGATATGGCTGATGAAAATGAAGTGGCAAATAAGATAGAGGAGATGCAGGACAATGATTCTGTGGTATCTGAACTTGAAGTTCAATTGAAGAATGTAAAAGACGCTCTCGCAAAGATAGAGGACGGTAAATATGGCCTCTGTGAAAAATGTGGCAAACCAATCGAAGTTGAAAGATTAGAAGCAAATCCTTCTGCGAAGATTTCACTTAAACACAAGCATCAAAATCTTATTTAGATTTTAGTTATTTTTTAAATTATATTTATAGTACTTTATTATTCTCTGTAAATGGGAATAGCCAAAAGTATTTGTTCACATTTATTTGGTTTAGATTGTAATGTTGTGACTATAGAAGTCGATATTACAAATGGCCTGCATGCTTTTTCTATAGTTGGACTCGGGGATAGAGCTGTAGAGGAGGCAAAAGATAGGATATCGGCTGCAATAAAGAATTCAGGATTTCAATCACCTAAGCAGAGAAATCAGAAAGTTATCATATCTCTAGCCCCAGCTTTCATAAGAAAAGAAGGTCCAATATTTGATCTTGCTATGGCAATAGCGTATTTGAGGGCTACCGATGACATTGATTGTGATATTTCAAATTATGTATTTCTCGGTGAATTATCCCTCGATGGCGAGATAAAGAAAATATCAGGAATCATACCGATATTGAGAGCCATGAAAAATAGAGGATACAAATCGTTTATTATTCCTAAAGAAAACTCTACAGAAGCCTCTTATATATCAAATATACAAGTCTATTCTGCGGTTAGTCTCAATGAGGTCATTTCTCATCTTCTAGGAATATCAGATCTAAAGCAGGTTGAGACAAATACTACCATAAAAAGTGTTGGCATTTCTAAATACGATTTTAAATATATAAAGGGAAATCATTTTGCGAAAAGGGGTCTAGAAATAGCAAGCGCAGGCGGTCACAATGTCTTACTTCATGGCCCACCTGGTACAGGAAAGACTTTATTGGCAAAATCATTTGTTTCCATTCTCCCAGAACTTACTCAAGAAGAAGCAATGGAAGTAATGAGTATATATTCGGCCGCAAAAATTGACATTCCGAGATTTGATTTGATACCACCATTTCGTTCACCGCACCATACTTCCTCATACGCTTCGATAGTCGGTGGTGGCAGTTTTCCGAGACCTGGTGAAATAACTTTAGCTCATCGAGGTGTCTTATTTCTCGACGAATTACCAGAATTCAATAGAGATGTTATAGAAGCTTTGAGACAACCTCTCGAAGATAATATTATTACAATCTCGAGAGCCCAAGGTACCGTGACATTCCCCGCAAAATGTATATTTATTGCTTCGATGAATCCGTGCCCTTGTGGTATGGGAAATAGGGGTTGTACATGTCCTCCGAGACTGGTTGAAGCTTACAAAAGAAAAGTCTCTCAACCTATTCTTGATAGAATCGATTTATCAATATCTGTTGAGAAAGTAGATTACAAAAGACTGAGTGGTATTGAAAGTTCACATGCGGAAGAGCATTCAGCTAAAATACTAGAGCGTATAAATAAAGCTCGAGATATACAGAGATCTAGATTTGAGGGTCAATATTCGATAAATAGTGAAATGAGTTCAAGAGATATAGATCGCTTCTCAAAGATGATGGATGAATCGAGGTTTCATTTGGAGAGAATTTCTGAAAAGATGAATATATCTGGACGATCTTTTCATAGAATAATAAAAGTATCGAGAACGATAGCAGATCTAGAAGGTTGTCAAAATATCAAACCAGATCATATATATGAAGCATTACAGTACAGACAAAATATCTAGAATGGATTTTTTGCTCCTCTAATCTCAAAATGAAGGTGCGGTCCGGTAGTTTTGCCTGTCATGCCGATTTCTGCGATTATTTGACCTTGTTTTACCTTATCATTTGTATTTACATAGACTTTTGAAGCGTGAGCGTAGACTGTTTGAGTGCCGTTTGGGTGATTTATAATTATTAGATTTCCATACCCACCATTCCAACCACCAATTTTTGAAAGTATAACCGTGCCATCGTGCGATGCTAATATTGGAGTTCCGACTGGTGCTGCTAAATCGATAGCATTAAATCCGTGCAGACCTTGAGATTTTATTGCATTTGATACAGGCCTCATAAAATAACCTGGATAATATGGCCCATCTGTATCGTGCGCAGGATTTGTGCCTGCGGAAGTCTTTGTCTTTGGGTTTGATTTTATTTCAACATCAGGAATGATTATAGTGCTTCCTGCTTGTAGTA
>CAZRJE010000024.1:2702-8394 GCA_964600335.1 uncultured Candidatus Saccharibacteria bacterium
TTGTAAGTGTTGTTTGATCTTGCTATATCTGCCAACATCACACCATTATTTACTGGTATCAATTCATCTGATTTTATTGGATTCGGGTCTATATTTGTTGCTGCTTTGAGTAGAGCTGACCTCTTTGATTGTTTTATCGATATATTTGCTTCTGCATAAGCTTTTTCTCCTATTAGGCTGTTTCTTAAAATATTTTGTGATTTGTTATCTTTTGTCAGTGAAAATATAGTATATAAAATTATCAAAAATAAGATTGAGTATAGAGACCAAGATTTTCTTGTTTTTATTAAATTTGATTTAACATGTTCTGTACTCATAAATGATATTTGTCAATAGTATTTCAAGAATATTATGGTTGTATACTCTTATTTAATATGAAATATATGGCTATATATAGCCATATCAATATATTATAAATCGTTGACATATTTAGGCTAACAGACGAGAATTATTAGTCAATATATCTTATAAACACATGACATTGTGTAATAAAACTTTACATCTATCAAATTTGTATAGATTATCAGAGGGAAAAAAGTATTTTTTGTTACAATAGTGTATGCATGAAATTTTAAATGAAGCTCAAAGAGAAGCGGTCAACAGTCTCAATGGTCCTGTTCTCATCATCGCTGGTGCTGGGGCCGGCAAGACAAAGGTTTTGGTTCATAGAATACTAAATCTTATTCGAAATGGAGAAGATCCACGATCGATTCTCGCTATAACCTTTACAAATAAGGCCGCAAAAGAGATGAAAGATCGAGTGTATGACTTGATATCTAAAGATAAAAGTATAAATAGTCCAATTTCAGTAGAATATCGGCCTTTTGTGAGTACATTTCATTCTTTGGGAGTAAAAATAATCCGTGATAATGCGCATTTATTTGACTTAAATAAACATTTTGTAATACACGACAGATCTGATTCGAAAAGAGTCCTAAAAGAGGCAATGGAAAGATTGTCTATAGATCCAAAAGAAAATGATTTGGGTAAAATTTTGAGTAAAATATCGAGATCAAAAGGTGAAGGTCTGACTCATTCGGATTTTGTTTCAAATAAAATGAATTTTTGGGAAGAGAATGTATCAAATATATGGAGAGAATATGAAAATATAATGAAAAAAGAAAAAGCATTGGATTTTGATGATTTGCTTTTGAAAACTATGAATCTCTTGGAAAAGAATTTAGATATTAGAGAAAAATATTCAAAGTTGTGGAAATATATACATATTGATGAATATCAGGATACGAATAAAGTCCAGTACAAGATTTCAAAGTTATTGGCAGAAAGAAATAGAAATATTTGTGTTGTTGGTGATGCGGATCAAAATATATATAGTTGGCGTGGAGCGAATATAGAAAATATATTGAATTTCGAGAAAGATTATAAAGAAGCAAAAGTTATTTTGCTTGAGAAAAATTATCGTTCGACAAAAGTGATTCTGCAGGCTGCTAATTCTGTGATAATAAAAAACAGCATGAGGAAGGATAAAAAACTTTTTACTGACAATGATAAGGGAGAAAAAATCACACTCATTGCATCATATTCTGAGACTGATGAAGCGAGAAGCGTCGCCCAAATCATAGATAAAATGATTAAAAATGGTCAAAAGCCCAGTGATATAGCCATATTGTTTAGAACAAATTTCCAATCAAGAGCGATTGAAGATTCGCTTATAAAGATGAATATACCTTATCAGATGATAGGTACAAAGTTTTTTGAGAGAAAAGAAATAAAAGACGTCATGTCGTATTTGAGGGTAAGTCTAAATAGAGATAGTTGGGGAGATATGGCAAGAATAATAAATGTTCCAACTCGAGGTATAGGAAAAGCGACTCTCGCAAAGATATCTAGCGGTTTTTTTGATGACCTCAGTTCTTCCATGAAGGATAAAATTAATAGTTTTTATGGTTTACTCGATAAGATAGAAAAAAAGGCTAAGACTGATAAACCTTCAGAAATAATTCGTTTTATAATAAAAGAATCTGGACTCGAGATGAGTTTAAAAACAAAAGATATAGAAGATGAAGAAAGATTGAGAAATATATACGAATTGGTATCAGTTGCCCAAATTTACGATGATTTAGAGACGGAAGACAGTTTGTCACAATTTATGGAAAATGCATCTCTTTCGTCTGATCAAGATGAAATAAAAGATGAAAAAGATGCCGTGAGAGTCATGACAGTTCACGCTTCAAAAGGATTAGAATTCGACACTGTATTTATTACAGGCCTCGAACAAGATCTATTTCCCCTCAAACATATGAGTGAAAAAGAGATAGGGTTGGCAGAAGAAGAGGAAGAAAGAAGATTGTTTTATGTGGCTTTGACTCGAGCAAAGAAAAAAGTATATCTTTCTTATGCAATCACGCGAAAGGTCTTTGGTTCAGAGAAAATAAATAATAGTTCTGAATTTATAGACGACATTGAATTGGAACTAATAGAAGAACATAAAGCAGAAAGATTGACTGGAGTTAAAGCCATATTTTCCGATTTTTGATAATTGTCTCATCTTTGTAAATCGTTTAACATACAAATATGCATATAAAAGCAAAGAAATCATTAGGCCAACATTTTCTCAAGGATAATAATGTCATAAGAAAGATGATAAATATTGAGGATTTGAAAGGTAGAAATGTTCTAGAGATTGGACCGGGAAAGGGGATTTTGACCAAAGCCCTCCTTGAGGCTGAATCAAAAGTCACAGCAATTGAACTAGATGAAAGGGTCATAGATCTTTTGAAAAGTGAGTTTTGTTCATACGATGACAGAATCTCTATAATTCATGGAGATATTCTAAATATAGACATCAATTCTTTATTTCAGGGAGAGAAATATGTCGTTGTATCAAATATTCCTTATTATATTACAGGATTAATATTGTCTCTATTTCTCGATTCGAAACATAAACCAGAGTCAATGACTCTCTTGGTACAAAAAGAAGTCGCCGAGAGAGTTGTGGCGAGAGACGGGAAAGAAAGCATACTTTCTATGGCAGTCAAAGCTTATGGAAACCCAGAATTGTCTTTTTTAGTTAAAAGAGGTTGTTTTGAGCCAGTACCGAATGTTGATTCGGCGGTATTACATATTAGAAATATACGATCAATCGAAGAAAATCCAAAAAATATATCGAAAATACCGCAGGAATCATTTCTGAAATGTATAAAAACAGGTTTTTCACATAAAAGAAAAATTTTATATGCAAATCTGTGTAATATATATACCAGAGAAACTGTTGAAAAAGTGTGGAATGAACTCGAACTGAACCGAAATATTCGAGCCGAAGATGTGAATATTGATATTTGGTTTAAAATTGCCTCAGCACTCCACAAAAACTCATAATTCTGTGTATAAATCAAAATAAAATATCTTATATTTGATATAATTGCAGGGAATATGCGAACAAAAAGGCAAAATATTATTTTCGCATCCCTTATTTCAATAGTTTTTATTGTCCTCGCCTTTGTATTTTCAGGTAAAAATAAGAGTGATAGGTCTATTTCAAATAAGCCTATTCAGATATCTGATAGTCAATCGACCACAACTAGTGATTTGTCTTGGCAAAAGCAATTTATAGATAAAAAGTTTACCATCTCTCAAAATTCTCTTAATTCAAGCGATAAAAAAGTCCAAATAGAGAAAAATCCTACAGCAACGGATCTTCTCGGTATGGATTTTTTGTCAAAATATGCAGAATTGAGACAGTCTGGATTGAATACAAATCTTGAAGCCGTAAATGGAGCGACAAATAGTATTCTTTCAAATGCTCATGATTATTTACCAAAGCCAAAATTGTATACCTACGATGATGTTAAAATAATTGAAGACAGTTCTACGCCCGCCCTCGCTGAATATGGTAAACAAGTAATGAATGCAGTTTCAAAATTGTTGGTTAAAGAAAATGAAACCACGATTGTCATGGATGCATTTGATAAAAATGATATGACATTGTTAAAAAAGATTGATCCAGTAATCGTCTCATACAAAAAGGCTTTGAATGAACTGATTCAAATAAAAGTACCATCACCGCTCGCAAAGTCGCACCTAGATCTATTAAACGGAGCAAGTATGGAGATATACAATGCTGAGGCACTCAGAAATACTGATACAGATCCAGTGAGAGGTTTGGCAGGAATAAGTTTGGAGGTTCAAGCATTGGAACAAATAAATACGGCAGTATTGTCTATTGAGAAATATTTAAATAATTCCGGAATAGTATTTGCAAATAAATGAAAATTATATCAAAGAAAATATTCATAAAGATAATTATTACAGGTATTCTGTCTATAATATTTTTATTAGGTTCAAGAAATTCTGCGCAAGCAGCTTATCCTGTCACTGTTGTTGCTGAAGCCAGCCCTACTGCAATACAAAGAACTGTCGATACTATAATGATGAAACTAAAAAACTTTGTTTTGGACAAAGTCGCAACCGCCGTGGCAAAACAAATATTACATCAGATGACAGTGAGCGTCATAAATTGGATCAATTCTGGTTTTGATGGAAGCCCTGCTTTTATAACAAATCCTAAAGGATTCTTCCTCGATGTTGGAGATCAGCTCACTGGAGCTTTTCTAGCAGATGGTGGTCCGCTCACGGCTCTATGTTCGCCATTTAGTCTTGATGTCAAGCTTTCTCTTGCTCTGCAAACATCTGGTTTCATAGATAAACGATATACTTGTACTTTGGGAACGATCATAAACAATGGTAAAAATGCTGTTCAAAATGCGACGGCAAACGGTTTTCTTTCCGGGGATTTTCATCAAGGCGGATGGCCAGCATTCATAGCTGTAAATACTCAACCTCAAAACAATGCAGTCGGAGCATATCTTCGAGCTGAGAATGATCTATATACAAAAATCACGGGTAAACAGGATTTAATCAAAGCAGATCTTTCTATGGGTCGAGGTTTTGCTTCTTGGAAAAAATGTACTGATGTTTCTGATACTGTTGCCAATGGGGGATATATAGAAGGTACGAGTTACAATGATATGGGAAAATTGTATGAATTTAAGAGTCAAAGATTAAATATTGGTACTACTAGATACGGAGAATCTGTAGACGTTGAGTCGAAATTATCAAAAGATGGAAAGACACTGACATATCAAAAGTGTGAGACTCAGACACCTGGTTCTGTGATCGCCGATACTTTGCAAAAACAATTAAATGTTCCTGCTGAAGAACTAGAATTAGCAAATGATATAAATGCTGTCATAAATGCTCTTGTGACACAGCTCATATCACAAATGTTAAATGGTGGCCTAAAGGCTTTGAGTGGTTCATCACAGGGTCAGACATCATTTACTTCACAGATAATCGAAAAGAACGAAGCTCCAAACAATCAGATTCGAGATAGTCTCCAGTCTTCGATCAAACAGACAATAAATACGATAAAGGCCTATTATGATAAATATGTACAAGCTGAAGGTATGGTTATATTCAGTCAAAAACAATTGGAGGCTTCAAAAGCATGTTTTAAGGGTAAGATTGATCAGATGCAATATAACTATGATTCAACTTCAAATAGAGGATTTTATCTAGCTCAAATGTCTGCAATTGACGCTGAAATATCAGGAAGAGTCACGCCATTATTAAACAGACTGACTGAAAGTAAAAATAAAATAAAATATTCAATAGATGAATTGGAAGTTTTGGCCAAAGATGAGAGCGGAGATGCTCAAAAAGTCAAAGCGGC
>CAZRJE010000025.1:0-8183 GCA_964600335.1 uncultured Candidatus Saccharibacteria bacterium
TTCGGTTTGCTCCGCAAACCTCAGGGCCTTCGGCCGACTTGTTTGAGTCAGTTGATGGCAACAATGAGCGAAGCGAGCATAAAAAATGAGCGCTTCGAACGGGATGAGACACCGAGTAATATCCATGGATTTAGTTAACATGCATCAGCCGGTTGAGAGCAACGAGCGATTTGATATGAAGCGAAAGTATTCTTCATTTGGTAATTTTATTTGCGACAGAAGATTTCGATATTATCATGTATTACTATTACATTTTCATTGAATCTGTTACTGAATTCTCGATATTTGCTAAATATTCCAATTATTCTTACTCAGATGTAGACTAGTGTTTATGAATATCATCTTACTTTATGGGCCACCAGCAAGCGGTAAAACAACTTTGGCAAAGGGTATTTCTAACAATTTTGATATAAGCTATCTGTCTGTCGGTCAGATTACGAGAAGAGAAATCGCAAACAAAACTGACGTTGGACATAGACTTAAGAAATATTTAGATGATGTTGTTGAATACCCAGTCGAATTCATAGGTGATATTGTGGAAAAAGAACTTGATTCACTAAAAAAATCTGGAGTGAATACTGTTTTGTTGGACGGCTTTCCAAAATATTTTTGGGAAGCGGAAAAGTTTCTCAATATATTAAAAAAACTGAATTTAACTATAAATAAGATTATTATCATTAATCTAACATATGATGATATATGTAAGAGAGCTTCTAATAGGAGAATATGTTTGAAATGTCTAAAAGAATATAATCTCTCAAATACAGGATCCATTATTTGCCCCGAGTGTGGTAATGAGCTTGTCTTAAGAGAAGATGATTCTGCTTTTGTATTAAAAAGGCGTTATGGGGACCATGTCTTTTCCTTAGAAAAAACACTGAAGGTTCTTGACATTGATGCTAATTATCTTGTAGAAATTGATGGATCAGGAGATGAGGATACGGTCTTGCACAGATTTTCAAAAGAGCTAGTATAAATGAACGCCTGGGTAGCTCAGCAGAGAGAGCGCCCGTATTGTATATGGGAGGTCGGTGGTTCAAGTCCATCCCCAGGCTCAATATGAATAGTAAACACAAAGTTCTGACCTGGAAACAACTTTTGGATATTATTATGCCAGGATTATCTCATCCTCCCAAGAATATAAGCGGCCTTATTACACGTGCCAAAAATAAGGGTATTGGTAAACAAATAACAGTCCAAAAAACTGAATATTCAGATTCTGATCTTAAGAAAATGAACAAATTAATGAGGTGGTGGGTTTTTTTAGACTCATTTTCTAATTCAGACTGCAGGATTGATCTCACGGCCCAGGCAATCCAAGATCGGGTTATAGATTCTGTAAATGATAACAAGCCAATTACTATTTTCTCGGTTTTTTGTCCATCGTATAAGATGGGTATAGGGGTTTATGGTTATAATGGGACCATCGGAGAAAGAACGAGATACTTCATAAACGCCGTATCGGAATTCGTATTGAAATCAGAAGAAATTGGTATAATGATAGATGCGCACGTTTATTTCAGCGACCTTATATTAGAGAATCTAGATAAATTAAAAGGTCATGATGGTTACAAGAATGATTTGAAGAATAATTATCTGGCATTTTGTGAAGAATTTAGCTGCAGAAGCTCTGGTAAGATTAAGACCTATTTACTTTCTGATGTCCCAGAATGTCGCCAGGAAATAGGTGAACTGGGTGTAATTTCAAATATTCATTTGCCTAATAATATCAGTAGACAGATATTAGATAGAAATACGGTATTCTATAGATCAAGACTCGGCTGGTCTGATCAACAGATAAAAGAGAGAACAGATATAATAATTGGTTCATACATACAGCTGGCAAAAATATTTAAATCTAAAATTCCTGAAGGAATCATACTGTGGACTGAAAGCGCACTTGAGAGGGGGCTAATATACGAAAGTCTAACACAATATTATTTTCCTGTTATATATCCTCGTAGTCCCGACCGTGTTAAAGGTTTTTTTGATAAGTATGGATATGTAACGGAAGAGGTTTTTGGATACTCTACGATTCTAGAAAATTTTCTAAGAGATATATATATTAATGAAAAGGTACAGATATTTGAGCATAATATATTTCATGTAATTGGATATCTTGGATATGAACACAAAATTTATACTGTTGGGGGTGACAAGTTTCAATCTCTAATCTTGATTAGAGGTAACACGATATCTTTTTTTACACCTAATATATCAGATTGGAAGGAATTTCTAGACCTGATTGTAGATTTCAAGAATGTTTTTCCATCTTTTAAAATTAAAATACAAAATGTTAGCTTGAACTGGATTGAAGAAAACAAAAATCATATACCAGTAGATTTTGATATCATTCCCAGGTCTGCCGAAGAGGCTGTATATGACGTGGATACCTTGGTGCAACTTAAGGGGGCGCAATTTTCAAATTTGAGGAATCTGAAGAACAAACTAGCATCTGATGGTTATATCATATTTCGTAATGCAAAAAAAGATGATTTTTCCACGATCAAGGCTTTTTTGCAGAAGTGGCAGGACACTCAGGGTTATAAGTATCAGAAGGATAAATTTGAGAAAGAGCTTTTTTCATATCAAACAGCCATTAAATTGATTGAAAGTAGTCACGGGTCGATTTGTTTCGACCTTGGGTATTTTGATAATAAACTTGTATGCTTGTGCTTACTTTTGAGGTCTGATCTAAAAAAAGAATGGGGAGTTTTATACTCTATAAAAGGACTTAACCATTCGGACAATGGTGGTGTGCGAGGCGCATCTGACTCTGCATATATGCATGCATTTAGACTTGCAAATGAGTTTGGTATAAGTAAGCTAAATGATGGGGAATTAGGAACAGAGCTGGGTACAAGGTTGCACAAGATGAAATTTGGACCAACTTTATTCCTGAAATCTTTTGATATTAATATAAAATAATCATGACTAAATTTAGTAATGACTTTAATATAGAAGATTTATTCCCCGATAATTTAGTTGAGGGTTTTCAAGATAAGTTATGGCGTCCCTTGAATTCAAAAAATGTTATTTTTACTTTGTATGGAAGAAATGCCTTATTCCTCGGTATGCAGAAGATTGCAAATGTTTCGAAAAAGAGGGAGGTCCTTGTGCCAAGCTATTCATGTGGTGATGAGATTCGGGCAATTACTAGCACAGGCTTATCCATTAGGTCATATAGAGTAATGGCTAATACTCAAGTTGATTTTGAGGATCTTAAATCCCGAATTACAGAGAAAACTGTTGCTGTTTTAGTAACACATTATTTCGGCTTTGCTCAAATGATGATTGAAGATATAAAAGTATTTTGTCAGTCTAAGGGGGTTTATCTAATTGAAGATTGCGCTCATTCATGTGGAACTACATATAACGGTAGACCACTTGGTGTTTGGGGGGATCTCGCAGTGTTTAGCTTAAGAAAATCTTTTGACATACTTCATGGTGGTGCTCTGGTTATTAACAATATTAATCTTTCAGTCTCGGACATATCAAAGCCCCCAACTCAAGTAGTTGATTTGGACATGTTTAATTATCTTGGGTTTAAGAATGGATATATTCAACACGGTACGCCCATATCTAAGTACCTTAAATCTACTACTGACACTCAAGATGTGCACGGCGCCAGGCACAGTAAAATTGGTGGATATTTACTTGGTATTTCTAATACAGCTAAGTTTATGCTCCAATATGTTGCAAAAAATGACTTAGAAGAGAGAAATAAAATTTTTTCTTTCTACTTAGATTTTTTTAGCAGAAATACTAATACCGCAATAAGGCCATTATTTGAAAGTATTGATATCGATACACGCCCGTTATTTTTTCCAGTACTTGTTGACGATTCAGAAGAGGTGTGCCAGTATTTAAGGGGTAAAAATATATTTATAACACAGCCGTTTTGGAGTCATATACACGATATGATCAACCTCGAGAACTATAAGGAGGCGATAGATTTGAAAAAGAATATAATTATATTACCCCTCATTCACAAAATTCCCGAATCAGATTTAATGGTCTTGATTTCGGAAATAAGTATGTTAAATAAGAAAAATGAAAAATAAAATAATAAAAGACGTATATCTGATATTCGGACCCCCGGGAAGTGGAAAAACGGTTCAAGCCAAGCACTTATCTCAGCAGATGAAATATGATTATTTGTCATGGGGACACATTTTTAGAGATTGGCATTATGATAAAAAATATCCATCATTGATGCGTTCAATAAAGGACGATAGTACCACGATAAAGAATAGGTCAAAAAAAATTATGAAGATATTGGCTACAGAGATTGCTAGTTTGCAGACAGATGGATCTGATAAAGCACTGATTCTCGATGGTTTTCTGAGAAGAATTAGTGAAGCTAAGCTATTTTTGAGTATACTCAAGAAATATAACTACAGAATCAAAGCTATTATCAATATAAACCCATCCCTGGAAACGGCGCATAGCAGATGTGAAGCCAGGCTATTTTGTGTTAAATGTAGAAAATACTACGATGAATTGGTTCCTCCTCAAAAACGTGGTAGGTGTGACGATGATGGTTCTAAACTAGCAAGAAATAAAGTTCCTATAGAAGACTTGAGAAGTGAGTTTTTTCAATATGTAAAGGAGCTTACACCCGTAATTGAATATCTTAGATCAAAATCAGAAATGTGTTTTGATGTGAGTGGTGACGATGACGAGATAGTCACATTTTCTAATATATTATTAAAGTTACGTGACCATGTAAAAGATAGCTACAAGATATATAAAAGACAGACCAGTTCAGATTTTGAGACCAAGCATGGGACATTTAAAATGGTAACTTATCAGTCAAGGATTGATTATTCATATCATTTGGCCTTAATCAAAGGTGATGTAAGAAATAAGAATGGGGTAGTTGTCCGTGTACATTCGTCATGTATAACGGGAGATATTTTTGGTTCTAGTAAATGTGATTGTGGTGAACAGTTGTCTAAGTCGATGCAAATTGTGCAAGAGTCAAGATGTGGAATTATATTTTATTTATTTCAAGAGGGGAGGGGTATAAATATTATCAATAAGATTAAAGCCTACAAACTCCAACGCGATGGTTTAGATACTGTGGAGGCGAATGAAATACTCGGTTTTCCTGCGGAGATGAGAGATTATACAGCCGTGAAAGATATGGCGGCTGACTTGAAAGTTAAGAGTATAATATTGCTTACCAATAATCCAGATAAAGTCAATAAAATCACAGAGCTTGGAGTCGTATTACAAGAAGTGAGACCGCTGGAAATTTGTCCGAATGAACATAATGAGAAATATCTTTTAACGAAGAAACATAAAATGAATCATAGGTTAACCAAATATCATAAATAATCAAATGAAAATCCTCATTGGGAGTACGTCAGAACAAAAAATATTAATTTTAAAGAAGGTCTTTGGTGATAAAAAAACCTTAGAGATTGTCTCATGTAATGTTGAATCTGGTATTACAGATCAACCTCTTGATTTAGATACAACAATAACAGGGGCAATTAACAGGGCAAAAAATGCCTTAAAGTTAATTAAATCAGAAGATGAGTTGTTTGCGATTGGACTCGAAGGGGGATTAGAAATGATAGATGGTATATATTTCTTGATTTGTGTAGCTGCGATAGTTGATAGATTGGGGCGGGTTGCGACCGGAAAGAGTGAATTTTTACCCTTACCAAGGACCGTCTCAGATAGAATACTTTCTGGTGAACAATTTGGTGTAGCAATAAGAGAGTTTGAGAAGACACTTGATAAAGAGAAAGGTACTGATTCATATGCCCAGATTCTAGAGTTAATTTCTAGAGAAAAAAGTTTTTCGATGGCAATTTCTTTGGCCTATAAAGCATTTTGTAACTTATAGAGTAATACAAAATCGGGCCCCACTTGTTTATTGTGGTGCCCGATCAGGCTTTCACTTCTCGTGCTTTTGAGGGTGGATAAATTTTCGTCACTTTTACCTCGATATGTCTGTTACCAACGATCAGATTTCGTTTCTCACCAGATCTTGCTCCCAATACGGCTTTACCAATTGGACTGTACACAGAAACCTCTTCTAAATCACCCTCGTTTGCGGTTGCAAATGCATATCCAACGACGATGAACCTAAAGATGTTTCCATCGCCATATTGCAATTCGACACCATTTTCAATTTGCACGGTATCGGACTGTTCAATTGGAGTTATAATCTCTACGTTACTTATTATTTCCTCCAATTCTTTTAGGCGTCGATCTAGAAGGGCAGTCTCGCGTAGGCTTAGTTGGTAGCACTCATCATGGTGACCATCTTGTTCTGCACCAGACTTGAAACCATCGGTCGCAGCATTATTTGCACGGTTTTTTGCTCTTGAGATGGCATCATTTAACCGCTCAAAAGCCTCACGTGTTAATAAGTACTTCATGTCTTTTCCTTTTTTCTATTTGTTACGTTATTATATTTATTTACATCTGTCAACGAGATAGCGCTAGTGTTTAAACTAGCGCTATTGTTTGTGTTTTTCTGGGAACCCAATGATTTGAATCTTGGGAAGACCGTCAAACATTTTTTTCTTGAGCTCGACGCGATTTTCTGTTGTGATGGCGTATAGTCGATCAAATCCAACATAAGATGTGAGTAGCATCGTGTCACCGTTAATATGACATTCCACGTCTCCTATCACCATGATCGGAATGATTACTTTTGCGTGTATGTGTTTTGTCGATAGAAGATTTTCAAGGGTAGATCGATTTTTCTTCAACACATCTTTTGCTAAGGTTTTTTCATCGTCGGTCTTTGCTTCACGGCCCAATGGACCATGTTTGCCAACAAAGAATCCAGCTTCGGCAAAGGCTTGGTTTATTTGTGCGCCGCCGCCAACGCAGATGGTGACCGATTCCGTCTTGGATAGAATTCCTACCCAATCCAAAAAATCAGTATTTTGGAAAAGATCCCCAGAGACCTTAACGAACGAATTGATTGCTGTCATACAAAGATCCTGTTTGTGGTTTGGTTTCTGCTACTATAATTCATGAATATATATAAAATGTCAATGGCTATGGATATAAAAAGTCATTCGTCGCATTTGTAGTATTTTGATGATGTGGGCACATCGTAATCTGAACAAGTAAAGTATCATAATACACTTGCATGGTTTCGCTCTAGATGGTATTAGATTGAGCCGTCTTACTTGCCCTTTTTTAACGAGCGAAGTGAGTATAAAAAATGAGCGCTTCGAACAAAGTGAGAGGATAGTTGCGTAGCAATAAATTCTCGAATCAAGATATTGTTAGTTGACTCAAATGAGCTTTGATATAGTAAGATAGACAAAATGTATTACACCTATATCCTCAAATGTTCTGACGATTCTTTGTACGTCGGTTGCACTAACGATCTCAAAAGACGACTTTTTCAACATAACAATTTAAAATCAGGAGCACACTATACGAAGATTAGACGACCAGTGAAAATGGTTTACCATGAATCTTTCTCTACACTTAGAGATGCCAGAAAAAGAGAGTCTGAAATCAAGGGATGGAGAAGAGAAAAGAAATTATTATTGATAAATATTTAAATCAGAGATAATATAAACACAATGAAAAGCAGACCACAAATATTTATAATCCATGGCGGAATGACCTTCAAAAACAAGAAGGATTATATTGATTGGCTTAAAAACAGATCAATTTCTGTAGAAAAGAAACAGAGGTGGAGTGTTGAATATTTAGATAGGAAACTTGGGAAGGAATTTGATATCATTCGACCGCGAATGCCGTTGCAAGATGATGCAAAATATGCCGATTGGAAGATATTCTTTGAAAGACATTTTCCATATTTTCGAAATAATATTATTCTCATTGGCTCATCACTTGGTGGTATTTTTTTGGCGAAATACCTTTCTGAAAATAAGTTTCCTAAGAAAATAAGAGCCACCTTTATGATCTGTGCCCCCTATGACAATACTATTGAAGGGGAAGACCTCGTCGGAGGTTTTAAGCTTGGCGCCGATTTATCACTTATCGAAAGAAATTCAAAAAAGACGTACCTTATGTTTTCAAGAGATGATGAAACCGTCCCAGTCTCTCATGCAGAAAAGTACAGAAGTAAATTAAAGAATTCAGAAATAATTATCTATAAAAGCAAGAACGGACATTTCAAAATTTCTGAATTTCCGGAGATAGTCAAGATAATTAAAACGGAGATATAAATT
>CAZRJE010000026.1:0-2852 GCA_964600335.1 uncultured Candidatus Saccharibacteria bacterium
TACACGAGAGCTCGATTTAGTCAAATGAAATAATGAATAGAAATGTTAAACTTCAGTCATGGATAATTTCTTGAAGAAATACAAAGATCTAAATAAAGAACAGAAACTAGCCGTCGATACTATAGATGGGCCTGTGATGGTCATCGCGGGTCCGGGGACTGGTAAAACTACTATTCTCACTTTGAGAATCGCAAATATTTTGCGTAAGACGGATACACCACCATCAGGTATTCTTGCTATTACTTTTACAGATGCAGGAGTCAAATCCATGAAGATGAAGTTGAGAGATATTATCGGAACAGTTGCTGATCAGGTTCGGATCCATACTTTTCATGGTCTTGCTTCGTCTATAATCAGTGAATTCCAAGATCATTTTGTACATTTGGCAGGTTCGGCCCAGTTGAATGAAATAGATTCAGAAGAGATGATTCGAAATATCTTAGATGATTTAAGTTCTAAAGATGATAGATTTGATAAATTAAGACCTATTGGAAATACTGATTTTTATATCAAACATATTCTTTCTGCGATAAGCAAGGCAAAGAATGAAGCATATATGCCAGACGTGGTGAGGGAATTTGCAGAGAACGAAATTGAAAAGATCAAGAAAGATGATTCAAATATATCTTCTCGCGGTGCTACTAAGGGCGAGTTAAAAGCAGAGGTCAAGAAAAGAATTGAAAAATGTGAAAAGACAATATTATTCTCGGAAATATATGAAAGATATGAAGAGAAGAAAAGAAAAGACAGAAAGATGGATTATGATGATTTGATCATAGAAGTCCTCTCGGCTCTAGAAAATGATGAATTATTACTTAGATTGGTTCAAGAAAAGTTCTTATATATTCTCATAGATGAACATCAGGATACAAATGATTCACAAAATTTACTTATATCTTTGATTGCAGAATTTTTTGAGATACCGAATGTATTTATTGTTGGCGATGAAAAACAGGCAATATATCGTTTCCAAGGAGCTTCAGTTCAAAATTTTTTACGCTTTAGAAAAGCTTGGCCCCAAATGAAACTCATAAATCTAAAAGACAATTATCGTTCTCATCAAAGTATTCTTGATGCTAGTCACAGTATGATAGAGACAAACTATAGAGACGGTGAATACAAAGAATTAAGAACAAAACTCATATCAGGTGTGAGAACTTACAAAGCTCGACCGATCGATATTGTGTCAGGAACAAATAATATTTCTATTGAAAATTATCTGATCGAGCAATTGAAATCTATTATTAAAAATAAAAATGAAAGTGTCGCTATTATTACGAGAACAAATAGGGAATTGGAGAATGTTTTGAGAGTCTTGGAAACAAACGATATCAAGGCTTCAGCATTGAGAAATATCGATATATTCAAACATCCACTCTCCATAATTTTTTTTGATTTATTAGATTTTCTTGTTGATCCGACAAATGTCGAAGCTCTATCAAAGACTTTGGTTGCAAAGCTTTGGGATCTATCATTTGAAGATACGATTGAACTTACTCGTATTTTGAGAAGTAAGAATTTTTATGATCATGAATCATTCATTGCCAAGCAGAAAAATAATAATAAAAAAGATATCTTTGATATATACATTCCAAAGTTAAAGAATATTCTGAATCAGATTAATTCTGAGGATATAATTGGCTTCCTTGTAAATTCTGCAGAGCAAAGTGGCTTAAATAAAATAATATTGAAAGACCCAGCATATATGGAAGTTTGGCGGGGAATAATAAATCTAGCCCAAGCTATTTCTCGGGAATATGAAATAAGAAATGTTCGAGAACTGATCAAACGTCTTCTTGCTTATAGAGATTCTGCTGAGTCACGCAGTGTAAAAATAAGTGTTGGCACGACAGATCTGCCTATTCAAGTTATGACAACGCATGGCAGTAAGGGTCTCGAATTTGATCATGTCTATATCATGTATGCCAATGAAGAATCTTGGATGAATAGGGTTCACAATCAATATTTTATCTTGCCACAAAGTGTTAGATCAGACGAAGAAGACGATATCAGAGATAGTAGGAGACTATTTTATGTTGCCCTGACTCGGGCCAAGAAACATGTGAGCGTACTCAATTCTATACAAGATGCAAGTGGAAGAGATCTGACATCTCTTCGATTTATAACTGAGCTCGATATCAATAATACAAATTTTATTGAGCTTGGCAGTAAATATAATGACAGCCAAAATAATTCTCGGGTTAAGAAAGTAAATAATACAAATGATATATACAAATCAAAGCTCATCGACCATACAAAAAATATTATTCTTGAAAAAGGTCTTTCGGTCACAGCTCTGAATCATTTTATTGAATGTCCTGCTGAATTCTTGGTCAAAAGTATTTTGAAATTACCCGAAGCGCCTGTATCTGTCGCAGAAAAGGGTACTGCTATGCACCGCGCTTTCGATAATATTTGGCATCAAAGAAAAGAAGGTGAAGATAGTCTTGATTTTAATCCTAACGATATAAGAAAACTGATGAAAGATTCAATCGAAGAATATTTGGATTCATCACTTCTTCCGAGTAATGAAAAAAAGAGAGTGAATAAAGAAATATCTGAAAAACTAGATGATATAAGCAAATCTCTCGTCACCCATTTCAATCTAAAAGGAAAAGTTTTTGCTGAGACTTGGTCAGAGACGACTCTAAATATTGGTGGCAAAAAGATTCCTATTCATGGCAAACTAGATGCGATCATAGATACTGGTAAAGATATCCTGGTCTTCGATTATAAGACTCGGGAGAAGATGAGTCTTGGTGAAATAAAAGGAGAGACAAAAAATTCGAATGGAAATTATATGAGGCAATTGGTATTTTATAAACTTCTACTTGAAAATGATATTCGTTTTG
>CAZRJE010000026.1:2952-7986 GCA_964600335.1 uncultured Candidatus Saccharibacteria bacterium
TATATGAGGCAATTGGTATTTTATAAACTTCTACTTGAAAATGATATTCGTTTTGCTCATAAAAATATTATACCAAGCCTGGTCTTTGTAATGCCTGATGACCGTGGTAATTGTTCCATAGTGACACTACCGATCAATGATATTGATATAAGAAAAGTCAAAGAAGAGATTGGTTCTCTCATTGAGACAATATGGAAAGGGAATATTTTTGATAAAAGATGCGGAGAAGAGAGATGTGAATGGGAAGCGTTGATTGATTTTGTCTGATTCTTTTAAGTTGTTAACAATATCGTTTTGGAATTAAATAAGTATTTTTAATGGTTGTGTGCATGATGTCTATATTGTAATTTATATGGGATAACTGTTATATATTACTCCTAGCAAGCGCTATTGACACATATAATAACATAATATAGAATGTTTGTAGATAAGTTCTCCCAAAACTATCTCTATGATGCGATACTGGTGGATTGAAACCATTGGTTAGGCAAAGAAGCCCTTCGTAGTTTGGTGGGACGGTACTGCCGTGAAAAGAAAAGGAAAAGTATGACAGCACAGAGGTTCATTCAAATGGTAAAGACTGACGATCGGGAAACTCTTAATTTCCTCGACCGTTTTTTGAAAGCGTGGGATTCGGTCAGATCGAGGGGTAAGAAGTCCATTTATCATCGGTATCAGACTATTATGGGGCCGGGCACGACGATCTCCATTTGTTGTACCCTTTTGTTCATCTCTCTTGGTATCGTGATGGTGTCTAGTGAGTCATTGTATTTGAACCGCATCGGCGCTTGCGCTGGTGGCGCAGGACTCATCGGATTTGTCACCATTATGATTCATGCTTGTCTTGTGGACAGCGAGTTTGATCGCTTCATAAAGACGATCACGTTCATCGAAACGGAATGTGGTTTTGGGAATTTTCAGCATTTGAATGAAAAGTGGCAATCTTGGGGGATTGAGTTTGTGAACAATATCAGAATCCCGCTGACTGGGATGTGCCAGAGCATCGCTTCAGGACAAGGTACCACATTTGGCCGTGATGAGGCGAACAGACGGAGGGAAGAACTTGCGAGGATGTATCAGGACATCCTTGCACTGACAAAAGAAGCCCGGAAATGGGAGGACGGAACAATGCTTGCGACGAACCAAGATCTGCCCAAAGATTTGGGCGGTTTATTCCCGAAGTCTTGAACGATTCATTCATAGGGGCGCGCACAACGCGCCCCTTTTCTATATAAGTTTAGGATTATTTTAATTCAGCAGAGAATCGATTATGGTCTTGAGATTTGAATATGGATATGCACCATTTATTGGGATCATCTTTCCTTTTGAAGTTATCATGATTGAATACGGAGTGCCCGACGCCCCCGCATTTACTCCATCGAGATATTGTTGATCGACGAGGGCTTTAAATTTTCCACTATTTAGACATTCTCTGAACTTATTTTTATCGATATTTATATATGTCGCTATTTCTGGTAATTGATTTTGATCGAGACCTTGAAGAGAATTTATTGTGACTGACGGTGTTATATCATAGAGTCTGTTTGCATATTCCCAAAATTTATCATTGCCGCCGATTTGATTTGCACATTCAAGAGCTTGTGCCTCATGATTTGCATTTGGATGCAAGATATTTCCATTGGCATCTGGTTTGTCGAGCGTATAATGTCTATATATCCAAGCAACTTTTCCTGTTGCTCCGTATTCATTCATGATTTGTCTCATTGTATTATGGAACATTCTGCAATATGGACACGAAGGATCAGAATATTCTACGATTTTGATTGGAGCATTTGGATTTCCCAAGATGTGATCAGAGTTATTGATTGGTACTAAATTGATTTCTGGTACATTGTCTTTATTGGTTACGATTGGTTTCTCTTTGTCTTTTGAAAAAAATATCGCGCCCGCGACGATGATACCAGCGATAATAATCGCTATGGGTAGAGTCAATGTGTTTTTGTTTTGCATATGGTCATATTATATCAGTAACTAATATTGATTTCGAGGTTGGTCCTCGAGGACCAACCTCGAGGACCAACCTAGAATAAAAATATAATAAAGTCTCGTTTGATTTATGCACATATTCACATGAGGGAGATCGCACCTCGCTAAAAAGGCAATGTAAAAGTCATTACCGCTTCATTTGCATTTTGCCATTTCGAAGTATCTATCTTCGCTTCTTTGAGGACGCCAAATTCTTTGTATTTTAGATGACCATTTTTTTCTGCGAAATCATATAGACTTCTCGTAAGTCTTACATCTTCTAAACAGTATTTTATAATTTTATCTATTTCACCACTCTTCCACCATTCGATAGCATCTAGACCATTTCCTATTTTCTTTCTTCCTAGTGTTGCTTCTGCGACAGAATCTAGTTTGAGTCTTCTCCCTATGATATTTTGG
The DNA here is from genome assembly GCA_964600335.1 of uncultured Candidatus Saccharibacteria bacterium. GTDB lineage: Bacteria > Patescibacteriota > Minisyncoccia > Phycocordibacterales > PALSA-1337 > C7867-002. Next base: position 5,359 of record CAZRJE010000026.1, read on the forward strand.
ACTTCTTTCATAAGATCTATTTGCTTAATATTTGCTATATTTCCTGGGTAGTATTTATTCAAGAGGGGAATGTCAAAATGTTCTCCATTCCAAGTAATGATCGCATCAGCTCTTTCGATGATGGGCCAAAGTTCGTTTAGATTGTCTATTGTATAAGCTCGACATTCATCAGTGAGTGAATCATGTAAACCAACAACTGAAATATCCAAATCTGTTGGATCATTTGAATTTACATCGCTGAAAACATTTTGAGTTTCGATGTCTATAGTGAGAGCTCGCATGGGTACAATTGTATATTATTGGTATAGAAGGGTCTATTGACAGGTACACCTAAATCTGATAGAAGGATATGTAGATATACCACATTTTCACAAACAAAAGTCCATATATATGGGCTGAGAATGGGGTAGAGGAGTTAAAAAGCTTATGAAGAAAATCACGTCGGTCTGTCGGTCGGTTTTGTTTTTGTTTGCTTTTGTCTTCGGTTTCGGTCTCTATGCCGAGCCGATCGCTAAGGGCGTGTGGGTCACGGCGACTTCGCCGTGGTCTCCTGGGTGGTGGAGTGTCGCCACCAAGATGGTGAATGACACTCTCACGGGGAATATCGCGACCAATGTCGCGATCAGTGATCCTGGCCAATATAGTCCGGTGAAGAATTACCGGGTTGATTGGCACAACCTGATTACGTCGACGGGGTCGTCCATGTGGAATGGGCAACTGAATCCCGCGAGTCCGTTCCAATCGGAACTTGGGTGCGTTGCCCAGTTGGTTCTTGATGTCTCATCCTCGAACGGGACCGATGAGGTCTCGCTCGCGGATCTCGAGTTGTTTGCTTACTCCAGTGATGGAGGGGATTTGCTCGGGAAGAACAACCCGATGAGCATTTCGGGTGAGTATGGCCCCGCGGCCGTGCTCATCAAAGCCGATGGTCGGATCATCAAATCTGGCCTCGGATCGGAACGTGGCAAACGCCTCGTCCTCGTGGTCTATCGACTGTTTTCGGCGGGTGCGAACCCGACGGAGACATCGCTTAAGTCGAATCGGACATGGTTCGACACCATGCCCGATTTCCGGGCGGGATTCGAGGTTCGTTTCAAGCCGTCGGGCAAGACACTCCTCGTGACTTCGGTCACGACGGGGGTTGGTCCGAGCGCTCCGGTTCTCTCCGCGACTCCGACGGGAGTCGTGTGGACCAACCACTCGCCGTGGTGGTCCGTGCAACTATTGCGGACGGAAGCACTAGTGCCCACATCGTGGGCGCCTACCACCTTCGTCTTGACGGGTACCAATGCGGTTCTCGTCTCGACGGGATATTTCAAGGGAGAACTTCAGTAGTCTCTCCCTATCACTTCAAGGCCTCGGTTTTTCCGAGGCCTTTTCTTTTACCTATTGACAAATAGCTATCATATATGTTAGTGTACTTGAATTATCAGTTAATCCATTATTACGGATTAGAAATAATAAAATATGAAATCAATTAATAAAATATCATTATCTGTAGCCATTCTTGCTTTGTCTTTGGTTATACCATCATTGGCAAATGCAAAACAGAATCCTGCAAATATCGTTGAAGTCGCAGTTGATACAGCACAAGAACAACCAAAAGCCATTGCTCCTGAAACAGCAGACTTTGGTTCAAGTGCAAGCCCTTCTGCTCCTGCAACAGAATCTGGTTCAAGCGCATCACCTGTACCACCTGCAACAGCAGACTTTGGTTCAAGTGCATCACCGGTAGCACCTGTTACAAATCCTACTTCTGGATTAACAAGCACGTCTTATTCTTCAGGAGGTAGTTCATCCGTTTATGTCGCATCTCTTAATTCATGTTCAGCTTTAACTTCTTATATGAAGAAAGGTGGAAACAATGATTCTGAGCAAGTCAAAAAACTTCAGACTCTTTTGAATCAAAAGGAGAGTGCTAATCTCGTTGTAAATGGTATTTTCGATGATGCCACAGAAATGGCCGTCAAAAACTTCCAGGCTAAGTATATAAACGATACTATGGGCCCATGGGGTGCAAATACTCCTTCAGGTGTTGTGTATATAACAACATTGAAAAAGCTAAACAATGTAGCATGTAATGCTCCTCTCAGCTTGAATTATAATGAATTGAGTACTATCAATAGTTATAAAAATTCTGCAGTAACAAATACTGTTACTCCAGAAAATACTTCAACTGAGATCGGTAGTGCAGGACCTGTATTGCCTGTAGTAGCTCAGGTTACAAGTACATCATCAAATGATGGTGGAGAGAATACTGCTTCTGTTGCAAAGACAGGCATATTCACAAAGTTCAAGAATTTCGTAAAGAGATTACTCGGACTCTAAAAACAAGAAGCACCCCGAAAGGGGTGTTTTTTGTTTGTTCGAGGTTGGTCCTAGAACGCAACTTAAATATACGAATTAAAATAAGAATATTTCATCTTTTGTATAAAATATTAATAAAATATTTTGTCATCTTTCCACATATTATGAAGGTCAAAAGTCTTTATATTTGATCCAAGCTCATGGTTCCTTTTGCTATGATATCATCTGGTGATCTTGGATCGACTTTCATTGAGCCAGCGAGAGCAATCATAAGAGCATTGTCTCCAGAAATATGTGCTGATGGAATGAAGAGTGTCAAAC
>CAZRJE010000027.1:0-1288 GCA_964600335.1 uncultured Candidatus Saccharibacteria bacterium
GCCTCGATGAACGAAGTCAATTCGTTCGCATCGGGGCTTGTTACGGAGGCACTCAAAAAAGTGCTCCAAAGCAATAGTCCCTACCTCCAGAAAGACAAGGAGGTCATCGTTGACATCGATTGTCAGCGAGCGGACTGGGACTTCGGGGCGATTGTCTTTCAAAAGCGACAGCAGGTCGCTTTTGTAAAGACGGCGGGAACCTACACGGTTCCGTCCGTCAACATCGAAATGGATCTCCCGACGGAGATACCCATTTTCGTCTTTTGCGGGTGGGCACGGATCGAAATCGGATTGAGTGAGGTCACTCTGCCATTTCAGATCCTCGATGAGAGAATTGATCCAGGTAAGCCCGCGCGGGATCAGTTCTTCGGGCACCTTTTGGTGCCAAGCTACCTAGTTGGGAATACCAACTTTTGGGCGAAGATCTACACTTTTACGGATGTGTACGAAATCTTCGACCAGGCCGGTAAGCCTCAGACCGAGAAGATCTTTACCATCAAGACATCCAAGGTGGATGGTGGTATGAGTTTTCGGGTCAGTGGAGGTTCCCCTGGCCGTAGCTTCGTCGTCGAAGTCTCTTCTGACCTGCGCAATTGGGCGCCGGTTCAGAGGGACTTCTTCGTCCCGTCGATCACCACGGTCGAACCCGTAGTAAGTATCGACACACAGTTTTCAACTGAATCCCCTAGGGGATTCTATCGGATCAGGACGACTTCTGTTTGCCCTGACTGATACGGTTTTCACGCCAGCTCCTCCGGGGGCTGGTTTTTTATTTCTCAGATTGAAATGCATCACTAACAGAGAACGAGAGTGGGTTTGTATTCTTTATTACAGGATTATTCGGATCAGTAAGATCTTTACATGTCATATTGAAAGCATAAATACCTTTGACAAGATGCGTAAATCTATAATCAATAACTGTGCCATTACTAACTTCAAGTCCGTTTCCATTATTTGGACTTGTAAAATCAGTCGCGTAGGATTCGTAACCAGTCGGAATAGTCGATCCTGTTTTGGTCTTTATGAAGATTCCAGTACAATTCATCAGGGTCGATCCGACATTTTCTATAGATATATTAACATCAGATCCAAGCCTTATTCTTTTTGTTGGAATTGAATTGTATACCTGATCTGCTGTTTTTCCACTTGGTATTATTGGCTTTTCGTTTTTGAAATACAGCTTAACACCATATGAATCTCCCGGCACCACTGGATTTGTTCCATCTACAGTGACTGCTCCGCAACCTTGCATCTGACTGTCTTTTGCAGGAGAACTGCCGTCGGTAAT
>CAZRJE010000027.1:1388-5402 GCA_964600335.1 uncultured Candidatus Saccharibacteria bacterium
CTGCTCCGCAACCTTGCATCTGACTGTCTTTTGCAGGAGAACTGCCGTCGGTAATCCTATATTGAGGTGTAACCGTAGTACTATTTGCCTGACGAATATATGAATGTGTAAATGATTTATTTGAAGAATTTACAGTGGCAGAGCCATTTGTCGAACTATCGCCATAATTTATATTGTAATTATAATTTGGCGTACCATCGGGAGTAAAGAGATTGTAAGTAACATCTACAGTATTTGTATTTACACTCTTTGTAACGTCGCATTGAGTTCTCAATACTTGAGTCTGTTGTTGCTGTTGTTGTTGAGCAGAAGTACATGTAGGACATGAGACATTTACAAATTGTAACCAACCTACGACATCACCTCCCCAAGCATAACCTTTGATATAATTGTCTCTATTATCAAACGTAATACCACCATTTCCTGTAAAATCTCTCGTAGCATGATTTGTACCAGAAAGTTCTATGCAACCGTCCCATCCATCTGTTCTACCCATAGCAGTTACAGCTCTTATGGTTCCTGTGACATCACCAGTCGTCGTACTCAATACTGCATTTGAAGCACTTGGACAACCGAGAGTATCTGCACTATTGAAACTTATCCAACCAATGTTTGGAGACCAAGCATAATCCTGAAATTTAAATGTAGTTCCAGTCTGACTCAATCTGACTTTGTATGGTCCTCCTCCAGCACCACTATCAGCACTATTGAAACTTACCCAGCCAATGTTTGATGACCAAGCCCAACCAGACAAATCGTAGTATGATGCGGCGTGAACTCTGTCTGTATTTATTGTGAGTGAAATAATCACTGCAAATACCGACATTAGGGACAATCTCAATAATTTATTGTTCATTTTTTTATTTAAAGACATTTAACATACAAATTATAGCACTTGGAGTCTGTTTTTTTACAAAATTGTGGATAATTATCCCCAATTTTCAATCATAATGAGACCGGTTCCATCGTATTCTTGCCAAATTTCTTCTGTTATAAATGGCATGAATGGATGTAAAGCACGCAATGATCTCGAGAAGATATGATTTAACAAATACAATCTACTCTCTCTCGCTGATTCATCATTTCCTGAAATAATTGATTTTGATTCTTCTATTATTTTATCCGCGAATGAATGCCAGACATAGTGATACAATTTTTCACTGACAATATAAAACTTATATTCGTCCATCTCGATAGTTATTTCTTTTATTAGTCTTTCAAATTCTGCCAAATGACTCACATCGGATTGACTCATTTCAACTTTAGAAATATTTTCTGTCATAATGCGCTTTGATTTGTATTCAAAGCCATGCTCATCATTTGAAGTCAAAATAAATCTGGCTATATTCCAAAGTTTATTTGCAAAGAGTTTGTATGCTTTTACTTTATCATCACTAAGCTTGAGATCATTTCCTGGACCATTTCCGACAATCATGGCCATACGCGTAGCATCAGCACCAAATTTTGCAATGAGATCAAGTGGATCGATGATATTATCGAGTGATTTTGACATCTTTCTACCCTTTGTATCACGCACAAGCCCATGAAGATAAACAGTCTCAAATGGAATAGTGTCAAGTAATGCTCCCGTCATGAGAATCATTCTGGCAATCCAGAAGAACAATATATCATAACCAGTCTCAAGAACTGAACTAGGATGGAAATTTTCTATATCATTTTCTGCTCCTGATTCTCCTCTTTTTGCCTGTGAATGATTTGGCCAGCCCATAGTCGAAAAAGTCCACAATCCTGAAGAAAACCAAGTATCAAGAGTATCTTCATCTTGTACCCAACCTTCACCTTTTGGCTCATCGATTCCAACATACATTTCATCTTTTCTATACCAGACAGGGATTCTGTGCCCATACCAGATCTGTCTTGAAATACACCAATCGTGTAAATTTTCAATCCAATGAAAATAATTTTTTTCAAAACGTTCCGGTAAAATTTTGATCTTTCCAGATGAGACAGCTTCGCTCATCAACTCTTTTAAAGTTGTTTCATTACCACTTTTTGTTTTGAACACTTTATTTACAGCAATAAACCACTGATCCATGACTTGTGGTTCTATGATACCTCCCGTCCTTTCTGCGGTTGCAATCTGATGAACATAATCTTCTTCTTTTTCAAGTAAGCCTTTATTTTTTAACTTTTCCACAATTTTTGCACGAGCTTCAGATATTTTCATGCCTGAGAATTCACCGGCTATAGGTAAAAGCTTGCCATATCTATCTATGATTTGTTCACCGTCAAGCTTGTACTTTTGAGCTATTTCAAAGTCTATATTTGAATGATATGGAGTGATTGTCATGACCCCCGTACCAAAAGCCATATCAATACTCGGATCTTTTATAACAGTTGCAGTAATATGACCATTGATCCATTCTAGGTCTATCTTCTCTCCATGTTTATATTTTCCATATCTCTCATCATCAGGATGCATGACTACATACTTGTCACCAAATTTTGTCTCGGGTCGAGCTGTACCTATGACAAATGGTCCGTATTTGAAATAATAAAACTTGGTCTTTTCTTCTTGATATACTATCTCATCGTCTGAAATAGTTGTCTGACCTTTTGGATCCCAGTTTACTATTCTATGTCCTCGATATATGAGTCCCATATCATACATTTCTTTGAAAGCATATCTCACTGCATAATTTCTCTTTGCATCCAAGGTAAAGGCTTCACGAGACCAATCAATCGAAGCTCCCATTTTTTTAATTTGATTGACTATAGTGTCGTGACTATTTTGAGCAAAATCCTCAACTCTCTTTAAAAATTCTTGTCTTCCTAAATCATGTTTTCCTTTTCCCTCTTTCTTTTTTAATTCCTTTTCAACTTTCGATTGAGTAGCGATAGCTGCATGATCTGTTCCTGGGATCCATAAAGTCCTATATCCCATCATTCTTTTGTATCGAATCATGATATCTTCGATTGCAAGCATGATAGCGTGACCTGTATGCAATGTTCCTGTGACATTTGGAGGTGGTAAAACCATAGAAAAAGTATTCGTTTTCCCATCCGCTTTATTGAACGAAAATCTACCATTATCTTTTTCTGGTAAATTGTCTGGATTAAAATATCCGGATTTTGTCCACAATTCATTGATCCGATCTTCGGTCGAAATAGGATCGTATGGCTTCAGAAATTTATCAGGCGTCTTTTTCATGAGATAAATATAGCATATTTTATATTTTTTTGACTCTATATATGAGAAAAGCCACTCCCCCGCTGGAGTGGCTTGAAAGTCAGCCGAGAACGGCTCGGAAGGCCCCGAGACCACTGCGAATTTCTTTAGCTTTGGAAATTCTTTCTTCTGCTCGAATGAGATACATTTCTACACACTTGTCAATCTCAGAAATGATATTTTGAATCAAATATCTGAGATTAGCATTATCCGATTTCGGAATAATCGAGATTAATCCCGATTCATGACTGGGAGAAAGTCTAGCGGAATCCACGACAACAAATCTACAATTTTTCAAACCACTCGTATCCGGAATTTCTGCACCAACATCCCGAACTCGGATCTCTGAGATCATTAATGTACCATCATGAATAATACTCCAACCAGAATATAGATTCCGATCTTGTATGAAGACAAGATTCGCAATGCCCTTTAGTTCAGAATGAGTGAATCGAGGTACGGGTCTATAAAGCACGGATCCGTCGGGAAAGTGAAACACCGAATGACGCTTCGAATCAGCGTTAACATACTGTCCCAGTGTTGGAAAAGTCATAATCTGAGACAATGAGTATACAATGAATTTCAAATCGGAAATCAATCTGCCTGCATTTTCTCGACTCAGACCATTTTCCGAATCAAGAATTCTTCCGAGATCACTGAGTGCTGTTTCAATGCTTTTATTCATAGGCGCACCTATTCTTTCTTTGTTGTGGGGCGAACCCCTGTTGTGGTTACTATCCAATTTGGAGATTACGCTTTTAATTGGCGGGTGTCAATATAGAGATAGGGCTTGTTAATCTGTAAACAACATATCATTTCAATCT
>CAZRJE010000027.1:5502-7637 GCA_964600335.1 uncultured Candidatus Saccharibacteria bacterium
GTGTCAATATAGAGATAGGGCTTGTTAATCTGTAAACAACATATCATTTCAATCTTTGAATCTTTTGATCTTTGAAAATAAGCGTCTCTACAGGAATTGAAACCGTTCTGTCATCTTTAAATCTAAAATCAATGATAGCGGTTCTTGTATTTTCTTGATTGAAAAGTCTATCTTTCTTGAAATCTCTTCCGCTAAATGATTTCAAAATACTGGATGCTATAGAATGTCCTAATGCAGCATACATATCAGGTTCTTCTTTATATATAAGCCTATATCTTTCTGAAAATGATTTTTCAAATTCTGGTGAAATATGCCCCGGAAGATAAATACCTTCGGCAATATTTCCATAATCTTTCAAAATATTTTCATCGAAATCAACTTCAGCTAGAATGTGACCCTTATATTCTAACTCCCGAAATTGTTTTATAAGTCTGTATCCTTCTTCTGGGAGAGATGCGATATACACACCGTCGGTCTTGTAAGATTTAATTTTGGTAATAATTGATCTAAAATCTTTTTCACCTTGCTGAATATTTTCTGTAGCAACGATTTTATACCCAGAATCAGATTGATATTTTTCAAGTTCGCCACGAACAGCATCACCCAAAATACCTTTCGGAACAACTATTGCAATACTCTTTAGATTATTTTTCTTAATAGTTGTAATACCACTTTTTATTTGATCGGCGATAGCTGGATACGTACAGAAAATCTGAACATACTTAATAAATCTATCCTCACACAAAGATACACCTAATACAATCTGTTCATCTTTAAGAATGGGTGCTAAAGACATGATCTGATCAGGACCAAATGGTCCAATAAATACACTTACCTTATCGATATTTGTTAATTTTTGATATGCATTCAATGCAGATCTTGGTGTCATCCCTCCATCTTCATATATAAAATCGAATTTGTTTTCTGAATTTGATTCACCGATTGCCAAATCGATTCCTCGTTTGATTTTCTCTCCAAGAGATGACGATTCACCAGACAATGGCAAAATGACGCCAATCTTTAAAATATCTGTACTTTTATTCGTCACTATTATTGCAACTATTATAAATAACAAAACAACAGACGAAATATATTTAATGGATTTTTTCATATCTTTTAAATTAGTAATAATATTATCAGGATATGAAATCTGACTGATTTTTCAACATATATTCATATCATTGATTTAATGCTTGCAAAATAAGCGTTTTTTTGCTATAAATCTGACGTACTTATCGTCATATGAAATTTCTTGATCAAAAATTGAAAGATATATTTAATCTTCGCCCCTATGAAGCGAAAGTTTTTGTGACTTTGTGTGATTTTGAAAAAGCTAATATTACTGAAATAGCCAAATCTTCTCAAATACCACGAACTGCAATATATTCGTCTATAAATTCCCTTTTGGAAAAAGGACTAATATCTCAAGTCCTTTTTGGTAAGAGAAAATATTATAAGGCACTTTCACCGAATCAATTGGAAGCCATGTTTCATAGGAAGAAAATTGATTTGTCTTTTCTAATAAATGAATTGAGTTCGAGATATTCTGATAATAATCAAAAGATGGAGGTTCTATATTTTCCTGGAAAAAATGGTCTAAATTCTGCAGCTGAATCTTTTCTTAAGAATACAAAAACCAAATTATGGAAAACATTTGAAAGTTCAGTCGTAAATCAACCTGCTCTTGAGTTTTATCAACTTGAAGATTATATCTTAAGAAGAGTTGAGAGAGATATTCACTGCAAAGTTATTATGACAATAAATATAATGTATCCCTTTTTACGAGAGAGACTCAATAAAGATAATGATGAAAAAAGAGAAACTATTTTGATTTCCGAAAAGACTTTCCCTTTTCCAACAGTAATTGGAATAAATGAAGACAGTGTGCTCATTCTTTCTGGTGAAGGAACAATATTTGGTGCTTTAATAAAAAATGTCCAATTTGCACGAACACTTTCAACTATTCACGATCTTATATGGGGCAGATATAGAGACAACAAGTAAATATCAGCTCGCATTCTTTAATTACAAATTCCTAAACATATGTTAATATCAAAAAATAGGCCCTATCGTCTAGCGGCTAGGACGGAGGCTTCTCAAGCCTCAAACCAGGGTTCGATTCCCTGTAGGGTCAC
>CAZRJE010000028.1:0-7575 GCA_964600335.1 uncultured Candidatus Saccharibacteria bacterium
GCTTCGGGTACAAATATAGATTTTCAAATAAAGAAGATGGACAATACCTCATTCTTCAATAGCGTTTCTTCTGTTCCAAACAAGAGAGCGGTAGGTACTCAGGTGTACAATCTAAAAGCGCTTTCGGATGCGACTACAACAGTGAGTTCATTTTCAAAGGCGCTTACAGTGACTATGAATTATTCATCATCAGATGTTGATGGTATAAATGAATCTTCTCTTATTATCAAACGTTGGGATGGTTCAAATTGGAATGATTTGGAGAATTGTACCGTAGATACAGGAAATAAATCTGTAACTTGCGAGACTTCAAACTTCTCAGATTTTGCAATATTTGGTGATGAACAAAGTACTTCTTCAGAATCAACAACCACAACAACAAATAATTCTACTCAAAGCACCACAATATCCTCGTCGGGTGGTAAAGTCCAAATAAAATTACCGGAATCTAATAGTATATCAATATCAAATCTAGATAAAATATTTAAGAAAAATCTAGATTTGGGTTCAAAAGGGAATGATGTTAGATATTTGCAAAGTATTCTTGTTGAGCTTGGATATCTGAAACATAGTATTACAGGAACTTATGCAACACTTACAAAACAAGCCGTGAGGAAGTTTCAAATAGACAATAAGATAAAGCCTGTCACGGGAACATTTGGTCCAAAGACAAAAGCTGTCATCATGAAACTTCTACGTAAATAATCATTAAATATTTATAATACACACTACTCGTGTCGCAATTGTTGGTTTATATATGAAATAATGATCTAGTGATATAATCAAAACATGAAATCAAGAAGTTATGTAAAATTTATTTTTGCTATTATCCTCGGTTTCTATTTTGTGAGATGTGTCTATTTGGATTCGGCATGGCATTTTATAGACAATGTAAACCTAATATTTCATGAAGCAGGCCACCCAGTCTTTTCTATTTTCGGATCTTTCATTGGTGCACTCGGAGGATCTATCATGCAGATATTTATACCTCTTATTTTGGTCATATATTTTATGAATAGAAAACAACCATATTCTGCGACGATAGTATCCATGTGGTTAGCGCAGAGCATCGTAAATGTCTCAGTTTATATGAGTGATGCTATAAAAATGAGATTACCTCTATTGGGTGGAGATAGTTCTATACACGATTGGAATTATATATTTTCCACGATCCATGTTTTGTCTATGTCAGAAGGGATAGCATATATCACAAAATGCGTTGGTCTAATAATATTATTCTTTAGCATTATCATGGCTATTAGCTATAGTTTGCATGAAAGTAGAAAAGAGATATGAAAAAGTTTAGAAGAGAATTGTATAAAGACGTTTTGTATATATTGATTGGTGCTATCGTGGCTTTTTTACTTTCAAAATTGGGTATTATTGAGATATTGGTAAATATAATAGGAATAAAGGTCCTGGCAATATTTGTTGCAGGATTATTTTTTACATCAGCATTTACTATTTCACCTGCGACCGTGGTCTTGGCACATCTCTCGACATTTTCTCCTGTCTGGCAAGTCGCACTCTTTGGTGCTATTGGGGCAGTGATAGGTGATTTGCTTCTATTTATTTTCTTGAGAGATAAGGTTGTTTCAGATATTCAAAAGAGTATTCGACCGTCAGTTCTTCATCGCTTGAGCAAATCTTTTCATTTTGGTTTCTTGAAATGGCTCATACCACTTTCGGGGGCACTCATCATAGCTTCACCGCTACCTGATGAGCTTGGCCTTGCTATGCTTGGAATTAGTCGCTCAAATACCAAAACAATCATGATTATATCCCTCGTTATGAATTTCATTGGTATATACATGATCGCTTCTATAGCCAAAGCTATAGTCGCATAATCATTTTATTGGACAAAACAGTATTATTTCCTTAGAATGGTCACATGAAAAGAATAATATTTTGGTCTGTGTTTGTTATCGTTCTCGCTTTAATCATCGTAGGTCTTGTATTTGCCATGAATAAAGATACAAGTATAAAGTTGCCATCACCACCTCCGGTTGATTCAAACGATCATATTATTGGCAATATATCAGCACCTGTCACTATCATAGAGTATAGTGATTTTCAGTGTCCTGCTTGCGGTATGTATTTTCCAGTCCTTGAAAAATTGTTGAGTGAAGCGAGTACGACAGTTAGATTGGTCTATAGACATTATCCTTTGCCACAACATCAAAATGCTTTGCCCATGACATTTGCATCTGAGGCGGCATCGAAGAAGGATAAATTTAATGAAATGTATAGACTCATATTTGAAAATCAATCAGATTGGGCAGAATCAAAGACCCCAGAAGTATTCATAGAAAAATATGTAAATGAGATTGGGCTTGATCCCGTTGCATTTATGAATGACTACAATCTTGTTAAGAGTGAATTTGATAGAGAAAGAGATGCAACATCGACAGATCTTGTGGCAAGTAAGATTGTAAAAGATATGCTTTCTGGAAATAAAATTGGAATTTTGGGAACTCCAACATTCTTTGTAAATGGTAAATATATAGAAAATCCTCAAGGTTATGAAGCGTTCTATAAGATTATTCAAAATGCAAAATAAATCATTTATCAAAGGTTCCATCGTCACATTTGTATTATCGGCTCTTGGTTTTATTGACGCTACATATCTCACGATCGAACACTTTATGAATCGTATTCCTCCTTGCACTCTGACTTCTGGCTGTGAAAAGGTTCTAACAAGTTCGTATTCTAGTATCTTTGGTATCCCTGTTTCTCTCATCGGTTCTCTTTATTATCTTGTATTACTCATTGCTCTCTTCGTATATTTTGATTTAAAGAGTAAAAAAATCTTGTATTATGCCAGTCGCTTTTCTGTTCTCGGTTTTATATTCTCTTTGTATTTTGTGGGTATTCAGATATTTGCTCTGCATTCATATTGTCTATATTGTCTTATCTCTGCAATCATATCGACATGTATATTTGTAGTCTTTATGTCACTACAGAATGAGATAAATCATCATGAATAAAGTCGAATATAAAAATGAATTTATTTCAAGTTCAAATGATTATGCTCTTATAGATTTTGGCGATGGAGAAAAGTTGGAGCGTTTTGGTAAATATCTTGTATCTAGACCTGATCCACAAGCTCTTTCGGTGAAGAGAGACAAAAAGATTTGGGGAAATGCAGATCTTGTCTTTGAGAGGACTAGTGAAAAGGGTACATGGAACAATAAGCATTCGGTGCCAGAATCATGGAACATTGATTTTGATGATCAAAAGATGATTATAAAGCCGACCGCCTTCAAACATATGGGTATTTTCCCTGAACAACAGAAAAACTGGCAGTGGATGAAAGGATTGATAAAAAATGCCGGAAGAGAAATATCCGTTTTAAATCTTTTTGCATATACAGGTGGAGCAACCCTTGCTTGTCTTCAAGTAGGAGCAAAAGTTACTCATGTTGATAGTTCAAAAGTCGCTGTAAATTGGGCTAGCCAAAATGCTCTACTTTCTGGCCTAAAAGATAAACCTGTAAGATGGATTGTCGAAGATGTGAGAAAATTTGTCGAAAGGGAAATAAAAAGAGAAAGCAAATATGATGCAATCATCATGGATCCTCCTGCGTTTGGTCATGGAGCAAATGATGAATTGTGGAAAATAGAAGATGATTTGATTTCTCTGATTCAGAAATCCGGGCAATTATTCACAGAAAATCCACTATTTTTCTTGATCAACGGATATTCTGCTGGTTATTCTCCGACTTCATATTGCAACAATCTTTTTGATTTTATGAGGAAATACGGTGGAAGTATTGAAGCCGGTGAATTGGGCATGGTCGAGGACCAACCTCTAGGACCAACCTCTAGGACCAACCTCGAGGACCAACCTAGAATTTTACCTGCCGGAATTTATTCTCGAATAGCGTTCAATAAATAGTGAGTCACAAAAAGATTTTCTTTTGTGTTATATTGAAATTATGGATTACAATATATTAAACGGTAAAATAGTTCGCGATTCATTGGTTGAATCTCTAAAAGATTCTGTGAATAAACTGTACAAAAAACCCAGACTTGCAATAGTGCAAGTCGGCAATCGAGCTGATTCAACGACTTTTATAAACGCCAAAAAATCTTTTGCAACGAAAATCGGTATTGAAGTAGAACATTTCAACTATAAAGAAGATATAAGAGAGTCAGATTTAATCATCGAAATAAATAAAATGAATCAAGATGATAAGATCACAGGAATAATCGTTCAATTACCTTTGCCAATAAGTCTCGATAGGGAACATGTGATAAATGCTATAGATCCAAAAAAAGACGCTGACGGTCTCACTGCTCAAAATGTACAATATTTACACAATGGTCGAAACGATGCCATCATTCCAGCGACCGCGCGTGGTATAAAAGAATTATTAAATTATTATCACATTGATTTATTTGGCAAAAATGTCGTGGTTATAGGACGTTCGAGTCTTGTTGGTAGGCCTGTATCGCAAGTATGTCTAAATGAAAATGCTACAGTCACAGTTTGTCACAGTAAGACTCAAGACTTAAAAGAAATTACCAAGAGAGCTGATATTGTCATAGTAGCGATCGGAAAACCTCATCTTATTGATCGTGAATATATAAGAGAGGGGCAGATTGTCATCGATATTGGGATTTCGAAGACAGAACAAGGAATCAAGGGTGATGTTGATTTTGATTCTGTGAAAGATATTGTGAAAGCTATCACCCCTGTCCCTGGAGGTGTTGGACCAATGACAGTACTTGGTTTATTCCAAAATGTATTGGATCTGACGAGATAATATCTCTAGTTGTTATTGTTAGTCTAAATATAGTATTATCAATATAGTTATTATTTAATAAAAAAATATGGATATATATAAAAATAGGATTTGGAAATTAGGTTCTGTGGTTGCGGTTTTACTCGTCATATATCTTGCTTCTCTATCAATCAAAGAATTAAAATCTATCGAATATGTCGGTAGATCAAGTGGTGTACTCAATACAATATCTGTCACGGGAAAAGGTGAGAGAGTTGCGGTTCCTGATATTGCCACTTTTTCTTTTAGTGTGACTGAGACTGACAAAGAAGTTTCAAAAGCTCAAACAAGAGCTACTGACAAGATAAACGCTATCTCAAAAGCAATGAAAGATGGTGGTATTTTGGCCAAAGATATAAAGACAACCTCATACAATATTTATCCTCATTATGAATATCAAAGTTTCGCTTGTGCTATGAATGTTTGTCCTCCATCAAAATCTGTTTTGACAGGATACGATGTCAGTCAAAGTGTAGAGATCAAAGTCAGAGATATTTCAAAAGCAGGAAGTCTTTTTGAAAAAGCAGGTTCACTCGGAGTCACAAATATAAATGGTCTATCATTTTCATTTGATGATCCAGAGACTTTGAAAGCTGAAGCAAGGGGAGATGCTATCAAAGATGCACAGAAGAAGGCAGAGAAATTGGCACGCGAACTGGGTGTCAGTATCATTCGTGTAAATAGTTTCTATGACAATCAAAATGTCCCTGTACCAATGTATGGAATGGGGGAGATGATGAATGCAAAGACAAGTTCTGTTGCTTTGAGAGCTCCTGATATTTCGGCTGGGGAAGAGAAAATAACATCAAATGTTACGATTACTTATGAGATAAGATAGTCAAGAAAGTGAGCTACCAATAATCAATCACCAATAACCAATAACCAATGTTTGATGATTGGTTATTGGTTATTTCCGAGAAATTAGATTGATTGAAACCTGTATTTTGTGTCCTTGACTTTCATTTATAAATTAAGCTAATATGTTTATGTGCCCCGTTCGGGGTTTTTTGATAGAATAAACACATGGGATTAATTAATTATGTAAAAGCAACAAGGTCAGAAATGGTTCATGTAAACTGGCCAAGCAGAAAAGATACTGTGCAGTATACGATTTTGATAATCGCTATATCTGTTGGTGTTTCGATAGTCTTAGGAATATCTGATTTTGTATTTTCCAAACTATTAACATTACTTTTCTAATAAATAAAACAAATGTCGAAACAACAAATCACAGGTGAGCGTTCTTGGTATGCTGTCCATACCTATGCTGGATATGAAAATGCGGTAGCGCGTGCTCTAAAACAGCGTATCGAATCTCTCGGAATGGAAGACAAAATATTCAATGTTATTGTTCCTACTGAAAAGAAGATAAAAGTGAAAGGCAGTAAGCGTACTACAGAAGAAGAGAAGATCTATCCTGGGTATGTATTGGTTGAAATGGTTGTCACTGATGATAGTTGGTATGTTGTCAGAAATACTCCTAGAGTTACAGGATTTGTCGGTTCTGGAGTATATCCTGTACCACTAGATAAGTCTGAAGTCGATAATCTTTTTGCGAGAATGTCTAAAACAGACATAGAACATGCTATAGATCTCTCTGTTGGTGATTTGGTAAAGGTAAATGACGGACCGTTTAAGGACTTTGAAGGTAAAATAGCAGAGATTGATAGACAGAGAGGTAAGATCAAAGTTTTGGTATCAATGTTTGGTCGAGATACTGCAGTCGAACTCGACTTCTTGCAAGTTAAGAAAGTTTAGTATAAGGTAAGATACACATATGGCAAAAAAATTAATAAAACAAGTAAAAGTAATCGCTCCAGCTGGTAAAGCAACTCCAGCTCCACCACTTGGACCAACATTAGGACAAGCTGGTGTAAATATTGGTGATTTCACCAAAAAGTTTAATGATGCTACAAAAAATATGATAGGGGATATGATTCCTGTCGTGATCTCAGTATATGAAGATAGAACTTATGATTTTGTACTTAAGACCCCTCCTACATCTAGTCTCATTCTCAAAGCTCTAAAGAAAGACAAAGGTTCTGGTAAGCCAAATACAGCCAAAATCGGTACTATCTCAAAGGCTCAAGTCAAAGAAATTGCCGAAAAGAAACTTCCTGATCTAAATGCCACGGACGTCGATGC
Organism: uncultured Candidatus Saccharibacteria bacterium; assembly: GCA_964600335.1. Classification (GTDB taxonomy): domain Bacteria; phylum Patescibacteriota; class Minisyncoccia; order Phycocordibacterales; family PALSA-1337; genus C7867-002. Next base: position 6,932 of record CAZRJE010000028.1, read on the forward strand.
TGCAATGAAGATTGTTGCAGGATCTGCTAGAAGTATGGGAGTGGATGTTAAATAGTTAATAGTTAATGGTTAATGGTTAATGGTTAATGGTTGATCATAATTAGTAATTTCTAATTGACCTAATTTATCTAATTTAAGTAAATAACCAATAATCAATAAACAATAATCAATAAACAATAAACAATAAACAATAAACAATAAACAATAAACAAGATCCAATGGTTGATGATTGGTTTAGTGCACAGATTCATCAAACTGCAAAACCCCCAAGTCGATTGACTCAGGGGTTTTCGGGTGTCGCTTCAAGTTTTAAGTTGTCGAAGTGACTTTGGCGAAGAAGACAGGATCTTCACGTAGTGTTTGGAACACCTTTCCTCGGTCGAAGAACACGGTGAGAGCACCAGTTTCATTGGCCTGAATATGACTCTTGAAAATATCAGGACAAGTTCTGGATGGTCTGCTGGAAGTTCCATCCGAACAATTTCTCACAAAATCGGCGATCTTTTCAGCACAGGCTCGCCATGCACCATTGCAAACACCACAGGTCTGATCAATGATGCTGGCCCTTTGTTTGGGCGGTGTTCTCTCAACCAAACTATTTGATTGATCCAAGATTGCGAAGAACTGAGTGTTGTTCATAGTTT
>CAZRJE010000029.1:0-3944 GCA_964600335.1 uncultured Candidatus Saccharibacteria bacterium
CATGTCGCACAATATATCTTTTGCGCAATGAATATGGCTAGATATATAGACTTTGATTATCACTAGAATTGAGATTTGATAATAAATACTTCCCTACAGAAGAAAATTTAATTTGCTGGTTGAGGAAGCTTGGGAGTGTTTGTCTGATAGTTTACTGGCTCCCCTTTATTCATCTTTGTAAGATTGTCTATCATTGGAGTCCATATAAGATCAACAAATTTATCGAATACAAATGTGGCGGGCTTCTTTAGGTATTGATTCCAGATTTTAACAGCAAAGGTCCAAACATCCCACACTATTTGTTTCGTGAAGCTCAAGTTTTCTTGGCCAGTCGGAGAATTTATTATTGATCTTAGACTTATTCCAAAGTAACTTAATATTAGTATTGCGATTATTATAATGACGATAGCTTTGATGAGACCATTGTTTGTTGGTATGTTCATATCAAATATTTTATCACATATAAGACAATGGATTAAGATAAGCTTTGCGATCAGCTAGAGGCAAAGTTACCCCACGACAGTTCTTGCTACTTGTCAACTTTGTAATTTGGACACCATCTGAGGCATAAACTCCAAAGTGTAGATGTGGACCAGTTGAATAACCTGTATTACCTGAATAGCCTATGATATCACCCCTATTTATCTTTTGTCCGACAGAAACTGATTGATTGGAAAGATGAGCGTATAGAGTCGAGAGGCCATTTTCATGACGAATCATTATCCATTTGCCATATGAGTAGCATGTTCTCACGATATCTGTATTTGCAACACCGATCACTATACCATCTAGAGCTGCATAGACTGGTGTTCCGATATAAGCTTTGAGATCTATTCCTGTATGACCAGCACCGTTGTAGACTTGAGGGTTTTGGGTTGCAAAAGGAGTATTACCAAAATATTGAGTGATCTTAACTTCCCTAAGTGGCCATGACAAAATCTTTGAACCAGAATGGGGTAATCGAGAACTATCGACTTTGATCTTTAGCTCTGTCTCAAGACTCGCCATTTCCCTTTCGAAGGCATCTTTTAGATTTTGTTTTTGGGTTAAAATCCTTGTATATTCTGCTTCCGATTGTTTTGTCTCGGCAAGCAAAGCATTTTTTTCATTGATATTATCTTGGAGAGCCTTGCGGTCTATATCAAGTTCTTTATTGAGAGATATGAGTTCATTTTTTGCTTTTATTGTCGCATCTTTATTTGTTTCAAGTATTTGTTTTGTACCACTTAGATCTTTTATCTTTTTGATGAGACTATCTTGTATTTGACTGATGCGAGTCATAGAATCCCATGAACTATTTAGACTATTTTCAGATAAAATATTTTCGACGATTGAATGACTATCTTGTTCGTGCATAGAGATAAGAGTCTGCTTTATTATTCTTTTATCTTCAGAAATATTATCGACTTTTTCTGTGATGTTTTTATTTAAAGTTTCAATCTCATATGTCTTATTTAAAATCTGATTTTGTACTAGTTTGATTTTGGCTTCAAGCTTTTTTTTGTTTAGATCTATCTCTTTGATCGTACGAGCGAGACTATCGACCTGATCATCGAGAGCATTTATCTCTTTTTGATATAGAGCAATTTCTTTTTCGAGAGACTTTATACTATCGCTTCTATCACTGATTTTCTTTTGTATATCAGCTATTTGATTGGACTCAGAAAATGATATATGAAGATAAGATATTGAAATAAATAGAATAACAATAAATAAAATCTTTTTATTTAACATTTTGAATCTTGTCTATTGCTATGACGAGTCTCTTCAACACTTCATCTTTACCAAGAATTTTAGCCGAGACAAATGGATCGGGCGATTTTTGAAGTCCGGTAAGAGAAATTCTAAATGGCCACAAGACATCTCCTTTGCCATTTTTCTCGACATAGTCCCATATGGCTGATTTTATGGCTTCAGTCGATGAAAATGTATTTTCATTGCTACTTTTTATAATATCAAATAGTGCTTTCAGATGTTTGAGTGCTGATTCAAGAGTACCACCCTTCATCCATACCAATAAGTCTTTTTCATATGAAGATATATTGAAAATGAAACTGAGTTCTCCATTTGAGAAAAGATTATTGATTTCAGAAAAACATGATATTTTTGTCTTTACGAGTTCGGAGATAGTTATATCAAATCTATATTTATATTTCTCATCAATATATGACACAGCAAGATCTTTAAATCTGTTGATTTCGATACTTTTTATATATTCTCTGTTAAACCAAGCCAATTTATCTTCGTCAAATATTGCACCTCCCTTTTGAACCCTTTCGAGGTCAAATTGCTCTATGAGTTCATTCTTTGAAAACAATTCCCTATCGTCTCTCGGGTGCCAACCAAGCAAAGCAAAATAATTTATGAGAGCTTCTGGGAGATAACCCATCTCTTTGTATTCAGTGATAGCTTTTGCTCCGTGTCTTTTTGATAATTTTGCTCTCTCGGTCGATAATAATAGAGGTATATGAGCATAACTTGGGATCTTTGCATTTAGAGCTTCAAAAATCAATATTTGCCTTGGTGTATTTGATATATGATCTTCCCCACGAATTATATGAGTGATACCCATTTCGAAGTCGTCTATGACATTTGCTAGATGGAATATGGGTTCTGTCATACTTTTTGCAATGACGAAATCTCCGAGTTCTGTAGTGTCAAATTCTACTTTACCACGAATAATGTCGTCGAATACGACTTTCTTATTTGGATTTTTGAATCTGATTACGGTCTTATTTTGATTATTTTCTGAAACTGAAGTCTCTTCATTTGATATATAAGCATGATTTGATTCGATGAGACGCTCTATATATTTTTGATAGATATATATTCTTTCAGATTGTTTGTATTTTGCATCAAAATCTAAACCCATCCATTCCAAACTCTCATATATGTTTTGTTCAAATTCCGACGTTGATCTCGCTTTATCAGTATCTTCAATTCTCAAGATAAAACGACCATTGTTTTGTCTTGCATAGAGATAAGCAAATAGAGCTGTGCGATAAGAGCCGGCATGAAATTTGCCTGTAGGCGAAGGAGCAAATCTAGTAACAACTTTATTTGACATAAATGGATTATAACAAAAAAGTGGGATTAATCCCACTTTTTTGATTCGAAATATTATCCCTTTATCTCAACATTTGCATCACTTGTAGTCCTAAATGGTCTCATTACTGTATTTTGGCGTGCGTCTTTGACTTCCATGTCTTTTGTCATATCAAACTTTTTATCTCCATTGTCAGAGTATAGTACTGCATAATAAGTTTTACCATTTACCGTCGGCTGACTAAGGGTGACCTTACCTGGATTGATGCCAGCTTCAAAATATTGGGTTCCAATCACTTCACCTGGAACACCTTGAGCATCTTTTTTGATGACTACAAAGCCTGGTTTCGATAGGCTGACTGAAGATACATAGACTACATTTCCTGGAAACTGGTCTACGACAACCACTTTGTCAGATGTAATATTTTCTTGTTCGACTTTTTGATCGTTGTTTGTCTCCGTGACAGGTTCGGCGTTCTTACCTCCACCGAAAACAACGATACCAATGATAACTAGAGCTACTATGACGACGATTGTTACTACCCATTTCCACACACTACTGTTTGTTGTTTCCGGATTCATATATTTTTTATTAGATTTATTAAAGCGACTTGTTTATCCATTATAACATATCTTATTTCTGAGTAAATACTCTATACTTCATGACTGAGAGCAATGTCTAATATTTCATCTGCAATTTTGTCTGCACTATCGATGATAGCAAAGGCTTTAGCATTTTCCTGCATCTCTTGATAAAGATTTGGTGAATTTACGATTCTATCGATTTCTTCAATAATAATATTTGGTGAAAGATTAGTCTCTTCGATGACTGAACAAGCCCCCGTCTTTGCATATTCAAAGGCATTGTTTGTTTGATCATGACTAATATCGATGGGTAG
>CAZRJE010000029.1:4044-7194 GCA_964600335.1 uncultured Candidatus Saccharibacteria bacterium
ATTCCCGCCGACATCAAAGTGACTATGAGAGCTGTTCCACCATGACTCATAAATAAGAGTGGTAATCCCGACAATGGTGTCACACCTATCATTGCAGAAATATTTAAAAATGATTCGGTCAAGATCAATACAGCTATACCCATCACCAAACTTGTGCCAAATATATCGTGGATTTTAAGACCTAATCGAAATACGCTGAAGCCAAAGAATATGTACAAAAGTATTATGATTGTCGTTCCAAAAAATCCGAATTCTTCTCCTGCAACTGCAAATATTGAATCATCTGTAGGTTGGGGTAAATATCCAAATTTCTGAATACTTTGTCCGAATCCCCTACCGAAATATTGACCAGAGCCTATGGCTATCAATGATTGATTTATCTGATAACCTGAACCTTGACTATCTGAACCCCTATTGAAATACGTCTTAACTCTTTCAAGAGCATAGGGTCGTGTAAATATAACTAAAGCTATGAATGAAGCTAAACACAATACTGCTATCAAAATATGCTTATATTTTGCCCCGCCAATGACAAGCATGAGAATACCAGTAAATGCAATAACTGCTAGAGTGTCGGTATCTCGTTGAAAGAATAATAAAATACTGGAAATAATGAGTAATACTATATATGGTAAAAGACCGTGTGAAATAGTCTGAATCTTGTCCTTTGCATAAGCTATCCAAGCTGCAAGATATATTATAAATGAGATCTTGAGTAGTTCAGATGGTTGAAATGAAATAAAACCTAAATCGATCCATCTCGCGGCACCGCCGTGTGACATGGCAATACTCGGAACGAATAATAATAGATTTATAAATATAGTAAATAAAAAAATAAAAAAAGAAAATCTTCTCAAATATCGATAATTTATTCTTGAGAAAATATAGAAAAAAATAATTCCTATGATGAGACTCAGTGCCTGTTTCATTGAAATACTAAAAAAAGAAGTATCGCTACCATTTATGAGACCAAGAGATGCTGAGAGAAAAATAATAAAACCAATAGAAGTCAGTAATGTTGTTGCTATGAGAAATAACTTGTCTATAGGCTTTTTTTGAGTCATTATTCTGATTTATTTTGTTCGTTTTCTCTTTTTATAAGATCGATTTTCTCTCTGATCTCTTTCATCATTGGTATAGAATCGATATTTGTCATTCCTAGATGAGATAACATGTCGATTGAAACTTTGTATTTGAATATTCGACCATCTTCTTTGCTTTCTTCCCTATCGATCAGTCCTCTCATCAATAGATTCCTGAGTACAAATTGGCAATTTACTCCGCGTATAAATTCGATATCAGATCTGGAGATCGGACCTAAATACAAAATAATAGTCAAAGTCTCAAGACCAGCTTTGCCGAGATCTTTGTTTAACTCTTCCTTTGTGATTTTTTCGATTATATTAGCGACAGATTTGTTTGTGACGAGTGAGATATGATTGTCATGAGTCATGATCGCAAGACCACCGTCCGAATATTTTTCGGTCAAATATGATACTGCTTTGTCTAAAGAGTCTAAATCAGTATTCAATAACCTAACCATCTCATCTTTCTTTATGGGCTCGGCTTTATAAAACAATATGGCCTCAATTTGTTTTGCTAGAGTATTTGTATCCATGTATGGATTATATCAAAGATAAATATTTTAAAAAATGCATCTAATACGTCGGAACTCCAACGTCTTTGGTCTCTATCTCTATATCATTGAAGTTTCCATGTTGTTTCACTTCTACAGCACCCCGTTTGACAAGCTCAAGCATTGCCAAGAAGCTAACAATCACATGTACTTTGTCACCTTTAGAAAAATCCTTAAATGACATTTTTAATTCTTTCGTTATTCTATTTGCGAGTCGCCCGATCATATCTTCAAGGCTAATTATCTTTTTTACTGCGACTTTTGGTAATGGCTTTGAATAAGGTATTTTGTCAATGAGACTCATCATAAGAGTTGAAGCAATATTGATATCAAAATCTCTAAGTGGAGCAAAGACGCGCATTTTGGTCTGAGATTTTGATGGTAGGAATAATATATTTTTACCAAAGAGTCTTTCTATTTCTATACTAGTCTTTCGTATGAGATCAAGCATCTTGAGTCTTGTTTCTAGATTGCGTATATCACCCTTTTCTTCGGTACTCAGGTCCAATGTTGGTAATAATGATTTGGATTTTATGAGTAGCAATGTAGATGCAATAAAGACAAAATCAGCTATTTCATCGATTTCCATATCAGACCTAGAATTTATATATTCAACAAAATCATCAGCAACACTCGCTATTGCCACATCACCAATATAGAGTTTTCGCTTTTCAATAAGATCAAGTAATAATTCTAGTGGACCCGAAAAGTTTTTTGTCTTTATTTCAAATGTCATATTACCAAGAGACCCCAATATTTTTTTTGACAATGGATAGCTTTTTCTGAGCTATATGATTGGCTTTCTGTCCCCCTTCTTCGAGTATTTTTTCTACAAAAGGTATATTGTCTTGTATTGAGGCTCTCTTTTCTCTCAATGGTTTCATAAATGTATCAATATCTTCGATCAAAGCCTCCTTTATAGCTTTATAATTATTCTTTATGGAGTATAGTGTCTTTAGTTCATTTTCAGATTTAAATAATTTGTGAATGTTGTAAACGTTTATAGGTAGATCTCCTGATGAATCGGTAATGATACTCATGACTGCCTTTATGATTTCTTCTCGAGTTGAAAATAATGGTATGGTATTTTTATAACTTTTTGACATTTTTCTTCCATCTGTACCTGGAATAGTCGCAACATTTTCTAAAATCAGTGGCTCTGGAATGATAAATGTGTCACCAAAAATATTGTTAAATTTGATAGCTGTATCTCTAGTGTATTCGATATGCTGTTTTTGGTCTTGGCCTACAGGTACCACGTGGCTATCGTAGAGCAAGATATCTGAAGCCATGAGCATGGGATAATTGAAAGTACCAACGTTTATCTCTTTATTTTTTGCTTCGGCATCTTTGAAAGCGTGTGCTCGCATAAGATATGGCATTGTCGTAATTGAATCAAAAATCCATGCAAGTTCTGTATGAGCAGAAACATCAGATTGTTTGAAAATAACAGACTTTGTTGGATCAAGACCTATAGATAGATAATCAATAGCAAGATCTATAATATTTTTCTT
>CAZRJE010000030.1:0-7166 GCA_964600335.1 uncultured Candidatus Saccharibacteria bacterium
CTTCCTCAAGGGTCATGTCTTAGCTCACGAATTGCTCCATTTTTGCTCGTTTCAGTCCTACTCAGCACGCGAACAGCGAGATGTGCTTACTATGACTCCTCGGCGTCACGGACTTGAAATGATAAATACCGATAATACCGGAAGTTTCTTTGGAAAATTGGACGAGGCTGTCATTGAAGAACTTGCGATAACCTTTTCTACAAACCACCTTACGAAAAATGAATGGCTCAGGAAAGACCTAGAGGAACATGAAGGATACTCGAGCAATGTTCTTGAGATAACGAAAGATAAAAATGGTAATGCGGTATTTGTGAGTCACGCATACGAACAAGAACGGACGTCGCTTCGATATTTGGTGAACGATCTGTTCGAGAAAAACCAGGATCAGTTTAATGCCCCCGATGAAGTTTTTTTACTGTTTGCTAAGGGTGCTCTAACAGGAAACGTTCTTGAACTTGCTCGACTCATTGAGAAAACGTACGGCAAAGGATGGTTTCGAAAGATCGGTGAAATGACGAAATAGACCATTGATCCACATACCCGCGTGACTTATTTTTCAGTATCTACTACTTTAATTAATGAATGTGAGTTAAAATTGTATTATTGTGGCAAATCAGATAACACACATTGTATTGGCTGAGAAATTATCAGATCGACTTTTTTCGATATTTGATCGAGAAGCATTTTTGATCGGCACTGTTTTTCCTGATATTCGATATTTGAAGGTTATCGAACGTGACAAAACTCATTTTAAGGGATTATCTTTTCAAGATATTCTAGACGAAAAAAATTCTTTTATTGCCGGTATGAAGTATCATAGTTTGGTAGATGAAGTTAGAGAGAAATATATGATTGAGAATGGTGTATATACTTTTATTCCTCCTTCCAAATATATTACTCAAGCTCTTAAGATCTTCGAAGACGAAGTCCTTTATCAAAATGTGTTAGATTGGGTTCAAGTAATATCATTCTTAGATAAAATATTAGCAGATGAGACAAGCTTGGTTGAAGATGTGGGTAAAATAAAGATGTGGCAAAGTTTGATGCAAGAATATTTTAAACAAACTCCGACAGATACATCTCGCCAGAATTTCATTCTCGGGCTTGGGTTTTCTCTAGAAATTGTAAACGAAATAAATGAATTGATTAAAGAGATGAGACGGATTCCAGAAATTCGTGAGATTATCTTAAATCTGTATGAAAGTTGGAATTCTCTTGTGAAAGCATGAAGAATTACTTTTGATTTACTTACCTCACCTTCGTCTTCGACGACTTTGTTGAGACACGTTGTATTGATCTACTCTTCAAGTCTCTTCCAGCTTCATTGTTTTAAAATTGCAATTATCTTTAAAGATAGGCTATAATTCAATTATCATGAAATCAATTGATGTATCAGAAAGATGGGAAAATTATCGTAAGGCAAACACTGATAAGCCGAGTGTAAGAGAGAATGAACTCAGAAAAATTTTCTTTTTAGTTAATCCACAGAAAGGGCAAAAGATTTTAGAAGTAGGTACAGGGAATGGTTATCTAACTTTTCCAATCGCACAAGCTGTCGGACAGGAGGGTGAAGTAGTAACAACTGATGTAAACGAAGGGAATATCAAAGATGTCGTTGATAAAAATGAATCAAAGAGATTAAGCCTAGTTCCAATTTTACTTTCTCCTAAAGCTGGATTGCTTACAGAAGAAAAATATAAGGATTATTTTGATACTGTAACGACCATTGCCACACTTCATCACTTTGATAATCGTATTGAGAAAACTGGTGACTCTGGCAGAAAGAAAGCTATAAAATGTTTTTATCAAAATTTGAAGTCGGGAGGCAAGCTTGTTATCGCAGATGTACTGAATGGAACGATTTCGCAGAAATATTTTGATTCAATCGATAATCCAGAACATTGTCATCCTTTAGGTCATCCTCATGATTTTTTCAATCAAGATCAATTGTTGAAAGCTGTTCAAGATGCTGGCTTCAAAAATATCAAAATCGAAGTCGCATCAGTTCCTTGGAAATTTATTTCTTTGGAAGAAGCTAAAAAATTTGTACACACAATACATAACGCTAAATGTTCTCCCGAAGAATCAATGACTGTTGCAGATAGACAACTTGGCATCAGAAAGATTGATGATCATTACGAACTGGGATGGGAATTATTCTTTCTTGTAGCTGAGAAATGATGTTAGTCACAGATTTGAAATGTATTTTCATATATAGAAAATATAATTGTTAATATTCGGATATTATTTCATTTTTTAAATATTACCCCGTTTCAATTTATATGAATATATTTTTACAAATAAAAAAAGGATAGATCCCCATCCTTTCTATCACAATAAATCAATATTATTTGAATCAATTTGTAGATTGAATCATGTATCAAATGAACAAATAATCTGGCAATGGCCGAAATTGAATGTGGGTTTCGGGTGTAAGGATCTGATCTACCACTATGTGCAATATGCAAAATGGTGGTAATACAATATTAATCTTCTCATCCTCGTAAAACCAATTCCTGGATTGAATGACAAAAGAGGCAATTCTGTTTCTGAACCTAAGGTCATCAATGCTAATGCCCATTATCATACGTGACCTAGTTGTGTTCAGTGTAGAATTGAAAACCAATTGAGACATATGATGCCAATCGGCATCACAACGATCTCGGCTGTGATCTAGAGATGTTTCTCTGTAGAACATATCTTTACCTGAATTATAGAGTGTCATTAAGGGAAAATAATCAGTTCCAAGATTTATTTCTCTATGCCACTCTTGCAGACGGATTGCAGCGATTTCGGCATTACTCATGACTTTTGGTGTTCTCATTTCGGATCCTTTTGTTTTTCGGTCTGTCCTAATATTGCATCTTTGATCGGATTATGTCAACAAGGATAATATTATATGCGAATTCATCCATTTGAACATTCTTTATTTTTATTGTATCTTCACAGTATGTTCAAAAGGAAGAAAATATATCTAGATTATGCGTCTATGACGCCGATTGATAAAAGAGTCTTGAGAGAGATGCAGATTTATTCTAGTTCAAAATACTCAAATCCTTCTTCATGGTACAAAAGTGGTGTCAATGCAAAAAATGTTCTCGAAGAATCGAGACAGGTAATTGCAAGATATATAAATTCTCATAGCGATGAAATCGTATTTACGAGTGGAGGTACAGAATCAAATAACTTGGCGATATTGGGAGTCATAAATCAACTCCGTGGACAAAATGTGGATTATAGAGATATGCACATAATAGTCAGTGCTATTGAACATTCTTCAGTTATTGAAATCGCAAGACATTTGGCGATTCAAGGAGTGAGGGTGGATTATCTGCCCGTAGATCAGAACGGCATTGTTAAGATAGATATGCTGAAGCAACTATTAAAGAAAGATACAGTACTGGTCTCAATCATGACCGTGAATAATGAAGTGGGCACAATACAACCCATAAAAGATTTATTAAAGATTGTGAGACAGAGTCGTGAAGGAAATATTCACAGTAAAGAAGAAAAGAAATATCCGATTTTTCATACAGATGCTGCACAGGCAATATATTCAAAAATATTAGTGGATAAAGTGGGGATAGATCTAATGACACTTGATTCTCAGAAAATGTATGGACCGAGAGGAGTCGGTCTACTATATGTAAAAAGAAATACTCCAATTCAGTCAATCATATATGGAGGTGGTCAAGAATCAGGATTACGTTCTGGCACTGAGAATCTTCCTCAAATAGTGGGTTTTAAAAAAGCAATCGAATTGTTGATAGATGATAGTCAGAGAATACAGAGTCTGAAAGATTTTATGATTCATGGTCTAAAAGAGATATTTCCTGAAATAAAAATAAATGGAGATATATCAAATTCATCGCCACATATACTAAATGTCAGTATTCCAAATATAGACAATGAATATCTTCTATTCCAATTAGATGCAAAAGGAATAGAGATTTCGACAAAGAGTTCATGTTTGAGAGACGAAGACGAATCTTATGTATTGAAGGCAATGAATGGTGTTTCTGATGGTGCGGTTCGTTTTTCTTTTGGAAGATGGACAACGATAAATGAGCTGAAAAGAGTCTTGATTCAATTTAAAAAGATAATTAATCGGACTTGATATATTTCCCATATATATTTTCAAATAGCATGCAAGTGGTTCGAGATGAACCATTAAAAGTTGATTTATAAATATATATCTGGTAGTATCCTTTTCATGTTAATGATTAGATTACAAAGAACAGGAAGGAAGCACGAACCAACATTTCGTGTTGTTTTGACTGATTCAAACAATGGCCCAAAGAGTGGAAAGTACAAAGAGACCCTCGGTTGGTATGATGCAAGAAGGAAAAATACCAAAGATCAGTTTAATGTTGAAAAAATTAAATATTGGATATCAAAGGGTGCAAAATTATCACTCACGGTGCACAATTTCCTAGTAAATGAAAAGGTTATAGAAGGAAAGAAACTAAACGCTTTGCCAAAAAAGTCTCCAATAAAATCTGAGACAGAAGCCAAGACAGAAGAAGTAAAGAAAGAGGCTCCAGCTGAAGCACCTGTCGAAGCACCAAAAGCATAATACGTATCCCATCTCTCGATACATATTTCGATACAAAAAACCGATTTCAATCGGTCTTTTTGTATATAAATATAATTAGATTGAAATATCCTAAAAAGCGCTTGACTCCTAAATACATTCATGTATACTAGACGCTACACAGTAATGTTTACAAGAATTAATCGCAAATACACAAAACGGTTTTGATGGAACTTTATTGTTCTAAGCAAAACCGCAAATGAGCGGTTTTCTTTTTCAGAAAGAATGCAATTTGAAAAATCAATAATTAAGCAAGCAATAAGTAAGTAATGTAGGTAAATCTAAAGATCAATAAAATGATTTTTAGTAAAATAAACAAGCGGTTTTTAGAATCCCCGACGGGATTCTAAGGGCGTATGGTGGATGCCTTGGCTAAAAAAGGCGATGAAGGACGTGGCGTGGCAGCGATATTCTTCGGGGAGGTGCCGAGCAACCTTTGATCCGAAGGTTTCCGAATGGGGAAACCCTGTTATATAAACTATAACAATGGTAATTGGTTATTGGTGAATAGTTATATTGGTGAATAGTTGATAGTGTATGGTTAATGGTATTATTTGAATATGAAAAGTTACAAAGAATTGGATGTCTATAAGAGGTCATATTTCTTGGCAATTGAGATTCATAGACTAGCGAGTAGATTGCCTAAGGAGTATAGATTTGATTTGTCTGATCAGATACGAAGAGCTTCAAGATCTATACCAGCAAATATCGCAGAAGGGTTTGGTAGATCAAAATCTTCAAAAGATACAATTAATCAACTCAAGACAGCACTTGGTTCAAATTATGAAATGATTTTTAATCTTGAATTTATGAAAGATATTGAAATCATAGATCATAATCAATTCGATAAACTTTTTAAGGAATATACAATCTCTGGAAAACAACTAGTTAGATTGATTGAATCATTAAATCATAGACCATGAATATAAACTATTAACCACAAACTATAAACTATTAACCAGTTACCATGCAAACTCTGGGAAGTAAAACATTTCAGTACCAGAAGGAATAGAAACAAAACATGCATTCCGTTAGTAGTGGCGAGCGAAAGCGGAGAAGACTAAACTTAACGTCGCAAGACGTTAGGGGTTGCGAGGCGGAGACGTGATATTTATATCAGAGAAGTTACAAAATCAAATATTAACAGAATGAGCTGGAAAGCTCACCCCAAGAAGGTGATAGGCCTGTAAGTGAAAATATTTGATCTTCTTTGTTTCCGTTCTCAAGTACACCGGGACACGAATAGCTCGGTGGAATCAGCCGGAACTAACCGGCAAGTCTAAATACTTTTTTAGACCGATAGTGAACTAGTACCGTGAGGGAAAGGTGAAAAGCAGCCCGTTAAGGGCGGTGAAATAGATCTGAAACCATATGCCTACAAGGAGTCGGAGCGGGCATCACACTGCGTGTGATACGAATTATGAATTATGAATTATGAGTTATATATTATATATGTATTCAATATTCTTAATTCCTTATTCATAATTCATATTCTCGCGCGTAGCGCGATGTCCGTCACGGCGTGCCTATTGAAGAATGAGCCAACGAGTTTTATCAAGCTGCTCTGCTAAGGGCGAGAGCCCGGAGCAACAGGGAAACCGAGTCTTAAAAGGCGCTCGTAGTTTGATAAAGACCCGAAGCCAGATGAGCTTGCCATGCGCAGGGTGAACCTTTCCGAAAGGAAAGGGGAGGCCCGAACCGGTGAGCCGTGCAAAACTCTCGGATGACGTGTGGTAAGGAGTGATAAGCTAATCGAATCTGGTAATAGCTGGTTTTCTCCGAAAGAACTTTTGGGTTCGCGTTGAATTTACCTCTCTGGGGTAGAGCACTGGAAGGTTTCGACAGGTCGAAAGATCACGAAACCTATCAAACTCCGAATACAGAGAGCCACTATTCAGCAGTTAGACTGTGGGGGCTAAGCTCCATTGGTCAAAAGGGAAACAGCCCGGATCTCAATTTAAGGTCCCTAAATCGACATTAAGTGCGCTTAAGGTAGTAGAATTTCTTTGACAATGAGGATGTTGGCTTAGAAGCAGCCATCATTCAAAGAAAGCGTAACAGCTCACTCATCGAGAAATTCTGCGCCGCAGATAATCGGGGCTAAAATGTCGTACCGAAACTGAGGGCTTGTAAACTACATTGAGGATTTTTTTGTTCTTTATTTTTTGGTTTCCGGAGTAGCTCTATTGGTGCAACCGTCTATTAAACGGGAGGTTGAAGGTTCAATTCCTTCCTCCGGAGCCAATTAGTTTTTTTGGGGAACTCGTTTCCCCTCCTCAATGTAGTTTACAAGCGGTAGGAGAATTTTCCATTCGCACTGAAGGTGAAGGGGTGACCCACACTGGAGCGTATGGAAGTAAGAATGTTGGCACAAGTAACCGCAATGCGGGTGAGATACCCGCACGCCGAAAGACTAAGGTTTCCTTGGCAATGTATATCAGCCAAGGGTTAGTCGGGCCTAAGGGGATGGCAAACGCCGAACCCGATGGACACACGGTTAATATTCCGTGACTTTCTTATGTTGCGATGGAGTGACGAAGTGTAGTATGTCTTGCACATTATGGATTTGATG
>CAZRJE010000031.1:0-7094 GCA_964600335.1 uncultured Candidatus Saccharibacteria bacterium
ACCAAACTATTTGATTGATCCAAGATTGCGAAGAACTGAGTGTTGTTCATAGTTTTCCTCTGTAAGAGAGTCTAATATATATATATCTTCTGTCAAGATCCAATGTTTGATGATTATTTTAAAAAGTCGGAATTATAGATTTTAATACTCCATCTTTCCCACAACATCATATTCGAGTAGCAATGATCCTGATTCGCCGACTGTACTACTCACAAGCTTCAATTTCATATCGATGTCTTCATTGAAAAGTTTCATTCCTGCACCGAAGATGGCTGGTTCAATAGTGAGGTAGAGTTTTTTTATGAGTCCTGATTTCATGAACATTGTATATATAGATGAACCACCACAGATCGCTATTTCTTTGAAACCTCGCTCATCTAATTCTTTGATGAGATCCGCAGGTGATTTTTGAGTGACTTCGGCTCCCTCAAATTGTTTATCAAAACTGTAAACGATATTGACCCTATCTTTGAGTGGTTTTGGCAAGGTCTTGAAGGTTGTTTCTCCCATGACGACTACTCCTGCACGCTTCGTAATTTCTACAAAACGCTTCTTATCATCTTTACTGGTCCACATTGCAGCGTGAGTTGGGTTTTTTGCGATGAAGCCATCAGCTGTTACTGCAACGATTATAAATGGGGTGGTCATTGGAAATTATTTATAGCTATTTGTCATCTTTATTAATATACTCACATAGTATTATACTATGATCATTATGGCAAAGACATTTGAAGTAGAAGTTAAGAGTTTGTTAGGTTCAAAGCAAAATGCTGATAGTTTGAAAGTATCTCTAAAAAATAAATATAAAGATTTAAAGCTTATTGCTTCAGAAAAACAACTCAATCATTATTTCAATACACCAAAAGATCTTGAAACATTTTCAAAAAAAGTAAATTCGTTGATTCCCAAAGATAGAATTGAAGATTTTGTAGACATAATCAAACACGGACAAAAGATTTCTATTCGTACCAGACAATCAAATAAGGGTGTATTGTTTATTATCAAAGCTTCGGTTGGTTCAGATACCAGTTCAAATGGTGTAAAAAGGATTGAACTTGAAGTTTTGACCGACAAGACAATTGATGAGTTAGACCAATTACTCATTGATGCTGGGGCTTCATATCAAGCCAAATGGTCGCGAGAAAGAGAAGAGTACAGTACAGGCGACTTGAAAGTAAGCATAGACAAAAATGCTGGATATGGTTATCTGACAGAGTTCGAGAAAGTCGTCACTGATGAAGCATTACTCAAAAAGACCCATGAAGACATATTAGATATCATGAAAGATTTCAGTTTGATTGAATTAGATCAAAATAGGCTCGAAAGGATGTTTGATTATTACAATAAAAACTGGAGAGATTATTATGGGACAGATAAAACATTTATCATAAATTAACATGTTTCTTTCAGATCAAGACATAAGAAAAGCAATTAAAGATGGTCAAATAATCATAAATGATTTTGATGAGACCAGATTACAGCCTGCAAGTTACGATATCCTTCTTGGAAATAAATTTATAATTCACAATACTCAATCGATTGCTGCTATCGATCCGGTAAAAAAACTATATCCTGAAACAAGAGAAGTAATTATCGAAGATGATGGCACGTTTATTCTTCATCCGGGAATAAATGTACTAGGCACTTCCGTTGATTATTTTGGATCAGAGGACTATTTGATTCATCTTTCCGGCAAAAGTAGCCTAGCGAGAATCGGTCTCATCATTCACAATACTGCGGGAATAATAAATCCAGGGCATTTCTTAAATATTACTTTTGAACTTTGCAATATGAATCAAGTACCTATTATTCTTCGTCCAAGAATGAGAATCGGACAGATACTCTTTTCTAAATTAAGCAGTTCACCAAAGAAAGATTATAAATCTACAGGTAGATATTTTGGAAGAGATTGGAATCATTTTGTTGATCCAAAAGAAGAAGAAATAAAAACTAATAAAGTAAAAATTAATAAAAAACTAATAAAAAAGAAATGAAAAAAACACAGCATCCAGAGTATCAATACATCGATCTTCTGAAAGATATAATGAAAAATGGTCATGAGAAACACGAATTTAACACTGGTATAGCTGTGAAAAGTGTCTTCGGAAGAATGATGCGTTTCGATTTGAACAAAGGTTTTCCATTACTCACAACAAAGAAAGTGTTTTTTAGAGGTATTTTGCACGAACTCGTTTGGTTTTTGCGAGGCGATGCCAATATCAAGTATCTCGTAGATAACGATGTTCATATTTGGGATGATTGGCCATACAAAGAATACAAAAAACTAATGGAAAAAAAATCTGTACCAGATATGACCCAGGAAGAATTCATAGCAAAAATTAAAACAGATTCAAAATTTGCAAAGAAATATGGAGAACTCGGTCCAGTCTATGGTCGCCAATGGAGAAGATGGCCCGCGTCTGATGGTAGAGAAATAGATCAGCTCGCTTGGGCTATAGAAAAGACAAAGAAATATCCAGATAGAAAACATGTAGTAGTTTCCGCATGGAATCCAGAATATGTCTATGAAATGGCAAAACCTGGAACTTCAATGGCTATACCCCCATGTCATACTATATTTAATATCAATGTAACAAATGGTCGCTTGTCTCTATCGCTTTATCAGAGAAGTGCAGACACCTTCCTTGGAGTACCGTTTAATATCGCTTCTTACGCTCTACTTACAATGATTCTGGCTCAAGTGACAGGTAACAAAGTCGGCGACTTTGTTCATATGCTTGGTGATACACATATTTATGGTAATCACTATGATCAAGTCAAAGAACAGATCAAGAGAAAGCCACGACCATTTCCAACAATCAAGATCAATCCAAATCTAAAAAATATAGATGATATAAAATTTGAAGACTTCGAACTCGTCGATTACAATCCACATCCCCCGATAAAGGGTGAAATTACTGTGGTGGGTGGTTTTAATGAAAAAGATAGAAAGGATTTCAAATTTAAAAAGACTAAGAAAAATAAATGAAAGACACTCAAATCAAAAAACTAATCGAAGCGGAGAAGAAGCGTCAAAAGAAAGTTGTAAATCTAATTGCTTCTGAGAACTATGTTTCAAAAGATGTTCTCACAGCTCTCGGTTCTGAACTCGTAAATAAATATGCAGAAGGTTATAGTGGCGCACGTTATTATGGTGGCAATGAAATCATAGACAAGATAGAGACTTTGACCAAGGATCGCGCTCTCAAACTTTTTGACCTCAAAGCTTCAGAATGGCATGTAAACGTTCAGCCTTTATCTGGCTCTCCAGCAAATCTCGCTGTATATCTCGCTTTATTACCAATCATGAATAGTGCTGATATGTCACAAGCCAAAATCATGGGCATGTCTCTCGATCAGGGAGGACACCTCACACATGGTTATAAAGTTTCAATTACAGGAAAAGTATGGAAACAAATACCTTTTGGGGTAAATAAAAATACTGAGATGATTGATTACGATGAATTGTTGAAAATAGCTACAACAGAAAAACCAAATATTATAGTTGCAGGATTCACAGCATATCCAAGGATCATAGATTGGAAAAAATTTAGAAATATTGCGGATGCTTGCGGAGCATATCTCATGGTTGATATGTCCCATATCGCTGGACTTGTAGCTGGCAAAGCATATCCTTCTCCGTTTCCATGCGCAGATGTTGTGACAACGACTACACACAAGACTTTGAGAGGACCACGTGCAGCTATGATATTTGTTCGAAAAGATGAAAGAGGACTCGATAAAAAGATTGATAAAGCAGTTTTCCCCGGAATTCAGGGTGGACCACATATCAATCAGATCGCAGGAGTCGCTGTCACATTGAAAGAAGCAAATAGTTCTATGTTCAAGAAATATGCGAGACAAGTCATAAAAAATGCAAAAGTCTTGGCTGAAGAATTACAAAAGTTAGGTTGGAGAATAGTTTCAAAAGGTACTGAATCTCATCTTATTCTCGTCGATACATGGAATGGGGGTATAAAAAATTCAAAAGGTGCAGGAGCTGTGAGTGGTAAGGATGCTAGTACAAAACTCGAAGCAGAAGGAATCATAGTAAATAAAAATGCCATTCCTTTTGATACAAGACCACCTATCGATCCGTCAGGAATCCGTCTAGGAACAGCGGCTGAGACTACGAGAGGAAGGAAGGAGAAAGACATGAAGAAAATTGCCTTGAGAATCGATGAGATTTTAAGAAAATAAATCCCCCCTCACTTTGCGACTACGCCTTTGCGATTACGCTCATGAGGAGGGAGAGTGCTTCAGCAAGGACCGAGTCACATACGTTCCGTCAAACGGAACGTATGTCAAGTCCAATACCTACGTGAGATCAGCGTGATGGAGACACATCTCTCATATCCGCACTCGTAACAAGAGAAACCCCAAACCGGAGTTCAGGACCAACCTCGGAGCAATTATAACAAATAATGCCAACGAACTTACTTTTTGCTACAATCACACTATGAAAGATGAAATCATATCAAGTCTTAGAGCTATCATAAGTAAATTTGGTTATTCAGCTCACATTGAATTGGATTTTCCAAAGTCACTAGATTTTGGCGATTTTTCGACAAATATCGCCATGCGACTTTCAAAAGATGCAAAATTATCACCCATCGTTCTTGCAAATAAGATTGTCGATGAATTTCGTAAGAATTTACCAAATTGCATCAAAGAAGTTAATGTGGCAAACCTCGGGTTTATTAACTTTTGGTTAAAAGATATTTCGATTATCGATGAAATAACGAAGATCGCAAATAGACGATTTGATTCAAAAAATGAAAGTGGCACTGTCATGGTTGAATATACAGATCCAAATCCGTTTAAGGTTTTTCATATTGGACATTTGATGTCAAATGCAATCGGTGAATCCATTGCCAGACTTTATGAATATAGAGGCTACAAAGTAATACGAGCAAATTGGCAGGGAGACGTAGGACTTCATGTTGCGAAAACAATCTGGGCAATTGTTTCTGATTCAAATCATAAAAATGAAATTATTGATTTAGAATCAAAGAGCTTAAAAGAAAAAGTTAGTTGGCTTGGTGCAAAATATGTGATTGGTGCCAAAGCTTACGATGGTGAAGCAAAGAGAGAGATTGATGAGCTAAATGAAAAGATTTTCAAAAAGGCAGACGAGGAAATAAATAAAGTATATGATATGGGTCGAAAATGGAGTCTAGATTATTTTGAAACTATATACGATATTCTTGGTACAAAATTTGATAATTATTTTTTTGAGGGTGTAGAAGGTAGAAACGGGGAAGCGGTTGTACGCGAATTTCTCAAAAAAGGCTTTTTCAAAGAAAGTGAAGGGGCGATTATATTTGATGGAACTCAACATGGTGTTCATACAAGAGTATTTATAAACAGCCGTGGTTTGCCCACATATGAAACAAAAGAAATTGGTCTCAATATTGAAAAATTTAAACTATATCCTGATCTCAAAGAATCGGTGATCATAACTGCAAATGAACAGAATGATTATTTCAAAGTCCTTCTCAAAGTCTTCGCATCGATTTTACCTGAAATAGGTAATAAGACTCGACATATTGGCCATGGAATGATGCGTTTCTCTTCTGGGAAAATGGGTTCAAGGACTGGAAATGTTGTCGCGGGTGATTCTCTCATACAAGAGATAAAGACAATGGTTTTGGAAAAGATGAAAGATAGTATGGTGAACGAAGTTGAGAAAGATAAAATAGCAACTCAGATTGCAATCTCCGCAATAAAATTTACGATCCTCCGCCAGTCAATAGGCAATGATATTATTTTTGACTCATCGGCATCCATTTCATTCGAAGGTGATTCTGGGCCATATCTGCAGTATTCGGCTGTTAGAGCTCAATCTATCTTAAATAAAGCTCAATCAGACGATAAATATCAAGATATATTCAAACAGTTTCAATCAAGAAAATTTTCTATTCCAGACAAAGCAGGCGAGCTCGAAAGACTAATATTAAAATTTGATGATATCGTAGAACGCTCTTATGATGAATTGGCACCACAGCTCGTTGCTCATTATCTAATCAAGCTAGCGAGTGCATTTAATAGTTTTTATGCGAACAATATCATTCTCAATGAAAAAGACAGTTTGAGCGCATATCGTTTAGCTATAACACAATTATTCAGGAATAATATGGAAAAGGGACTTTGGGTACTTGGAATTTATGTTCCGGATAAGATGTAAATATATGTTTTTTAGATTTAATCCTGACAGTGTTATTAATCAAAAGCTTGAAGAAGAAAAAGTTCGAGATATATCTCATAATGATGTATTTGTAGATTTCGAGACATTAAAAAATGCTATAAATAATGAATTACATATTGAGTTAAAAGAGCGAATCTATTATACAAACAACAAAGAGACCGGTCGAGAGGTAGACGTGTGGTCAACTAATACTGAATGGAATTGTATAATACTTCATGGAAAAGGGTGTTTTAAATTAGTATTTAGGGATAAAGATATAGAAGCGGCAGTTGAACGTGCTGATGAAGAATCTTTTGGAAGTAGTTTTTAGGACCAGTCCCTTTCAATCGACTGTGTATTGACTGACGAAATCATGATTCAGAATTTACATAGAGATATAAAATGTAAGTTTATAAACAAAAAGCGCCACGATCGTGGCGCAGTGATTACCGAATACGGCATCTGGTCATGTCGATCTTGCCGATCGGCGGAGACGTGGTGCCGAATCGAATCGGCGTTAATCGTCGCGTATTTCGTGACTGTAGGTCTTCAGATAGTTTGGGTGTAGCCGGCAGTCCTCTCGCGACTACTTTCTTCCAGAGATCATCGACGTGATGCGGTTTCATGTCTTTCACCTCCTTTCTCTTTTGTTACAATAGCACAAATAGTTATATTTTTCTAGATTGGACCTAAAATTGAGGTCGCACCTCCAAGGTGCGACCTCTGACTGTGGATATGTTGAAAATCTCGAATTAAATTTATTGAATTTTTATTCTAGGACCAACCTCCAGGACCAACCTCGCAAAAACATCATTTTTCATGTAATATTTCTCTATGCAAGCAAATCAAAATGACGGAGGTGCGACCTCCGAGATTTCAAACACAAAATCTTCTCATGCACTGAGAG
>CAZRJE010000032.1:0-6752 GCA_964600335.1 uncultured Candidatus Saccharibacteria bacterium
ATCTTCTGTCAGCTATACCAATGACATAGAAAGTGAAATTGTGGAATGGATTTCGAATCGAATACCAAAATTTTCTACACTTATTGTTTGGTAGATATTCAGGCGGTGGCTCCTTATCGTCAATGTTTTGAAACCACCAGACTGGGTTTAGCTTATTATACCAAGCAATGTGATGATGTTTCGGTATATGAGTTGATCTCTGTGTAGAAGTCACAGAATCTCGATGTTCAACTGGTTTTCTCGGAGTTACGCAACCAGTGAGACACAAGATACAGATACAACCTTCAAGAAAAAAGACAAATCGACCGATGATATGTGTAAGGTTCATCTGATTTAAGGATATAACGATTCAGTGCCTCTTTTCAAATATTTGAGTCAATTCGTCTGAATCATAAAAATCTTTTGCTAAAGATCCAAAACTAAATTGCATATTGTCTATCAGTATAATCGCACCTCCAGAATGTGGATATGGATTTGGTCGAGAATGATCGAAGCCAATATTGTATAAGGTTGCAAGAATTTCTGTCTTTGATGATATATCAAAATTGTGTCTTTTCCATTGTTCCATGATTTGTTTTATATATAGTGCCGCATATAGATATGAATAATAATGGTTCTTATCATTGGTAAGGCGTTCAAATCTCTGAGAGCCTACACTAGCATTTTCAGATGTATCAAAATCCAAAATGTGTTCAAACTCAATCCCAGGATAATAATCAGAGTTTTTATCTTTCAGATTTTGTTCGATTTTGATTGCTGTCTTTTGTTTGATACCCATTATTCCCCAAGAGAATTGATTTTGGTTAACCAATATTTGGAGAGGAAAGAATATCTTCTTGAATAACTCTCGATTGTCATGCATGAGACGCAATTGTTCTGGAACAAGAAGAGATGCAATAAGTCTTGGATCAGTCTTTGTTAGATTCGCTACTTTATTTATATAGTCCTTGTCTTTGATGATCGCATTTTTTATAGTCTGCCATTCGCGATTATATTTCCAAGGAAATGCATTCTGATTTAAATTGTTTTTAATGTTTAGATTTGCATCAATTATACTTTTAGAATTTGTGAGTCCATATTTCATCGCAATAGAAATAATCACTAACGATAATATATACAAAATCATCAGAATAAATACTAATCTTATCAGTTTGAGTATTACCTTATGTCTTAGTGAATATTTGTCATTCTTTTCAACATTGCAACGATTTGAATTTTGATCACCCATGTTACAATTATAACGTATATATAAATTTAAAATTAAATGAAAACCTCATATAAGTTTGGTCTAATAGGTTCGGTTTTGATACTTGTTATTGCAATAGTTTCCAGAGTAAATCTTGCGAATGTCTCAAGTAGATCAAATACCGCTTCCGTTTTTGATTTTATTAGTAATCAGACCCAGTTATCTAGCACTGATCTCTTGTATAAAGATGAGGTAAATAAAAATACTAATAGTATTGATATAAATGGTGTATTTAATCGTATAAATGATCGAGGGTATACATCACTTTTTTCTGCGTCGCATGTTATGACTTCAAAAGATGATATAGGTTCAAATAGTCTTAAAAAACAAGAAATAATAAAAGATAAATATATAGTAGAGCTTTCTGAAAAACCTCTCGCAATTCTTTACGGAGAAATCCAAGATCTGAAAACGAAAGGTGACAGTGAGAATTCAAACTCTTCGTCTCAAAGAGTAGTAAAATTAGCTGGTACACAAAATGATCCTACAGATAATAGTGTAGATCAATTGTCTACTCAAAGAGAAAAAATAAAGAAACAACAGAGGGAATTTTTTGCAAATTTATCTGATTCTATAAAAAATAAAAACAGTGAAATTAACGGTGCGATTGAGTCTGAAAATTCAAGTATTTCGTTTAACACATCAGTCAATGCCCTGGTATTGAATTTAGATTCAGACGAAGTAAAAAAAGTACAAAAGATGTCGGGTGTAAAAAATATCGATCAAGTGAAGATTTATCATATAAACCTTATGGATTCGGTACCACTTATTGGAGCTGATAAAATATGGAACGGTAGTTATCCAGGTGGTCAACCCAATGTGGGTTTTACCGGTAAAGGTGTAAAGATAGGAATCATTGATACGGGTATTGATTATACTCATTCGGATCTCGGGGGTTGCTTTGGTCCTAGTTGTCATGTTGCGGGAGGTTATGATTTTGTAAATAAAGATCATGATCCTATGGATGATATGGGTCACGGAACTCATGTTGCTGATATTGCAGCAGGTAAGGGCACACCAAAAGGAGTTGCACCAGATGCAACTTTGTTCGCATACAAAGTCTGTGACTCAAATGGAAATTGTGAGACATCGAATATCTTGGCAGCTATAGAAAGATCAATTGATCCAAATCAGGATAAAGATTTTTCTGATCATATGAATGTAATAAATATAAGTCTAGGAGGAGAGGGAAATCCAGAAGATAGTCAATCTACAGCAGTAAACAATGCGGTAAAGGCAGGTATTGTAGTTGTTGTTTCAGCGGGAAATTCAGGGCCATGGGAAAATTCTATAGGTTCACCGGGTACAGCAAAAGATGCCATCACAGTTGGCGCGAGCGATAAAAATGATAAGTATGCATCGTTTAGTTCTAGAGGATTAGTGACATGGAAAAAAGCTAATGGAAATCAAGGTATTGAACTTAAGCCAGATATCATGGCGCCAGGGGTTGATATTTGTGCTGCGAGATGGGGTCAGGCTTTCGCACAAGAGGGAAAGTCTTGCTCTAATGATGATAAACATATTGCTATAAGTGGTACATCGATGGCAGCACCTCACGTATCAGGTGAAGCAGCGCTTATACTTGAGAAAAATCCTGATTGGTCACCGCTCGAGATAAAAGCAGCGATCAAATGGGGTGCAATTAAAATTGAAAATACAGGCTATGATTATCAAATTCAAGGTAATGGGAGAATTGTAGCTACAGCCGCTATAAAATTGAAACAGACTGCGATTTCAAAGATAAATCCTATCGGAGAATTGAATGGTAATGTTATAAATATAACTGGTTCAGCTTATGCAAGGAGATCGCCATTGTGGAATTTAAGTATATGTAATGAATCCGGAGGATTTTATGGATCTGATTCTTGCAACACAATTGCAACTTCATCAGTATCTGTTACAGATGGAATCTTATATTCTAATTTTGATCCAAAAAGATACAATGAAGGTCTATACAGTATTCTTCTCTCAGTCATGAATTCAAATGGTGTAACAATAAAAGATAGAGAAATTCTTCATATAAATAATCTCGCTATAACTTCTATAGGAAACAATAATTATGTAAATTCTAAACCACAAGTGGTCAGAGGTTTTATAAATATTCCCAATATTGCACAGTATAGAGTCGTCGTGGATACAAAATTTAAAAGGATAACAGTGTGTAACGGATTTCAAATCCCAACAAATGGAATATTGTGTACGGCTGATTTTTCTCAATTTGAAAATGGAAAATATAGTGTATTTCTCGAATATATTACAAATGATTCACAATTTTGGAAATCCGATGAAGGATTCAATATTGCTGTTGTAAAAGAGATGCTTGATGGATGGCCCAAGCATTTTGTTGGTTTTTCCGCAGGATCTGGTTTCCTTATGAAAAATGAGACTAATCAAGAAAACAAATATGTTTTCCCATATTTTTCTTTCTGTTATGAGGGTGGTTTTTGTGAGTATCCAATATACTATTATCTCTATGATAGACTCGGTGTTTCAAAGACCCTATATTCACTGTCTGATGGTACCGATATACCTGATGCTTATATGCCAGCCACATTTTTGAATGATGCAGAAAAAAAAGATCTAATTATATCGAAATATGATAAAGGACCTGATAAAATAAGCATCTTTGATGGAAATGGAAAAGTATATAGTACTCACGAAAGTAATCGCGCAATTTTGACTTTTCCAGGTGCTTTGATTAATCGAGATGGTAAATTGGGCTACTTTAGTGTTGAGCGTGAGTTTAATGACAACAGTTCAAAGATCAGTGGTTATGATATGAAAGGTGATAGTCTTTCAAATTTCCCAATCAATCTTGATTCTGGACAAGATAAATTGGAAACAATCAGTGGTCGTTTGACTATTTTGGATAATGGAAAGAATAGAAACTTTTCAATTGTTAGAGCAAAAGCAGTTTACAATGATCAGGGACTTGCTACTGAACTTAAACTCTATAACAATGTTTATTCAGGTACTAATGATCTAATAAAAAGCCAGCTTATATATGACAATTTGGGTAAAACAGTATTATTAGATTCATTAAGTTATGCTTCCGGGGATCTATTTCAAGATGGCAAAACAGAATTGGTCTTAGCTGTCACACTGGTTGATTGGGAATTGTTTTCTGTAAATCGTTTTGATCCAAAAGCATATATAGTCAAAGAATTTGTAATTGATTCGCAGGGTAATATTATTTCAGCAAAGGATAATATATATGGATATGTGGCTTCAAACATAGTTATTGGAAGATTGAAGAATGGTAAACCGACAATCCTGACAACATTATCAGATACTTGGGCTTTGAAAAATGGTAAAATAGTCGCCTCTGATTCATCTTTAGGAAGTTTATTTGAGATTAATTTGGAAAGAAGAGCATATTATACATTGGTGGGAGATATTGATGGGAATGGTAATTCTGAGATAATAGTTTTGCAAAGCACGTCTCCATATTCCGATGCTAATCCTGCCAAAGTGCTCATTTATGACAATTCTGGTGTACTTAATAAATCGATTATTATTCCTACATTTGGATCTGAAGACAGATTGATTTATCCAACGCTAGGGACTTTCGATAGAAAGAACACTCATCTAATCATTCAATCAATCGTCGATCCTTTAGACATTCACACAGGATTTAATAATAAATATTCTGCAAATATTTACGCTCTTGATCTTGGTCCTAATCCCAATCTTTCAAAATCATCTTTTAGTTTTGATTGGCCCAAACTATTTCACGATAATCAGAATACAAATTGCTTTGGTTGCTTGGCATCTAGTTCTGATTATGTTGAGGACAAATCTCCTGCCAGAATAAATATAGTAAACGATTCTTCATCGCCTTTTCTCAAAATGACTTTTGATGAAAAAGGAAATGAAGTTTCATTGAAAGCGAACTTTTCCGTATTAGTCACAGCTAATTCCAAGGATATTTATATTCCTGTGAATGGTGGTTTTACGGTAGTCGATGTTACAGATGGCAAAAATCTAATGACGAGAACAGCTACATATTCAAAACCTCAAGAAGTAGAATTTAATAGTGACAGACGATATTATGTCCTAAAAGCGAATCAAAACGCAAAATTTGAGATTAGTGAATCATTTAACCCTCTTATCATGTTTGCTGGTTCATATTATGCTAAATTATCTTACGCCATGATTGGTACGAGTCCTGATGATATAAAAAGAATTGGCTTACCAAATAATAATACCAATTTGGTGACAATAATTGGTGAAAGATCACCTTATATTCAATCAATTTCACCTAATCCCGTAGTTTCAAATTCATTAGTAACGATAAATGGAGTAAGGTTTCAACCAGATCAAAATGTTGTTCAAATAAGTAACGAAAATGGATTGATTGTCTTCCGAAAGACTGTATCTAGTTTTAAGGGTAAACAAATTCAGTTTACTCCAAGTCTGCCAGGAGGACATTATGTCTTGAGTGTTGTAAGTCCAGTTACCGGAGCAAGTAATAATGTCTCCATTAATATTGAATCATCAGTACAGCCTCAACCTTTGCCTACATCAGTCAAGAGAATGTCCGGTTCTTCTGTAAGTCAAGATCCTGTAATCATGCAACCTATAATGCCAGAATCGAGTCAGCCTTAGAAGAAATCATTTTTCTGAGTTTCGATACAGTTATTTAAGTCAGACAAATTAAAGTCAGAAAAGTTTCGACAACTTATATGCAAACAATATTCCTATCATGCTACCCAATGTGCTGAGTAAGATTGCTGGTATTGAAAAACCACTTATCCCAAATAGTGTTGGAATATATCCACCGATAGTTCCGCCAACCAATATTCCAATAAAGATGAGAGATTTTGTATTCATGGAGATATTGTAGCATGATTTAATTTAGGTTCGGATCTTTGTCTAAATATAATGTATCTTTTGTTTTATCTATGATATTATGTTTAATTATTATTCTTTCGATTCGAACGTAATAAACATATTTTATATGGAAAAAGAAAATAGACCTAAAGTTGGAGTAGGGGTTTTTGTTGTAAAGGACAATAAAGTACTCATGACAATACGAAAAGGATCTCATGGTGCGGGTGAATATGGTTTCCCTGGAGGACATTTAGAGTTCTTGGAATCGTTTGAAGATTGTGCAATACGAGAAACAAAAGAAGAATGTGGCATAGAGATAAAGAATATTAGATTTCAATACTTAACTAATGTTACAAAGTATGCTCCTAAACATTATGTTCATATTGGATTGATTGCTGAATGGGCGAGTGGAGATCCAAAAACAATGGAGCCAGATAAAGCCGGTGAATGGCTGTGGTATGATCTCAATGATTTACCAAAAGGACCAATGTTTGAATTTTGCAAATTAGCTTTCGATTCATACAAGACAGAAAAAAGATATTATAGATCTGAGAATGATTTATAATTATTATTACCTGTTGAATTGAATCATAAAATTTATTAACTCTGACATATAATAAAAATGCAAAAAGAAGAAAAGAAAGGTACTGAAGCCAAGAATCTTAGAAATTTC
>CAZRJE010000033.1:0-6665 GCA_964600335.1 uncultured Candidatus Saccharibacteria bacterium
GCGCTTCGACCATTCGAACGAAACACTCATGGTCTCCGCTAGCGCTTCGACCATTGAGGACTCTTGCGAGCTTTTTTGAGACCGAACTTTCTTCTTTCTTTTGCTCTTGGATCTCTTTTCAAAAAACCAAGCTTCTTTAGAACATTTCTACTATTTGAGTCGTATTCAAGAAGGGCACGACTTATTCCGTGTCTGACTGCTTCTGATTGACTATTCATACCACCACCTACAACCTTTACAGATACTTTAAATTTTTCACCAACTTTTGATTCGTGTATTGGCGCTTCGACTTGAGATCTCATTATTGCGACTGGAAAATATTCAACGAGACTCTTGCCATTTATTTCAAATGAATTTTGTTTTGCTGTATAAAGTCTGACTCTTGCTGATGCAGTCTTTCTTCTTCCTACGGCTTCAAAGTATTTTGGTGTTTGACTCATATTATTCTTTTACTATTAGATTGCTCATTCGGACATCTCGCAATTTATTTTTTGGTAACATATTGTAGACTGCTCTCTCGTAGACTTCTTTCATACCTTTTCTCAATATCAGATCACCGAGCTTTTCTGTTTTTAGACCTCCACGAAAACCCGTATATGTAACATAAGTATCCTTCTCTTTTTTCAAGGCTGTAATATCTGTGTCTTTCGCATTTACAATTTCAACTTTTACGTTTACTGCAATATTTTTTGCAAATGACGGTGAATTTTTTCCAAGCAAAATCTTTGCGGCTTCACTCGCTATACGGCCCACCTTTTTTCCTCTTGCATCAATAGTGTATTTCATATTATACAAATTCAATTATAGCCATCTTTGCCCCATCGAGCTTTCTGTTTGGCAGTTTTATAATGCGGGTATATCCTCCATTTCTTGTCTTGTATTTCGTTGCAACCTTCGTAAACAGATTTTCGATCTCGTGATTGTTCCTCAATCTGCTTGTCAATAATCTTCTCGAAGCAAGAGAATCAACTTTTGCTTTTGTAACCATTTTTTCAATCATGGGTCTCAATGCTTTAGCTTTTATGAGGGTAGTCTTGAGTTTTGTATCTCGAATCATATTTCTCATGAGTGAAGCCATCAAAGCTTTTCTCTGATTTTTCTCTCTACCAAATTTTTTGATTGAAGAATGGTGTCTCATATTATTGTCTAAGTGTTATACCATATTCTGCGAGCATCTTCTTTATTTCTTGCATTCCTTTTGCTCCCAAACCATCGACGTCCATAATGTCGGATTCTTTCTTTCTTGCTAAACCTCCTAGGGTACGGATATTTGCAGCAGTCAATGATTTTATTGTTCTTTGGGATAGATTCAATGAATCAACTCTAGTCTTTAACAATTCAGTGTCAATTTCTTTTATTTCTTGCTTTGAATCACTAGAATCGCTTTGAGTAGTTTCATCAGTTTCAGTCTTTACTGGCTCATCATCCTTGAAACCAACTATAGCTTTGAGTTGATTTATCATAGTTCCAATAGATTTTTCGAGAGCTTCTCTTGGGTTTATGGTTCCATCAGTCTCCACGATCATTCTCAATCTATTGAAATCAGTTCTATCACCGACACGCATATTTTCTACTTCATAGTTGGCTCTCTTTATAGGTGAGAATATAGCGTCAAGTGTGATAGCACCAATCTCTACTCTGTCCTTGTGCAATGCTTCTTTTGAAACAAAACCAAGTCCCTTTTCTGAAATCATTTCGATTTCGAGTTCGGATGATTTGTCTGTGAGTGTTGCAATGATTTGATCGGGATTTAGTATTTCGATTTGACCAGGAACATCTAAATCTTTTGCATAAACTGTCTTTGCTCCTTTTGCCTTGAGATTGATTGTGAGAGGTTCTTCTACTGTTGACTTCATTCTCATCTTCTTTATATTCAAAAGTATAGTGATTACATCCTCCTTTACACCTGTGATAGCTGAGAATTCATGATCGACACCTTTTATCTTTACTTTGGTAATAGCATTTCCAGGAAGAGACGATAAAATGATTCTCCTCAAAGAGTTACCTAGAGTATGTCCATATCCAGGATATAGACCATCTATTTCGTATACACCCAAAGTACCCTCTTCTTTGACGATCTTTGGTTGACTTGGAAGGATGATTTCGTAGTTCATATTATAAAAATATTAACATTAAATAATAATTATGTCTAGCGAGTATAAAACTCCAAAACTTGACCCATATCAAACAATAATTCACTCTCTTGTCTTGAAGGTATGCCATCTATCTTTATTGTCTTTGTATCAATATCGACTTTGATCCATGCGGGTATAATTGAATTTTTGACATTTTCTGCAATATTCTCAAAAATTTTCTTATTCTCACTTCCCTTCCTAACAGTGATGATATCACCGACTTTGACTTCAAGAGAAGGTATTGTGACTCTCTTACCATTTACCAAAAGATGACCGTGAGACACCATTTGTCTTGCTTGAGACCTTGAAAGACAAAAGCCAGATCTAAATACTACATTGTCTAGTCTTCCTTCAAGTTTTTGTATGAGAAGGCTAGAACTATTACCAGAACTTTCGAGAGATTTTTTTACATATTTACCAAATTGACCACTAGATACTCCATAGCTATATCGAGCTTTTTGCTTTTCTAGCATTTGCTTTCCGTATTCACTTTTACCACCTCTTCCACCGACATTTTTTGCCTTTCTCTGTGCGCGTGCAGCATATTTGTCTGTCTGAGTCTTCTTGAATAGACTTGCTCCTAAATATCTTGCTTTTTTGTATCTTGGACCTATTATCATGTTATTTTATTATACTCTTCTTGGTTTCTTTGGTTTTGGACCATTGAATGGTACAGGAGTTACATCCTTAATATAAGAAATATTAAACCCTTTGCTAATAAATCCTCTGATTGCTGATTCACGGCCAGATCCTACTCCTTTTACAATGACACCCAAATCTTTTATTCCGTATTGAACAGCTTTTTCGCCCAACACTTCACCGACTTTTGCAGCTGCAAATGGAGTACCTTTTTTTGCACCACTGAAACCCGTAGAACCACTTGAAGCAGAAAGGAGAGCGTTGCCTCTATTGTCTGTCAAAGTGAGCTTTGTATTGTTGTATGTTGATTGAACATGCAATACCAAACCATCGACACTTTTCTTTGATGATTTTTGAGGAGCCACTTTTTCTGTGGTCTTTGCTCCTGCGTCTTGTTGAGTTGTGATTCTTTTCTGTCCCATAGTTGTTTATTATTTCTTTTCTTCTTTTCTTTTACCTGATCCCATAGTCTTTCTTACATTTCCTCTCACCGTTCTTGAATTTGTCTTTGTCCTCTGGCCTCTAACTGGCAATTTTCTAGCATGTCTATTGCCTCTATAACTTTTAATATCTTTTAGACGTTTGATATTTGCTCCAACTTCTCTCTTTAGGTCACCCTCGATTTTGAAACTCTCGATAATCTTTCTCAAAGCATTTTCTTGATCAATAGATAGATCTTTTGGCTTCATAGAAGGATTTACCTTTGCTGTTGTCAAAATATAATTTGCTCTAGAACGTCCTATACCATAAATAGCTGTAAGGGCGATTTCCATTCTCTTATTGTCTGGCAATGTAATACCTAAAATACGCATATATTTATCCTTGTCTTTGCTTATGCCTTGGATTAGATTTGCAAACTACATAAACATAGCCATGTCTTCGTACGACATAGCATTTGCTACAAATCTTTTTTACGGCTGCTTTAACTTTCATTATAATCTTCTTGAAATTCTTGCACGACCACCATATGGATCAAGTTCGAGCTCTACTCGATCGCCAATCAAAACTCTTATTCTATTAAAACGCATTTTTCCAGACAGATAAGCCAGCACGACTTCTTTTGTCTCTGCTAGTTCTACCTTAAATAATGTATCAGGCAAAGCCTCAATGACTATACCAGATACGATTTTTTTTGATTGCGGCGCTTTATCCATTGTGCGCGTTTAGCGATAATAACAAATAATTGTTCTCATATCAAGCTCTGTTAAAGTATGGTAATACATGATCGGTCTAATGTCAATATTATTTGATATTTATGGTTATTTTCTTTTCATCACTCGGAATGACAGTTGCCCACGGAGGCACGAGTTGAACTGCGGATCCGGAACCCAAAATATTTTTGTATTTAGCTAAGATATTTGTGACATTATCAAATTTTTGACCAGCTAGATCTTTCTTTAGTGCTGATTCAGGTATTATTGCCTTTAGTGATATTTGGCCGGATATTTTGAAAGCAATATCTTTCTTTGTGTCTTTCAGTAGATCTTTTTCATTGATAACTGTCATGATGAGTTTATCGAGACCTATAGCCTCAAAATTAAATGGTTCAAAAGATTGAGTAGCTTTTTCACTTGCAATCTTCTTTATAAATACTGCCTTGTCAAATATCAGTATTTTTGCTGAATATGGAAGTGTAAGAATTGCCTTATTTGGTGAAGTTGAAGCGTTTGATGAAATAGTGTTTTTTTGGAAATCATAAACAATACCACCATCTGATAAAACTAAACTATCTTTTGAAAACAATAAGCTAACTTTTGTATTTATCTTGTCGTAAGCCATCTTTTTTAATACTGCAAGATTTTTATCTAAAACCGATTTTTCTATAACCTTCTCTTTACCCTTTGAACCCCCTACTATACTCGTATAAAGCTTGGCATAAATATTTATGTATTTATCAGTACCTTTATATGCAACAATTTTGTATATTGCCTCTGAAGTCTTTTGATCCAGATTTACATTGTATTCAGAGCCAGTCTTATCTGCGGTGACTTTTGCTATTATTTTACCAGGAATGATCTGGCCATTTTTCTTTGAATAACCAGGCACTGTAACTGTCGAAGCGAGTCTGTAAATATGTACAAGGTCATCAGATATTCTTGTACCTGCCAAGAGTTTTTGGCCTGTCATATTGTATGAATTTACGAGAGTGACTTGACCACTTGCATAGGTTTCGTTTGTATCCTTTTCTGTTGCGTCGACTTCTATACTTACAGAATCAGATAATGTTGAAATTTTGTATTGAATACTAGTAGTACCTGTATTTTCTGTTTTTCCAATATAAGTACCACTTACTATGACGGGTATCTCTCTCTTGTATACATCAAATACCGCTTTTGCGAATTTTAGGGATATAAAATATCCAAGTGTTGCGACTACAATGACTGCTATAAAGAAAGTGTACGCAACCTTAAACTTGCCTTTGCCTTTTTTTGATCTTACTTTTTTGTCTATAACATTTGCTTTCTTTGGTTTGGATTCGATCTCTTCTTCGACATCACGTTTTTCTGTGTCATCAGATGAATAATCCCTATGGATTTTTATATTTTTCGTAGATTTAGCATCATCTCTTTCAATCTTTCCCCGAGAAGACATATCTTTCTTTGTTGGAATATCTCTCACTGATCTCTTATTGCTTTTTACTATATCTTCTACTTTTTTTGGCATGAATTTATTCTAACACAAAATATTTATTTATAAATTGTGAATAGTTCTTACAAATACCGCATCTATATGCTTTGGAAAGTAAATATTTTCAGTCTTAATATTTATACTTGATTTCTGCCTGTCGTAGTCTCCAACTATTGTCATGATATCAAAATCAAAAATATTTTCAGACATTTCACGGTCCAAATGATCCTTGGAATATATAAATATCTTATCTACTTTTGATTCGAGGTGTCTCGTCAATAGAGAAAAGATTTTTTTCTTCCAATCAGTAAATATTTGTAATATTTTGTTTCGATCAGTTTTGGTATGAAGTTGAGAATCGTGAGAATCCCCCATTATTCTCAGAATAGAATGAGTGAGATGCCTAGAATTTGAAATATTATCGATTTGACTATGTATATCCCCATAACCTATATCTAGAATACCAGATTTGTATGGTACGCCATTAAAAGCAGAAATAAACTCAGAATAATCCTTGTCTACAAAAAGCGTTATATATGAGACGTTTTTATCTTTTACATGATCTTGAGTGTGTATATGTGTAAGACCCAAAGAAGTATGAAATGACATTGGGTAATCAATATTCCGTATCTCGAGTTCTTTGCAAATAAAAGTCAAAAAGTCAGTATTTACGAGTGTGAAAATAATATTTGCTTCAAACTTCATGGCCTCTTTATCTTTCCAATCATTTATTTCATAGCCATCGATTTTTGTAGCATGAATTTTTTCGTCAATTGCTTTGTATTTGTCTTGATATTTTTCGACAAAATCATCTTTTATCTCCAAAAGAAGTTTGGATAAGATTTCTTGAGTGATTTTTGTTTTCACTGGAGTCCTATACAAGATATTTTTTGAAATTGTATATGCGAGTGGTCGTGGAAGGATAAAGTCAATTTTGAAATGAATATTAGAATAGAGTTTTTTATAATGATTTATAAGACTTAATATGTGAGTTAGATGTTCTGACAATTTTTGAAAAGTGAGATAATTTAGATATTCTGTTTTGTTTACAATCCTCAAATCCGTTTTCAGACTATCGAGAAATATGATCTCCGAATCAGTTATTAGGTAAAAATTTGATCTTATTTCATCATCAAGAGAAATTACGATAGATATATAATCTGTACCTTTCAATGTCGACATATAAATATTATATCACACTACGAAAGTACTGCTTTTATTCTTCTCACACCTTGAGATACTGCCTCTTCTTTCTGGATTTTG
>CAZRJE010000034.1:0-1359 GCA_964600335.1 uncultured Candidatus Saccharibacteria bacterium
ACACCAAAGCGCGGACTCACGTCCGCGCTTTTTTAATTGAGAGTATTTGAGATATTAAAATCTACTTTACTTCCTCGGTCTTTGTCTCATCTGTAGAAACAATTTCATCTTTTTGATTCATGACTTTTCTCATTTGTCTTCGAATCTCCTTGGCCGCCTTTCTGCGTACAAAATAAAGTTTTGCTCTGCGAACTTTTGAACTTCGTACTTTTTCGATCTCATCGATCATAGGAGAATACAAAGGAAAGATTCTTTCGACTCCTACACCATCTACAACTTTTCGGACGGTAAATGTAGCACCTGCCTCACTGCCATGCTTTCTAGCCAATACAAGACCTTCGAAAGCCTGCAAACGAAACTTACCTTTATCTTCTTCGATTTTTTGCCAAACACGAACAACATCGCCCGAGCGAATATTGAGCTTTTTTCTCTTGTCGATATCAATAGTTGTTATAACATTCTTTGAAATCATAGTTCACACAGACTAGCACAAAGCCTCATTTTATTCAAGTATTTGAGACGATTTTACTCATTTTATCAAAATCAATATTCAAAATATCAAAGGCCTCTTTAAAATCAGCCGTAAAAGGAGCGACAACTTCTATATTCTTGCCATTAAGATCAGAAAATCTAACAAGCCAAGAATGAAGCGCTATTCTTTCAAAGCCTAGAATAAATGGTCTTCTCGGTGAATATAGAGTATCACCTATCACAGGATGATTTATATATTCCATATGAACTCTAATCTGATGAGTTCGACCCGTCTTCGGTTCGGCACAGACAAGAGATATTTTCTCTTCACTACTTTCTCGAATTATGCATTTACCAGTCCAGAGTCTCGTCCAATACGTTTGTGCTTCTCTCATCTCCCCTCTCGCACCCCTCTTTGCAGACCACTTTCTAAAATCAGTTGAGCTTCGTCCGATAGATTTATCGACTGTACCAAATTCATCTTTGACTTCACCCCAAACAAAAGTAATATATTTTTTAACAATCTTCTTGTTCTCAAACTGCCTTTTCAGGGCATCAAACCCGTCTTGAGTTTTCGCAAGAATCATGGCTCCTGTGGTGTCACGATCGAGTCGATGTACAATGCCAGATCGATCTATATCTTTTCTCAGAATATCCCGAGCGGGCTCACCAACATCCTTTGATTTTGGATATTTTTTTGTAAACCAGTCAGTGATAAATGGCCCCTCATTTCTACCATCAGAATGAACCATGATACCCGCAGGCTTATTTATGACAACATAATCTTTGTCTTCAAAAAGAATTTCACAGTTAATCCCCATTTTCTTGGTGTTGCTCATAAGTTAATTATAAGGTAGTCTAATTTAAGATTTTTTACAATAGTAGTTT
>CAZRJE010000034.1:1459-6227 GCA_964600335.1 uncultured Candidatus Saccharibacteria bacterium
TCGAGTCCTTGAGCGCGCACAAATGAACGGAGAGACAGATTGTTAAATATTTTACAAAAAAGCAGATTTCCTCTGCTTT
This sequence comes from uncultured Candidatus Saccharibacteria bacterium, assembly GCA_964600335.1. Lineage (GTDB taxonomy): Bacteria > Patescibacteriota > Minisyncoccia > Phycocordibacterales > PALSA-1337 > C7867-002. Next base: position 1,539 of record CAZRJE010000034.1, read on the forward strand.
TTTGATGTCGAGTCCCCCCGAGATGAATCGAACATCTATCAACGGCTTAGAAGTCCGCTGCTCTATCCATTGAGCTACGGGGGGATATCATATAGACGGATCTAGTGTTTTCTTTTCGTACCCTTTACCAAAATCTCTAGATCTGCCTTCGATAAGCTCTTTCAAAAGCTCAAGCTTATTTTTATCATAAATATTAGAAAATTGCGATGCCTGCTTTGACTGAAGGTCAGGCAACTTCTTCATGACAGAATCGAGATTCTTATAAATAAAGAACCCTGAGACAATACCAGATATCGCTATGATGGTACCCAAAATCAATATGATAAGCCAATCCATATACGGTTCATCACCAAGAACATAACTAAATCTAAGCTTAAATTTCTTTTTCTTTTGAATTGTTTCTATTTCATTATTCATTGCTCTTAATTATTATTCTGACATCAAATTGGGCTCCCCATTCATTTGTCTTTACTTTACCAACAGTTACAAAACCCTGAGAAGTCATGCTGAGATTTTCAACTCGAACGATGAGATTTGGTAAAGATTCAATCTTATATATAAAATTCATGACATTGTCCCATTTCCCTTTTATTGATATATGCGATGAAAGAATATTGAACGATGGAAAATCTTCAATACTACTTTTATTGAGTTCACCGATATTTATCGTAGTACTTGATATTTTTGCTAGATTTTCGATAGCTTCGACAAACTTCAGAGAATCATCGATATTAGGAATGAGATCATCTATTTCTTTTCTCGAAGAAAGAGTGTCGTTGTATATTCTTAGCAATTTTTCTTGAGTACCGATGTCATATACAGAACTTTTTTTGAGATTACTTTGTTTAAATTGAACATTTTCTATTGATGATTTTATATCATAACGAATATAAAGATAAACAAAAATACTAGCCATGAGGCACAGAATTGCGAGAACTATTTGAAATATTCTTTTATTTGATTTCATATATTTTGTTCTACTTTGATTGCAAATCTTATATCTTTACTATTTGTGAGACTCGATATAGGAAGATCCGCTTTTCCACCTTTATACAGACTCATAAGTCTATCTTTAAATAAAATCAAAGATTTTCTATCAGGAGAAATTCCCTGCACAATATAGGTAACACCAGAATCATGAACCTCAACTATAGAAATAGAATTTATTTTAATATTATTTTTCGCTGAAATAACTTCTTCTACGAGAGAACTCTGTCGAAAGAATTTTGTGAAATTTGAGAAAAATTTCAAATCTTTATCTGCGATTTTGAGTTCAGAGACTATGGATTCGATACTTTTCTTTTCTTTGTCTGTGGTAGTTAATATTGAATTTTGACTATATTGATTTCTTATTTTTATTCTTGTTGGATACAAAGCTATACCTGCAGTCAAAATGGCAAGGGAAAGAGTAAATGAAGCAACAATAAAAAGATTTACTATATATTCTCTGTGCAATTTCTTTCTCTCTTTACTTGTGATGAGTAAATGTCTCATTATATTGAAAGTCCTATGCTTGTTGCATATTTATACGAATCTTCTTTATTTATACTTGGCAGATCTTTTTCGATATTAATCACATTTGACCAAACACTTGCCTCGTACGCTTCGATAGAATCTATATTTGCTATACCCATGGATTCATCTTTATTATCTTCGTGTAACAACAATATTGATTCTATTTTTGTATTGAAAAAAGTCTGTTCTTGCCAATATGAAACTACTTTATCAATCTGATACTTTATAAATTCTTTTCTGTTTCCTTGTCTCAAAACATCGATAGTATTTAGACTCACTGTCGAAGAAAATAATAATTTATTTCCAAGAGAGACATATGTACCGAGTGAAGATTTCTTTATATCTGCGACAATTCGAATCTTATTATCATCTCGACAAAGAGCTTTGACTATTGCATGTGGCGAAGAATCAAAAGACATTATCTCTAAACCGGCAGATTTTAATACACTCATATAATTTTCTATGTATGATTCTTGAGTCACGGTTACAGATACAAGATCTTCTCCCTGTTCAACCAAATGACCGACAAAATCAAAACTAAATATACAATCACTAGCCTTAAGTGGAATATTCTCCTCAAGTTTTGATTCGATATTTTGATAAACAGTTTTTTCATGAACAGATGGTACGGTTGTGGTAAATAGATAGACTTTTTCTTCTGGAACAGAAACTTTTGCTCTATATATCTTGTGTTTCTTTACAAATTTTCCCACAAATATGGACAAGCCTTGATTGTCAATTATTTCTCCGTTTTCAAAGTATTTTTTATCAAAGCTTTCGCAGGCAAAACTTTTCAGACGATATTGATTTCCCTTTTTTATTAGTTCAACAAACGCTATTTCATTCTCAGAAATATTTAAACCCACATACGGCATGAGTAAGAGTTTGGGCGGAGGAAGTATAGAAAAGATCTTCGAATTTTGAAGCATGCATATATTGTATCAAATTAGTTTGTCTCTGTATCGTTCCACTTTTTCTTTGCATGTTTGAATATTTGTATTAGAGCAGGAAATGCTGAAATACATATGATTGCAAGAACTGTAAGTAATACATATTTCTCTGCATTTGGTATCAAAGAACCAAAAAAATATCCCAAGAAAACCAAACCGACAGCCCAAATCAAAGCTCCAAAGATATTGTATGTGAAAAAAGTCTTGTATTTCATCTTTCCTATACCAGCGACTATGGGAGCAAAAGTTCGCACAATAGGTATAAATCTTGCCAATATTATTGTCTTCTTTCCGTGTTCCTCATAAAAATGTTGTGCTTTTGCTACGTTTTCTTTATTGAAAAAAAGAGAATTCTCTCTAGAGAAAATCGACGGTCCTATTTTTTTTCCAAAATAATATCCAACGCTGTCTCCTATGACAGCAGCGAGAAATGTTCCAACGATCAATACCGGTAAAGGCAATATACCTTTGCTTGCCAAAAATCCTGCGGTGAACAATAACGAATCCCCAGGAAAGAAAAAACCAAAGAAAAATCCTGTTTCCAAGAAGATTATGGCAATCACTCCAAAAGTGCCGAGTGTTGATATTATTATTTTTGGTTCCAAAAAATAAGATATTATGTCCATTTATTTTGCTGTCGATCCAGGTTTGATAGGTTGGCTCGGTTCGAGTAAAGAAAAATGCCCTTCATCGTCTGAAATTGCAAATATCATACCGTTACTTTCTATACCCCGAATAATTCTTGGTTCGAGATTCGCTACAAACATGCATGTCTTTCCGACCAAAACAGAACATTCTGGAAAATAAAGTGATATGCCGGAGACTATAGTTCTTGGCCGAGAATTGCCCTCTGTATCTTTTTCGCCCAAATCTACAGAAAGTTTCAATAATTTGTCTGTTTCGGGTATTTTTTCAGCGCTCAATATTTTGCCCGCGCGTATCTCTACTTTTTTAAAATCATCGTATGTGATCATTGTTCAATCATACTTTCTTTCACCATTTCGAGCAATAGTATCAATTTTTTTCTGACAATCTTCTGTCCAAATAGCTTTGCAATATGATTGTCGCTGCAGATGCATCCAACATCTTATTCTCACCCTGAATTCTCGTTGCTTGAATCGAAGTCATAAATTCTAATTCTAGATGCACCTTAAATCCCAGATTTTCTAGTTTGTTTTTTAGTATCTCAATGTCAGAATATATGGAATTTTTACTCATATCGAAATCTCTTGAATCTCCCAAGACTATTTCTTTTACTTCGTATTGTCTTGCAATCTCATTTATCTCTCTTTCTATTTCAGGATTATTTTGCACGACTGACACAGGAAAAGCCATCATTCCTTTTTCATCAGAAACCGAGACACCTATTCTCTTTTGGCCATAATCAAGACCGAGGGTGCGCATGTTTATTTTTCTTTACTTTTCATGAAGCCTGTAAATGCTTGCATTATCTCAAGTGGAACTGTAAACACTACTGTATTTGATTGATCAGATGAAATATCATTTATAGATTGTAGAGTTCTCAAGTGTAGTGCCCCAGGAGTAGCAGACAATACTCGAGCGGCTTCTGCCATATTTTGTGATGCAGCAAGTTCTCCTTCTGAGGTTATGATGACCGCTCTCTTCTCTCTTTCTGCTTCTGCTTGTTTTGCAATAGTTCTCTCCATATTCTCAGGAAGCTTCACGTCTTTGAGTTCTACACTCGAAACATCTATGCCCCAACCTGAAGTGACTTCTTCAACCAATTCTTCGATACGACTCGCTACCCTATCTCTACTCGCGAGAAGTTCGTCGAGAGTGACTTCACCGACTACATTTCTCATGGTTGTCTGAGCATATTGCATGATTGCGTATTGATAGTTTTCTATTTCAAGAATTGCTTTGTCAGCTGAAACAACTTTGTAATATATGACAGCGTTTACATTTACAGGAACATTGTCTTTTGTAATTGCATTTTGATCTGGAACATCGACAGCCTTTGTACGTAAATCTATCTTTTGATAAGTCTGGAAAATTGGCACGACTAGTCTCCACCCAGGATTCATGAGTTTATGATACTTTCCTAGCATAAACTTTATTCCTCTCTCATATTGATTGATCTGTCGAATGCTAATCAACATTATGAATGCCACAACGATTATTACCCATATGATTGTTCCCATAATAATGAATTAAAATATTAATAATCTAAATATACAACAAATGCATGTTTTGTGCATTGTTT
>CAZRJE010000035.1:0-6166 GCA_964600335.1 uncultured Candidatus Saccharibacteria bacterium
CAAATCGCGAATAATGGTTCTATGAAGTTTGAAAAAATCTTTGTGAGTGTTGGCTGGGTGATCATGAAAATAGTGTTTTGGACGGTTGTACTCTACGCGGTCATTGCAATTGGTTTCAAAGTGTTCACCAATCGCGAGGCCGTGGATGCGTCGCCTGTAACCTTTGGGATCGACATGAATCCTGAAGCGATACACGGCTTTTCTAGCAACAGGAGAACACTCGATGTTCTCACAGTCAGGTCGTGTGAACAGGATGTGGTAAGCGGTCTTTACCGTGTCGTCTCGATTGTGATCCGAGAAGGAAAGGAGATTGATACGGCCGCCATGGCAAACAGGAGATTCAAAATCGGGGACAAGGTTCATCACGTCTCATTCGTAGTTCTTCCTCATCTGGGAACTCCGAAACACTTAAACTCCGTTTACTTCGCCATTCCGGCGACAAACGAGGTGGCGGTTACTAACCGCTGACAACTCACTTTGCGGGGTTATGCAACTCCGCATGCCACAGGAAACTGGTTTCCTGTGGCATTTTGATTTTGCTTGCACGAACTACGTTTTCAACATATAATCACACGCATGAATACATTGGGCGAGCTTTTTGGTGGCGATGTCAAGGTCAAACTTATTAGACTCTTTTTATTTAATGAAAAGAGTGTTTTCTTTTTGGAAGAAATAGTTCGAAGAGTCAAAGCACCTCTCAAGTCAATTCGCAAGGATATTCAGAGTCTAATAAAATCTGATTTTCTGAAGAAAAATATTACGATAACAAAAGATATTGAGGTTGAAAACGGAAAGTCCAAAAGACTTAAAAAATTGAAGGGCCCATCGTATAGCTTAAATGAAAGATATCCTTATTTACAACCATTGAGAAATCTTCTCATAGTCTCAAGTATAAATGCTGATGAATCGCTTTTGAAACGTTTTTCAAATCATGGAAGAATAAAATTATTTGTAGTGTCAGGAATCTTTTTGCAAAATTATGATTCTAGGGCAGATTTATTTATTGTTGGAGATGATCTAGAACATAGAAAGATAGAATCAGTCATTAGTTCTATCGAATCAGAGCTGGGAAAAGAGATAAATTATTCGATTATGAATGTTTCAGATTTTGAATATAGAATGGGAATTCATGACAAATTGGTAAGGGATGTATTTGATTACGATCATATAACACTTCTCGATAGATTAGGAATAGAAAATAAGTAAATATCCACAATTGCCCCTTTTTATATTGCCCGCATGATATAATAGACTCATTAAAGGTAATTATAAGTTTAATATAATCATATGATGATAATTGAAAATTGGAGTGACGTTTTTGTACGCTCGCTTCAGGGTCTATGGTATGGGGTAGCAAGCTTCATTCCTGATTTGCTTATTGCTTTGGTAATATTTGCAATAGGTTGGATACTTGCAGCTTTGGTAGAAAAGCTTGTCGAAGCTATTATTGGTGCTTTGAAAGTCGATTCAGCTCTAAAGAGCGCAGGATTTGAAGATGTAATGAAGAGAGCAGGTCACAATCTAAATTCTGGAAAGTTTTTGGGTTCTCTCGTAAGATGGTTTGTGATCATAGTATTTCTCATGGCTTCCTTTGATGTTTTGGGATTGAGCCAAGTCAATGGATTCCTAAGAGATGTAGTCACTTATATTCCTCAAGTTATCATTGCTGTCCTTATTTTGATGGTCGCAGTCGTTGTTGCAAATACATTGCAAAGATTGGTTGTTGCGAGTGCAAAGGCAGGACATGTAAAGTCAGCAGAAATGATGGGCAAAGTCACTCGCTGGGCAATCTGGATCTTTGCAGTCATTACAGCTTTGTTTAATCTCGGTGTAGCTCCAGGATTGATCCAATCAATCATTACAGCAATAGTTGCTGGAGGTGCTCTTGCTTTGGGACTTGCATTTGGTCTCGGTGGAAAGGATGCAGCTCAGAGATGGCTTGAGAAGACAACTTCTCATCTATTTGAGAGAGAATAGTCATAATGGAGATTGATCGAAAAAACCGCGATTTGTCGCGGTTTTTTCTAGATTGGTCCTCGAGGACCAACCTCTACAGACATTGATATATTCGCTTATATATTGTAAAATGCTCATATGAATATTTTTTCAGGAAAAGGCAATGTTCAGTTGGTTTTTGGAGATATTATCGCTTATATCCTTTCTCTGATTCTTGCTTTGACTATTCGTTATGGTCATTTACCAGGAAGGGAATTGTTGTTGCAACATTTGATTCCTTCGTTCTTTATTCTTATTGCTACATTTATTGTCGTAAATATTATTGTAGGCTTATATGATAAACAGGCTGTATATTTTAGGTGGAAAATTCACAGACTACTTGCAAAAGCACAATTTGTGAATGCATTTATTGGAATTGCCTTCTTCTATTTTGCTCCAGTTTCTATCAGTCCTAGAGCAAACTTCTTTATCTTTTTTGTTATATCTACAATCTTTTTGTTTGTTTGGAGAATATTGATGTTTCCAATTTTGAGTCAGACTGAGATAGAGCAAGCTATTTTGATTGGAAAGAGTCAAGATATTGACGATCTCTATAATGAGATAAATACTCGTTCTCGATATGGCTTACATTTTGTATGCAAGATAAATCCTGATCAAGATATAGGACTTCTCGTAAATACAAATCTAAACAATAATTTGGACAAGAAGATTACGACAATCGTAGCTGATCTACACAATTCTGAAGTACAAAATACTCTCAAAATGTTTTATAAATTGATATTGAACGGAGTGAAAATAGTGGATGCCAGTCGTTTATATGAGAATATCTTTGATCGAATACCAGTTTCTACGATTAGTGAGAGATGGATCATAGAAAATTCTGGTTCAATATTTGGAAAGAGGAGAATATTTGATATTGCAAAACGAATCATGGATATTGTTCTTTCACTCATCGTTGGCCTCTTTTCTCTATTCTTGTATCCTTTTGTTATTCTTCTCATAAAGATACAAGACGGAGGACCAATATTTGTAGTCCAAGAAAGAGTTGGGCAAAATGGGAAAATGATAAAAATTAGAAAGTTTCGAAGTATGACATCTGATGATAGTGGTAAATATGGATCGAGTGGCAAGACTCAAAATAAAGTTACGAAAATAGGAAAAATATTAAGAAAAACTAGCATAGATGAATTACCACAGATATGGAGTGTCTTTTTGGGCGACCTTTCACTCATTGGTCCCCGTCCAGAGTTGCCAGACCTGACTCAAATATATGAAAAGGAGATCGGATATTATAATGTAAGACATCTTATCAAACCTGGACTATCTGGTTGGGCTCAAATATATCACGAAAACCACCCTCATCATTCTGTGCGCACAGAAGATACTAGGGACAAATTGTCATATGATTTGTTTTATATAAAGAATCGTTCATTGACCCTCGATATAAAAATAGCACTAAGGACAATACAAATATTATTATGGCGTGGTGGGGCATAAACTTGCTTTAATTTGTGAAATACTTATAATTCCAAGCATGTTGAAACATAGAGCAAAAGCAGTTTATATCTTGATTATAGCTCTCGCTATAGGATATTTTGTCTACAATACAAATCATAAAGATAATAAATATTCTTTTAGATTAGGCCTCGATCTCTCTGGCGGATCGCATTTGGTCTATAAAGCCGATGTTTCGAAGATCCCTTCTCAGGATATAAACACATCGATGAGTGCTTTGCGAGATGTCATAGAAAGGAGAATAAATATATTTGGAGTCAGTGAACCTATTGTTCAAGTTGAAAAGGGTGGAGCGCTCAGCAATTCTGATAGTCAATACAAGATTATCGTAGAATTACCCGGAATCAGTAATATTGAAGATGCAGTAAAAGCGATTGGTGCTACACCAAGGCTCGAATTCAAATTAGCATCCGCTTCGGATATTGAAAATTTTGATAAGACTCAAAAAAATAGTATAGCTTCAACTACCGAACTTGAAGCCAAATTCGGTTCACTGTTCAAGACTATAGGCCTCGATGGAACCATGGTTTCTAGAGCCTCACTCGAATTTAATCAAACAACAAATATTCCTGTCGTTGGTTTGAATTTCAATTCTGATGGAAGAAAAATATTTGGAGATACAACAAAAGATCATATTGGTGATTTTATAGGAATATTTTTGGATGGAAAATTGATATCTTATCCTGTCGTCCGCGATGCAATCACAAACGGTAGAGCTCAAATCAGTGGAAATTTTACGACAGATCAAGCTAGTAAATTGGTAAGGGATCTAAACTTTGGAGCCCTACCTGTACCGATCAGTCTTATTTCTACACAGACTGTCGGTCCATCACTCGGTGCAGATGCGGTCAATGGTGGATTATTGTCTGGAGTTATAGCCTTTATAATTATCGCAATATTTCTCATCATCTGGTATCGTCTTCCTGGATTTGTATCGGTCATCGCTCTTCTCGCTTATACGGTATTTATGCTTGCGATTTTCAAACTTTTACCAGTTACACTCACTGCAGCGGGAATAGCTGGATTTATTCTTTCAATTGGTATGGCAGTAGATGCAAACATTCTCATCTTTGAAAGAATGAAAGAAGAATTACATCGAGGTAGAGGTACTTGGGATGCTATGCATGAGGGTTTTGCTAGAGCTTGGACGTCTATTCGAGATTCAAATATTTCTAGTATCATCACCGCAATCATCTTGTATTTCCTCGGAAGTACATCTGTGGTGATAGGATTTGCAACAGTATTTTTCTTTGGAGTTGTGATATCCATGATTACAGCGATCAGCGTATCTAGATTGTTCCTTTATGCAATCGTTCCTACAAAAGATTCAAGATTGAGTCGATTTCTTATAAGTAACGGTTTTAGAAATAGAAATAAATAATACAATGTTTGTCATCAAATACAGAAAAATATTTTACACATTCTCTTTGATACTTGTACTTGCATCGATATTTTCTTTTATATTTTTTGGTTTAAGACCTGGAATTGATTTTAGCGGTGGTAGTATTCTCGATATTAGTTATGCTCAAAATAGACCGGAATTAAAATTTGTACAGGATGCTATAGGTCAATTTGAAAAAGATGCACTCATTCGACCATCAGGAGAAAAGGGTTATATCATAAGAATGAAAGAGATAGGACAAGAGGAAAAAAATAAAATACTAAATTCTCTCGAAATAAAAGACAATAAACTCACAGAAAATCGTTTTGATTCTATCGGTCCTGTCATGGGTAGTGAAGCATTGAGAAAATCAGCTGTCTCAGTGATACTAGTCATTCTTGGAATAGTCTTGTATATCACTTTTGCTTTTAGAAAAGTATCTCAACCTGTCTCCTCATCAAAATATGGACTTGTAGCCATCATTGCTCTAGTTCACGATGTCATAATACCCGCAGGAGTATTTTCAATTCTTGGACATTTCGCTTTGTATGAAGTCGACACATTGTTTGTGACTGCTTTACTTGTGATACTTGGTTTCTCAGTACATGATACAATCGTAGTCTTTGATAGAGTTCGTGAAAATCTAAAATTGTCCATGGGAAGAAAACCTTTTGAGACAGTAGTCGGTGAAAGTATCAGTCAAACATTTGTCCGATCGATAAATACTTCTTTGACAACCTTGATTGCCCTAATTGTATTGTATATATTTGGTGGCTCATCTACTGAGCATTTCTCACTTACTTTGATTATAGGTATCGCTGTGGGTACATACTCATCAGTCTTTATAGGATCACCACTTCTTGTGACAATAGAGAAGTGGCAGAGAAATAGAAAAAAGTAAGGTATTTACTCATTATTATGCGTTCTGCATAATACATAAATAACTTGACTTTATTCTCGGTATAAGTAATATATAGTACAAGCCTTCATATGAAGGTGGCACTTTGAAAATCGCATATAAAGCTTGTCTCAAATCTTTATGATTTTGAGGCAATGCAAGTCAAGTAAGTAAGTAAATATAAAATGAACAAATAGAAATGTCTTCTATTTTGTTTCATTCGCAAAATAATAGTTAAGAGTTTGATCCTAGCTCAGGATGAACGCTGGCGGCGTGGATAAGTCATGCAAATCAAGGGGGTCTCGTAGCAATACGAGGCAACCGGTAGACGAGGTAGTAATAATCAAGCATCTCCCTTCGAGACGGGCATAGCTAGCCGAAAGGTTAGGTAATTCCCGATAGTATGGTAATTAGTT
>CAZRJE010000036.1:0-5933 GCA_964600335.1 uncultured Candidatus Saccharibacteria bacterium
TTATATCATGATATAAACGTCCTTCTATGAATCTGACACGGTCCGTACTTTTTTATTTTCTCATAATGCAATTTTGTTCCATACCCCTTGTGAATATTAAAACAATATTTTGGAAATTTCTTTGATAGACTGACCATCTTTTTATCTCTCATGACTTTGGCACAGATAGATGCAGCGGATATGAGAGGTATGAGATCATCTCCTTTTATGATAGTACTTTGTCGAGTATATTCGTTAGGTGCGGACAATCCACCATCGAGAAATAGCTCTGAATTATCAGGTGCAATACTGAACTCTCGTAAATCATTCAGACATTTATTTAAAGATTTTTTTATAGCAAAGACTATTCCGTGCCTATCAATAATAGATGAGGATGTAAGGGAAACTGAGTAAAAACATTTACCATGTTTTGATAATTCTCTGATCTTTTGAAATAATTCTTCCCTCTTTTTCTCAGACAATTTTTTTGAATCTCTAAGACCGACGAGTCGTGAAAAAACATATTTTGACTGACTTTTCTCTATAGCAAAAACTCCGACCGATACAGGTCCAGCTATAGGACCCCTACCAGCCTCGTCAATACCTATAGTGTATTTCATATTTTAAGTATAATGAAAAAAATAGATAATCATAGTAGACAATTAGTATTTAGAAATTCATTATTGTATACTCGTGTTATGGATAAGCCTTTTGTTCATCTGCATACGCATTCTCACTATTCACTCCTATCAGCATTACCCAAAATAGATGAGCTGGTAAGTACTGCAAAGAAAATGGGTATGGATGCACTCGCTCTCACAGACAATGGAAATATGTATGGGATCATTGAGTTTTATAAGGCCTGCAAAAAGAAAGAAATCAAACCAATTATCGGTGTAGATTTTTATGTAGCATCTAGAACGAGAAAAGATATGCAAACAGGTGTAGACAATAGACGCACGAGATTGGTCTTATTGGCGATGAATAATACCGGCTATAAAAATCTCATAAAACTCGTCACAATATCGAACCTTGAAGGATTTTATTATAAGCCTCGAATAGATAGAGAAATTATAAAACAATATTCTGAAGGACTTGTGGCTATTTCTCCATCATTCTGGGGAGACATAGCGGTAAATATAAAATCAAGAAATGAAATAAAAGCCAAAGAAGTCGCTGATTTTTATAAATCAGTCTATGGAGATAGATTCTTTATAGAGATAAGCCAACACCCTGAAATAGAAAATCACAATAGAATAATGAAAGATATTGAGGTGTTTGCTGATAAAAATAATATTCAGATTGTCGCGAGTCACGACGTATATTATATGCATCCCGAGGACAGACTTGCGAGAGAAACTCTAGTCAGAGTAAATTCACACAGTGATTTCTCGGAACGTATTTCAGACAATGATGAAGAAGATTTTTCTTTTATCTCTACAGAACGTGCGCAAGAATTATTTTATAACTTACCACAAGCTTGGGAAAATATGCGGAAGATCACCGATATGTGCAATCTCGAACTCGAACTAGGAAAATGGTCTTTCCCCGCCTTTAAAGTAGAAAGCGGTAGAAGTGCCGATGAAGAATTGAAACATGTTGTATATGAAGGATTTATAAATAGAAATGTAGAAAAAAATGAAGCTATAATCAAAAGGACAGAATACGAATTGCAAGTAATAAAAGATAAAGGATATTCACCTTACTTTCTCGTCGTTGCCGATCTACTCAGATTCGCAAAAAATAATGGAATACTCTCAAATATCAGAGGTTCAGTGTCAGGTTCGATGGTCACATATCTTGCAGGAATCACAAATATAAATCCAATAGAATATGAAATACCCTTTGAAAGATTTTTAAATCCTGACAGACCATCAGCTCCCGATATCGACATGGATTATGCTGACGATAGAAGAGATGAGATGATCGAATATGTAAGACAAAAATACGGAGCCGAGAAAGTGGCTCAAATTGGAACATTCGGAACGATGGCAGCAAGAGGCTCAGTCCGCGATGTTGCTCGAGCTCTTGGATATCCATATGATGTTGGAGATAAGATCTCAAAGATGATCCCTATGGGTTCGCAAGGATTTCCCATGACCATCGACCGTGCTCTCGAAGAAGTCAGTGAACTCAAAGACGCTTATGAAAAAGATCCTGATACACAAAAAATCATCGACATGGCAAAAAAGATCGAGGGCTGTGCCCGACATATCGGAGTTCATGCTGCGGGTATAGTCATAGCCCCAACCGAACTCACCGACTATACTCCTCTTCAATATGATCCAAAAGGCGAAGGAAAAATAATCACTCAATATGATATGTATTCTATCGATGAAAATGGAGCGGGTTTATTGAAGTTTGACTTTCTCGGTCTAAAAAACTTAACGATTATCGCTGATGCAATCACAAGAATAAAAAAAGTTGCTAAGCAAGATATAGACGTAGACAAAATACCAGTTGACGATAAAAAGACTTTCGAAATGTTGGCTCGAGGCGAAACAACAGATCTATTTCAACTAAACGGCGATGGAATGACAAAATTTCTAAAAGATCTAAAACCATCAACTATTCATGATATAAATGCCATGGTAGCACTGTATCGTCCTGGACCACTTGCTTTTATCCCAGAATATATCGAAAGAAAACACAATCCTTCTCTCATAAAATATCTCGATCCCGCTCTCGAGAAAATCCTAAAGAAGACTTATGGTGTTCTTGTATATCAAGACGATCTACTCATGATGGCACATGATCTAGCTGGATATAGCTGGAAAGAAGTAGATAAATTCCGAAAAGCAGTAGGAAAAAAGATTCCTGAAGAAATGGCTGAACAAAAACAGAGATTTATAGAAGGTTGTATTACTCATAGTAAATGGAGCGAAAAAAAGGCACAAGAAATATGGAAATGGATTGAGCCATTTGCAGCGTATGGATTTAACAAAGCTCATTCTGTGTCATATGGAAGAATTGCTTATATCACAGCATATCTCAAGGCACATTTTCCAGAGATCTATCTATCTGCCGTACTCACATCCGAACAAGGTGAGACAGACAAAGTGGCAGTTACGATTCAAGAATGTAAAAGATTGGGAATTCCTGTCTTACCACCAGATATAAATGAAAGCTTTAGTCAATTTACAGTATTGAGAGATGAAGAAAATAAATACAGAATACGTTTTGGACTTGTAACAATAAAAAATTTTGGACAAGGAATATCTACTGCAATAATCGAAGAGAGAAAGAAAAATGGTAAATACAAGACTCTGGAAGATTTTCTTTCGAGAGTAAAAGATAGAAATCTAAACAAAAAATCTCTAGAATCTTTGATAAAAGCGGGTGCCTTGGATCAATTTGGCATTGAAAGAGGATTATTGCTTTCAAATATAGATCATCTACTATCTTTTAACAAAAGTGATGAAGGAAAGAATTCATTTCAAGATTCACTCTTCGGCTCTTCAAATATCAAACATGACAAAATAGTCTTGCCAGAAGAAAATAAATATTTGAAAACGGATTATCTCGGTTGGGAAAAAGAACTCCTAGGATTATATATATCAGGTCATCCACTCGACAAATACAGAGATATAATACTGAAAAAAGATATAGATATAAAAAAAGCTCTATCACAAAAAGAAGGAACATCATCTGTTCTCGCAGTTATAATAAATGAAGTTAGAACAATTCAAACAAAGAACAATGAAACTATGGCTTTTGTATCGATTTCTGATTTTTCAGGTAGTAGTGATGCGGTCATATTTCCGAGAATATACAAAGAATTTCGTGAATTGATACAACAAGATTCTTGTATAGCCATAAAAGCAACCTTAAATGAAAGAAATGGCGAAAAAAGCTTTGTCATCGATCGAATGAAGAGATTATAACTTTTTTAGGATATATATATCTATTCAATTTTTTGATATGCAAGTAAAAATATCTTGTGCTATTATTCATTCATGGAAAAAAATAATATAGAACAAAAAAGACATACTCTCGCTCATTTACTCTGCGCTGTAATATTGGAAAAATACCCTGATGCAAGGCCTACTATCGGTCCCGCTATAGACAATGGCTTCTATTATGATTTTGATTTCCCTACCACCAAGCCGACTGAAAAAGATTTGAAGGATTTAGAGAAGGCCATGAGAAAGAGGCTAAATAAATGGACAAAGAGTGAACATACGGAAGTCAGTTATGAAGAATTAAAAGAGATGTACAAAGACAATCCTTTTAAGTTGGAACTCGTAGAAGAATTCAAGGCCAAAGGTGAAAAATTAACCATCCAGATATTCGGAGAAAATGATCGCGATCTTTGCCGTGGAGGTCATATCGCAAACCCATCAAAAGAGATCGATGGTGAAAGTTTTACCCTATCTCGCATAGCGGGAGCATATTGGCGTGGAAGTGAAAAAAATAAACAATTGACTAGAATATATGGCTTAGCTTTTGATACAAAAAAAGAACTTGAAGATTATATACGACTTCTAGACGAGGCAAAGAAAAGAGACCATAAGATTCTCGGTCGAGAACTCGATATATTTACTTTCTCTGATTTGGTTGGTTCAGGATTACCATTGTGGACACCAAAAGGAACCGTGATTAGAAACCTTCTTGATCAATTTGTCTGGGAACTCAGAAATAAACATAGCAAATATGATAAAGTAGAAATTCCACATATAACAAAAAAAGAACTGTATGAAACGAGCGGTCATTGGGCAAAATTTAAGGACGAACTCTTTAAGATAACAACGAGAGAAGGTCATGAATTTGCCATGAAGCCCATGAATTGTCCTCACCATACGCAGATCTATGCTCGAAAACTCTGGAGTTATAAAGAATTACCTCAAAGATATGCAAACACGACTACTTGCTATCGTGATGAACAAACTGGCGAACTTTCTGGACTATCTCGAGTTCGTGCCTTTGCTCAAGACGATGCTCACGTGTTTTGTAGAATATCTGATGTTGAAAAAGAATTTTCTGCGATCTGGAATATCATAATGGAATTTTATTCTGCCTTTGGTTTTATTCTAAAAGTCAGACTGTCTCTTCATGATCCAATGAAAAAAGACAAATATCTCGGTGATGAGAGTAAATGGTCAACGGCAGAATCAATGCTTAGAAATATAGTAAAAGATAAAAAAGTTGAGTGGTATGAAGGTGTCGGCGAAGCTGCCTTTTATGGTCCGAAGCTTGATTTTATGGCAAGCGATGCTTTGGGCCGTGAATGGCAAGTCGCCACGATCCAGCTCGATGTAAACATGCCTGAAAGGTTTGACCTCTATTGTATGAATGAAAAAGGCGAACACGAAAGAATCGTTATGATTCACGCTGCAATCATGGGTTCAATAGAAAGATTTATGTCTATTCTCATCGAACATACTGCCGGAAAATTCCCACTTTGGCTCTCACCTATTCAGGTTAAAATAATTCCTGTAAGTGAAGCTCAAAATATAGAAGCTCAAAAGATTGATTCAAATATGAGATCAAAAGGTATAAGAACAGAAATCGATATTAGCAATGAAAGTTTCGGCAAGAAAGTCAGAAATGCTAAAACATCTCTCATTCCTTACTTTATTATTCTCGGTGAAAAAGATATGAATGCAGGGGTTGTCACACTAGAAAGTAGAGATCATGGACAACTGGGTCAAATGACTGTAGAAAAAGTCATGGATAGACTTGTAGAAGAAATTTCAAATAAGGAACAATAATATTGCTTAAGAGTTTCGGCTTATAATTTGTATTATCGAGTCAATAAGTCGCAATTATAACCCATTTATCACCTTTCTAGTCTTCGGTCCTACTGCACCATAGCCCGTGGTATATGGAGTACCAGAAGAGACAATATTATATTTCGTCTGAAGACTTTTGACTGCTGTCTCTGTAATCTTTCCATAATATCCTGTTATATATTTTGATGGGATTAGATTTTGTTCTACTAGTACTGATTGCAA
>CAZRJE010000037.1:0-5362 GCA_964600335.1 uncultured Candidatus Saccharibacteria bacterium
ACAAATAAACAACAGTGATCCGGGTTTCTCTTGTCAGAGGACGATGGATTGCTACAAAACGAGGATAGTTGTGAACGAAGGAATGCGTTACAGAATGGTCGGACAGCTTGTTGCTTTCATTCGAAGACTTTTCGATGTAGTAATACAATATTGGAATGGAATTCAAGATAAGACCCATTTCTTGATATGGTTGTTGACAGATAGAAATCGAAATTTCCTCATTGTGTCAATTCACACTGTGGTTCGAGCAATTTCTGATGAGTACCATAAAGACTTGAATACCATCAGATCGAAGTGCTCATCCACGGAAATTTCTTCAGACGACGCGGATATGGAAGGGTATAAAGAATGGCCGAATATTGGGCAATTGACTGGGGCATTGAAAAACGCCATCGGCCAACCATTCTTCCGTAGGGTTAGTGGATTTGAAATGGTTGAAACACGAAATCCATTGTCGCTTCGTGATTGTAAGGCGATTTTTGGTGATCGAGCGGTGACAACTTCCCAAGGACTTTTCAAGGCCGTCAAACATTTTCAAGAAAATGTTCCAGTGAGAAATACAATGGTCATTGCCTTTGTTCATGGCCTTAACGGCAAGGTGATTTATGTTGAGCTTTGTATATCGCTGAACCAAATCAGACTTACTTCAGTGCAAGAAGTGAGAGACATAGATGCGCTCAAGATTTTTGGTCATCTTGTTCTCGGACATAATTCCTGACGATTTCTGTCTTTCGCACGCGGGCCACGGGGTCCGCGTTTTTTGTGTCTTCTGATAAAATTTTATTAAATTCTAGGACCAACCTCTAGGACCAACCTAGAAAACTACATTTGTAGTACAATACAATCATGTCAGAAAATAAGAAAAGACTAGTTTTGCTCGACGTTCATGCTATTTTGCATCGCGCCTATCATGCCTTACCTGATTTTATGACCTCAACCGGTATACCAACTGGGGCACTTTTCGGTCTTTCAACGATGCTCATAAAGATAATTGAAGATCTAAAACCTGATTATCTCGTTGCTTGTTATGATTTGCCACAACCAACACATCGACATGAAGTTTACAAAGAATACAAAGCAGGAAGAAAAAAGGCAGAAGAGGATCTGATTGAACAGATAAAAAGGTCGCGAGATATATTCTCGGGACTAAATATACCTATATACGATAAACCTGGATTTGAAGCTGATGACATCATAGGAACCATCGTTGATAAAGTGTGCAAAAGTGATTCCGAGGTAGAAATAATCATCGCTTCCGGAGATATGGACACACTTCAATTGGTAAAAGCTAAAGATGTTCGAGTATTTACTCTAAGAAAAGGAATAAAAGATACTGTCATATACGATGAAGATGCGGTTGAAAAGAGATATGGTTTTGGTCCAGAACTCATTCCTGACTATAAAGGTCTTTGCGGTGATCAGTCTGACAATATAATAGGTATAAAGGGTATCGGTGAAAAAACTGCGACCACGTTGCTTACAATATTTGGTTCAATAGAAAAGATATACGATGAATTGGATAAGAGCACAAAAAAGTTTGAAAAGGCAGGAATTACCCCAAGAATTATTAAAATGCTCAAAGAAAATAGGGAGGAAGCGGAATTTAGTAAGGTATTGGGCACAATAAGGAGAGATGCTCCGATCGATTTTATATTGCCCGAAAAATATTTTAGGGATTCTATAGACAAAGAGAAAATAGGAAAAGTCTGGAATGAACTAGAATTCAGGACAATGATGAATAGACTCGAAGTTGTATTGTCTGGATCACGTGCCGATTCTGTAGTCAAGAATAAGCCCAATATTGATAGTTCAAATATAGATAAAGAAGATTTAAAAATGACTGCGCTCGCTCTTTGGCTCGTAGATTCAAATATTACGGATCCATCTCTTGAAGATATATACAATTTTACTGAAACAAAAGATTTTGCTTTAGCAAAAAAGAAGATCTTAGAAGAATTGGATTGGAGAAATGCAAATAAAGTCTATCAAGAAATAGAATTGCCACTTATGCCAATTCTCGAAAATATGCAAAAGAGAGGAATCAAAATCGATCGAGACATTCTAAAAAAACTCAGCATTCGGTATCACAAAGAATTGGATGAGATAGAAAAGAAGATTTGGTCTCTTGCTGGCATAGAATTTAACGTAAGTTCACCAAAACAAATAGGAGAGATATTGTTTGGTCGACTCAATATTGTTCAGAAAGGACTCAAAAAGACGGCAGGAGGAAATATTTCAACCAAGGAATCTGAATTAGAAAAATTGAGAGAGGCACATCCAATCGTTGCTCTGATCCTTGATTATAGAGAACGCGCAAAACTTGTTAATACATACATCGATACTATTCCCGATCTTCTTGATAAGGAAAACAGACTTCACCCAAGACTCGTTCAGAGTGGTACAGCTACAGGTCGTATGTCTTCTGAAGATCCAAATATTCAAAATATTCCTATTAGAAGCGATCTTGGCCGAGTCATCAGAAAAGCATTTATTGCAGAAAAAGATCATTCACTATTGTCTCTTGATTATTCTCAGATTGAATTGAGAGTTGCGGGTTTTCTCTCTTGTGATAAAGAGCTTATTGAAATATTCAAAAGTGGTAGAGATGTTCATACAGAAGTAGCATCAAGAGTCTTTCGGGTGCCAACAGATCAAGTCGATGCGGAAATGAGAAGACGGGCAAAAATAATTAATTTTGGTGTTATGTATGGAATGGGAGTCAATGCCTTGAAAACAAATATAGGTGGAACTAGAAAAGAGGCACAAGAATTTTACAATAAATATTTCGAAACTTTTTCTGGTCTAGCAAAATATCTCGATGATACAAAGATTTTTGCGAAGAAAAATGGCTATACTGAGACATTCTTCGGTAGAAGAAGATATATTCGTGGCCTAGATTCACACATACCATATATTGTTGCCGCTTCAGAACGTGTAGCAATCAATGCGCCGATTCAAGGAACAGAGGCAGATATAGTGAAGCTTGCAATGGTTCGAATAAATAAATATTTGAATGAAAAGAAAGTTCAAGATAAAGCTTTCATGACAATGCAAATACACGATGAAATAGTTTTGGAAGTGCACGATTCGCTGGTAGAAGAAATAAAAGAAGATATCGCTACTATCATGAGAAATGTCTTGTCTATAGAAGAAACAAAAGAAATTCCACTCGCTGTTTCATATCATATTGGAAAAGATTGGGAAAAATAGAAATATACTAGTATACTTCTTATATGCTTTATATTTACTATAGCGACAATCCGTCTCTTTCGGCAGACAAAGCACGCGCTCTGGTCAAATCTCTCATGGAAAAAAGACCAGATTCGACACTTATCAAAGTCGAAGACAATACTTTTTCCAAAGATATTATAGATGAAAATATTGGTGGTCAGGGATTATTCTCGAGCAAATATATAATCTATATAGATAGAGTTATAAAAAATAAAGACCATGAAAGTATAATCGGTGAATATCTTGTGCATATGTCTGAGTCTGAAAATATATTTATTATTTCAGAGGGTAGTCTGAATGGAGAAATATTAAAATCGATGAATAAATATGCGACAAAAATAATCTGTATTGAAGATAAGACTGCTAAAGTAAAAAAATCGATCAATGAAATATTTATTCTTACCGACTATTTCGCTTCAAGAAAAAATATTCAAGCTTGGGAAATATATAGGAGACTCATAGATAGTGGTGTAGAGGCAGAAAATATTGTAGGCACATTGTTTTGGCAGCTAAAATCTATGGTTTTGGCATACAACAATAGTAGTGCTACAGAATCAGGCCTTAATCCGTACGTATTTTCAAAATCAAAAAAATTTTCATCGTACTGGAGTTATGATGAAATCGTAAATTCTCTTAAAGATCTCACGGTGTCCTATCATGAGGCTCATCGAGGAAATTGTAATCTTGAGAAAAATCTCGAATTATTTATATTAAAAAATATAAAAAATGAAAGAAAAGATATCTAATTCTCTGACCTTTGCTCGCCAAGCATTTACCGGTTTTGTAAAAACAGGTGCGGTCATGCCGAGTTCAAATTTCTTGGCAAAGAGAATGGTGAAACCTATTAAGTGGAGTGAAAACGTGGTGATTGTAGAATTGGGTGCGGGCACCGGATCTTTTACAAAAGAAATAGTTAAACATTTACCAAAGTCCGGGCGACTCGTGGTCTTTGAAATAAATCATGAGTTTGCTCAAAAATTAAAAAAAGAATTTGTCGATAAAAGGGTTGTGATAGTAGAAGATGATGCTTCAGAATTACCTCAACATCTGAATCAGCTTGGAATAAATGGTGCTGACTATGTCGTATCAGGCATACCGCTTGGAAATTTTTCTAGAAAAACTAAGTGGTCGATTTTAAATGCAGTGATGAGAGGCTTAAAAGAGGGAGGTCTATACATCCAGTTTCAATATTTTTTGGCAAGCATACTCACGATCAGAAGATTTTTCCCTAGACTTCACATTTCTTATGAAGTTAGAAATGTACCACCTGCCTTTGTGATAGTGGGGAAGAAAAGAAATAAAAATATTTAATAAGCAAATTCTTCTGAGTGAATCTGGTTTTCTGGAATATTTAAAGTGTTTAATTGTTTCCGCATATTTTTCATCATTGCAGGAGGACCACATAGAAAATAATCTTTATCAACAAGATTTCCACTTAGTTTATTTATTGACTCTATATTGAGAAAACCCCTTTCTTTTGATATCCAAGGAATAACATGAAAGTCATGATTTTTCTCTGAAATACTTTGGAGTTCTTTCATGAAAACAGCTTCCTCCTCGCTATTTACACAATAATACAGATCGATATTGTATTCACTGTCATGAATAGATTTTGCCATACTAATAAATGGTGTTATACCTATACCGCCCGCAATCCAAATCTGTTTTTTATTCTCGGCCTTTTTATAAGAAAAGACACCAAACGGCCCTTCGATCAAAGCAATTGTTCCTATTTTGAGATTATTAAGTTTTTTTGTGAAATCTCCAAGAGCTTTGATTCCAAGTCGGAGAACGTCTTCATTTTGAGCCGAAACGATAGAGAAAGGATGTGATTCACTCGGAAAGCCTCTTTGTTCAAAAGAAATAAAGATAAATTGTCCTGCTTCAAATTGCAATTTTTCTTTTTTGGTCGAAGAGAGATTTGAAAGATGTCGTTTGTATTTGTAATATTTTCAACTGTGAATTTGTGTTTCTTGACTGTGAATTTGAATAGTACTGTTCTGTAAAAATATACAATGATTGCAACTGAACAGAGAATGATCAAATAATATTTTAGAAAAGGATTTCTCGCTATGTCGCTACCTATAAATAAGGCATGTAAACCGCCAAGAAAGAAAGAGAGACCCAAAAA
>CAZRJE010000038.1:0-5275 GCA_964600335.1 uncultured Candidatus Saccharibacteria bacterium
ATAATGCAATTTTAACAGATAATATATCCATTATCCATTTTATTAATTCAAATGTCGGAGCGCCGGGATTCGAACCCGGAGTCACCTGTACCCAAAACAGGCATGTTGCCGTTACACCACGCTCCGAAACCGGATAAACAATTATTCTAACCTCCCTATCCTATCATAGAATGATGTTGCGAATCCACCTTATTCGCGATGTATTGTTTATCATGTTCAAATATACACAAGCTATATCAAATTGAAAAGGTGTATCTGATTCGAGATCACCAAGATAAGTCTGTATCATTCTACGTATTTTTTGTATTTTGAGACCATGAACATTGTCTTCTGGCCTGTGTGAATTATCCGAGATATTAAGATAAGTTACACTTTTCACTTCAATGAAATGTAGAACATTGTCTTTCTTGGCAATAATATCAATCTCTCCCCATCTTTTCTGATAATTTTGTTCAACTATAGTAAAGCCATCTTTAATAAGACTTTCACGTGTAACGTATTCACCTATATTCCCTCTTTTTCTCTTAATTCCTTTGGAGTCCTTTATTTTATTAAGCATTATTTTTAATTTAATTCACGTGAAATGTTTCACAAGAAACGATAATAATTGATACTATTAATCTGAATAATCTTGCATAAACGATAATCTAATTAAATTGGTAATATGTTAGACACATTAGGGACATTTGACGATTTTAAGCCATTTTTTTTGACTATTATTAACTTTGTCCACAGACTTATCCACAGTTGTCCGATAGATTCTATATTTTAAGCCGTATTTTTTGGGGACAGTTGGGGACAAGTCTAATTGAAGTAATAAACACATTATTTTGTCTGATCAAAACGAATAACAGGTATTATTGACTTGCAAATAAAAGTATTTTTTCACAAATGGTGCGGGTAGCGAGAATCGAACTCGCATCTCGTCCTTGGCAAGGACGCATTCTACCATTAAACTATACCCGCATTTTCAGTTGTGCCCAAATTATATATGATATGCTAAGTATTTTCAATGTTCAGAGGTATGATGGTTATTTGTGAGTTATTTATCAGATGAAAATTTTTAGTAAAAAGTCTCTTTCTTTAGAACCATAAACCATCAACCATAAACCATCAACCATAAACCATAAACCATAAACTAACCACTGTATATATTTCTGTGCGCCCGGAAGGACTTGAACCCTCAACCCCTTGGTCCGAAGCCAAGTGCTCTATCCATTGAGCTACGGGCGCATATCCACATATTACAACATATATAAATAAAGCCAAAATGATGCTAGAATCAAATCGTGAACAAAATAGACACAGTTTATCCACAGGAAGTCATAAATGTTATAGAAGCATTGGAAAATAGGGGTTTTGAGGCCTTTCTCGTGGGTGGATGTGTCAGAGATGTTTTATTAGGCAGAAAGCCAAAAGATTGGGATATTACTACAAATGCAAATCCGACCCAGATTCAAAGTCTATTTATTAAGACAGTATATGAAAATGAATATGGTACGGTAGCAATAATAAATGAAGAAACAGAAGATGAAACATTAAGAAAAATTGAAGTTACACCTTATCGAATAGAGGGAATCTATTCTGATTCGCGACATCCAGATTCTGTGAAATATAGTCAGAATATAGAGGACGACCTGAAAAGACGTGACTTTACAGTAAATGCTGTAGCGATAAAGATAAAAGACAATGCTATCAGCTCTATCGTAGATCCCTACGGCGGTGTAAAGGACATAAGGGACAATGTTATTAGATCTGTTGGAAATCCAGACGATAGGTTTAAAGAAGATGCTCTGAGGTTAATTAGAGCTATTAGATTGGCCTCAGAACTGGGTTTTTCCATTGAAAATGAAACAATGAAGTCTATACGCTTGAATTCTGCCTTATTAAATAAGATTGCCACGGAAAGAATCCGAGATGAATTTACTAAGATTATCATGTCAAATAAACCAATGTTAGCCTTGAATATTTCACATGAAACAGGACTTTTGAAACATTTCTTGCCTGAAATAGAGGACGGAATTGGAGTAAAACAGAATCAGGCTCATAAATATGATGTTTGGGAGCATTTGATGAGGAGTCTTCAATGTGCTGCAGATAAGGATTTTACTTTGGAAGTGCGATTGGCAGCTCTATTTCATGATATATCAAAGCCTAAAAATAAGGGTTTTTCACATGAAACAAATACGATTACGTTTTACGGCCATGAAGTAGAAGGTTCACGTGAAACTTACAAAATAATGACTAGATTGAAATATCCTAAACAAATAGTCAGCAAAGTATGCAAATTGGTTAGATGGCATATGTTTTTTTCTGATACTGAAACAATAACACTTTCTTCTGTTAGAAGATTGGTTGTAAATGTAGGAAAAGAAAATATATGGGATTTAATGAATTTGAGAGTATGTGACAGGGTAGGAACAGGCAGACCAAAAGAGGAGCCATACAGATTGAGAAAATACATGTCAATGATTGAAGAAGCATTGAGAGATCCAATAAGTGTTTCACTATTGAAAATTGATGGAAAGAGAATAATGGAAGTGTGCAGTATAGGTGCCGGCCCGAGAGTAGGTAATATTTTATATGCTTTATTTAATGAAGTCATGAAAGATCCAAAAAAGAATGAGAGTTCAATATTGGAGAATATGGCTACAGAACTAAATAAATTAGACGATGTTAAACTAGAAATATTGGGTGAAGAGGGAAGAAATATAAAAGAGAATATTGAGACAAAGGACATAGTAAGTATAAGAAATAAATATCACGTTAAATAATGTCCTTTACGCTGAGTTATCCACAGAATGTCCTTTACAGTTTTTTCTATAGGACATAAAATGTATTCAGACAGATCGAGTGGAACAAACGAAATAAAAAAAATCGAGAATGCAGTGTTGGTTCGATGTTAGTTTGAAGTGATGTTCGAGGAATTGATAGTGAGTGAATCTCGAGGTGATGTTCGTTTGTTCCAGCGATCAATTGATCTTTATAAAAATACGTGCGAGAAGCCTTGCTCCACGTATACTCCATTTTTATGAAATCCATCGATGGGCTCTGGAGTCCATCATCGCACGAGACCCTCGTCTGATAAATTTTCAAGGTGTATCTTCCTACAAAAACAAAAAATGACCTCCTACGGAGAGTCGAGTAAAAGAGGAAAAATGCACACCTGACTGAATTGGATGAACGGAGAAATGCAATTTAGGATTTCAAGCCGCGTTTTCGACCCTTCATCTTGGGACCGCAAAACGCGGTTTTCATTTTGTTTGATTGATTTTGTAAAAGAATTACTTTGTACGAATTAGATGAGCCGTATATTCATACGATGATATTTATATTTGTCAAAATAGTATAACGATTTATAGTCGTATTTTGTTATCATTTTATTGCTTGAATTATAAGTTGCGTCTTTTTATCAAACGATTGTTATAGATCAAGTTTAAGATCTATCGGGCAATGATCTGAACCCATGATATCATCCAGTATTTTGCAATCTTTTATCTTTTTAGTTAGTTCTTTATTTATAAAGAAATAATCAATTCTCCAACCAACATTTCTTTCTCGAGCAAAAGTCTTCATGTCCCAATATGTATATGCTCCAGTTTTTTCTGGATGTAGATGACGAAATATATCGACGTACCCAGATTTTAGTACTTTATCAATCCAAGCCCTTTCAATAGGAAGAAAACCGGTATTTTCTTGATTTTCCTTTGGACGAGCAAGATCTATTTCTGTATGAGCAGTATTTATATCTCCACAAAATATAATGTGCAAGCCATTTTTTTTGTGTTTTTCTATATATTTTAAGAAATAGTCATAATATTCAAGTTTATACTTAAGTCTTTCTGGCCCACCACCACCATTGGGTATATATGTATTTATGAGAACAAAATCATCATAGAATAAAGCCAAAAATCTTCCTTCTTGGTCTAATTCTTGTTTTCCTAGGCCATATTCTACTTTATTTGGCTTTATCTTTGAGTAAACAGCAACACCGCTATATCCTTGTCTCAATTTGGAATGGTCAAAATATGAGTGATATCCTTGTGGATTCAAAACTCCTGGTTCTAGTTGGTCAGGTCTGGATTTTGTTTCTTGAATGCAATAAATATCAGGTGATTCATTCAAAAACCAATCAAAACCTCCTTTTTTTACATTTGCCCTCAAACCATTTACATTCCAAGAAATTATCCTCATGGACTTATTATATAGTAATGAAAATATTTGTCACAATTTATGCACTTTTTATGCACTTAGGACAAACTTCTTTTATTCAATGAAATTAGTAATATAAATTATCAACTTTTCTTATTGTGAAATTTCTTATGTATATTTCGAAGCTCACTGTCAGTAACATGCGTATATATCTGAGTCGTTCCTATATTTGCATGACCGAGAAGCATTTGCACAGAACGAAGATCGGCTCCATTTCGAAGCAAATCTGTAGCAAAACTATGTCTTATCACGTGCGGGGTCACTTTTTTGGAAATCCCCGCCTTTATAGCGTAATATTTGACTATTCTTTCTACTGAGCGCGGTGTCAGCCTCAGAGATTCTTTTTCAGATTTAAGCTTATTATCCTTTGTTTTTTGGGGATTATTCTTTTTGTCTTTATTGTTTGGAATTTCTATAATTTGAACAAAAAGAGCATCATCGAGATCTTTTCGTTGTTCTAAATATTGTTTAAGCCATTTTTTTGCTTCATCGGAGAGAAATACTACTCGGACCTTTTCTCCTTTTCCTCTCACTGACAATTCATCGAGTTTGAGGTTTATTTCTCGGGGAAGGGCACAGAGCTCGGAGACTCGAAGACCTGTTGAAAAAAGTAATTCCATGATTGTTCTATCTCTCAAACCTCGTAATTCTTTGGTATTTGGCGCATCAAGCAACTTTCCGAGCTCTTCTATTGTAATCAAATCCAAGGATCTTTCCGGAACTTTTGCCAGTTCTATTCGATCAGGGGATAAACTCTTGATATCCATTCTTGCTAAATATTTAAGAAAAGCTCTCAATGCTATGAGATAGTAGTTTTGGGTCCTTTTTTTAAGTGTTTCACTTATTTTCCCAGGAATATAGTGACTTGTCTGTCTATTTAGCCATATTCTATATTCTCTCACTATATTGTCATTTATATCCTTAGCCTCCTTTATCTTTGTATGATCGATGAATCGAGTGAGATAGCGATCATAGTTTTCTACAGTTTTCAAACTTCTACCTTTTTCTATCTCTATATACTCTAAAAATTGCCTTTTTAGATCAAAAATATTTTGCGACATGA
>CAZRJE010000039.1:0-2724 GCA_964600335.1 uncultured Candidatus Saccharibacteria bacterium
TTAGTAGTGCATATTCATCCAAAGGCTTTATAGTTGGAACATTGAATACAGCAACGCCTCTACCATGTTCGGACATCTTTTTTGCAACATTTAAACATTCAAACAATATCGGACCTGTTGCAAATATTGCAATATCGATCTCATTTGATTTTATATTTGTCGATCTATAAAACTCATATATTTTACCAATCTCAAATGGAGTATCCTTAGTAGTCATCAACTGAGTTTTATCGCGACATAGACGCAAATAGTTTGGTCTATCATTCTGAGACATCGCTCTAGTTATTTTCTCGGCTTCGATACTATCACAAGGAGAAAAGACATACATATTTGGTAGTACTGTCATAAGAGCAATATCTTCGAGAGCCTGATGTGAACCCCCATCAGCACCAACAGAGAGACCCGCATGAGAACCAACGATTTTCACAGGTACATTGTTATAACAAATCGTAGTCCTTATTTGTTCCCAATTCCTTCCTGGGCTAAATACGGCATATGAACCTGCAAATGGTATTTTACCCATTCTCGCCATGCCACTAGATACTGTGACGACGTTTTGTTCTGCTACTCCGACTTCTATAAATCTATTTGGAAATTCTCGGGCAAAATCATTCATGCAAAGACTATCTTTGAGATCTGCAACCAAAGCGACAACATCTTTATTTTCTCTACCAGCACTCACGAGTCCACGTCCAAAACCGTTACGATTTGATTCTTTTTCACTGCTTTTCCACAAACCTTCATTTAGTTTTAACTTTTTATTTAACATATATTTTAATGATGTTCGATCTTACCATTTAGGCTTCGCATAGAATCTAATGCTACTCTAATCTCTTCATCAGTGAGAGGTGGTTTGCCATGCCATTCGAATTTTCTTTCAAATTGTGGAATTCCTTTACTCGGTATCGTATGCGCAATGATCACTGTTGGCTTATCTTTCCTTTCGCTCGCAGTATTTATCGCTCTATCTATCTCAACAAAATCATGTCCGTTTATCTCTATCACATTCCAATTCCATGCTCTCCATTTTTCAAGCACAGAATTTAGTGGCATTATATCTTCAGTAAAACCATCGATTTGTATATTATTTCTATCTATTATTGCGGTAACACTCGACAATTTTTCTTTTTGAGCAAGCATAGCAGCCTCCCATGTATTTCCCTCATTGAGTTCTCCATCACTCATAAGACAATAGAATCTCATATTTGAGCCCACCCCATGATCTATTCTATGTGCGAGAGCCATACCTACGGTTTGAGACAAACCTGATCCGAGTGGTCCAGAAGAAGTCTCAATCATGTCCAGATACTCTCTATGCGGATGACCTTGCAATCGTGAACCGAATTTTCTAAGTGTCTTCAATTCATCAATTGGAAAATAACCACTATGAGCCATTGTTGCATAAAGTACTGGACATATATGACCGTTTGACAAAACCAAACGATCTCTCATATCCCAATTTGGTTTTTTGGGATTATGTTTGAGAGCATAAAAATATAAATAACAAAAAATGTCAGCCATTCCGAGAGCGCCTGCCAAGTGACCAGATTTTGCTTCGATAAGCATTTCAACGATTGATTTTCGAATTGCATTCGAGTGTTTTGTCAGTATTTCTATTTTTGAGGACGTAAGCATGCGTATATTATATCAGATTTATGGGAGGTCGCACCTCGCGGACTCATTGGGAGGTCGCACCTCCCAACATGACATGCTAGAATATTCGCATGTCTTATCAAATAATACCCGCTATATTACCTCGCGATTACAATGAAGTCGTTGAAAAAACAGACATGGTTGCTGGTCTAGCGAAAATAGTTCAGATCGATATTTGTGATGGGCAATTTGTTCCAAATGCAACATGGCCATATAAAAAGCATGATGATAACTTTGAAAGATTGATATCTGAAGCTGAAGGTTTACCTCATTGGCAAGTCATTGATTATGAATTTGATTTAATGATGAACTATACCGAAGAAACTGATATTCAAAATTGGATAAATGCTGGCGCTGAAAGATTGATTATTCACGTTGAATCAAAAGGAGATCTTCATAGAATGATTCAGGTTGCGAGTACAGTAGATGTCAGTCTTGCATTAAGTGAAGAAACACCAATCGATAGGCTAGATGAGTTTCTTAACAAATATGAAAATATAAAAGATGTCCAACTTATGGGTATAGACAATATCGGCTTTCAAGGTCAGAAATTTGATGCACGTGTAATTGATAAAATCCGAGCTGTAAAAGAACGATTTCCCGATATTAAAATCACGATTGATGGTGGAGTCTCACTTGAAAATGCTCAGACTTTACTCGATGCTGGAGCAGATCGATTGGTCGTTGGATCGCAAATATTTAATTCCGACAATATTGTCGAAACGTATCATCAATTCGCTTCTATTATCTGATTCTGTTACGTCGTGTGAGGTCGCACCTTAGATTTGGTCTCAATATCGTTCCTCCCTACTGGTCAAATCTCTTTAATTCGACGTTTATGTCTCTCTTCTCCACTGAAATCTGTATGCAACCATAGTTCAATTGCCTTCTTTGCTTCTTCTAAACTGACAAAACGCGCGCCGATTGAAAGAACATTTGCATCATTGTGTTCTCTAGATAGTTTAATGATATCCATATTTCCTCCATACCATTCTGTCGCTCGAATACCTTTCACTTTATTTGCAACCATTGCTTCTCCTTGACCCGAACCTCCGAATATTATTGCTTTAT
>CAZRJE010000039.1:2824-5098 GCA_964600335.1 uncultured Candidatus Saccharibacteria bacterium
TTATTTGCAACCATTGCTTCTCCTTGACCCGAACCTCCGAATATTATTGCTTTATCTCTTCCATCAGACTCAGAAACCAATTCACCGGCTTTATGCATATATTGTGGATAATCATCATTCTCATCATATGTAAAAGCTCCAACGTCCTCAATCTCGTATTTGTTATCCAATAGAAATTTTTTGATATTCTCTTTTAGTTCAAAACCTGCATGATCTGAAGCTAATATTATTTTCATATGATTATGATAACACAATTTGCTTGCTCATTATAAATCAACATATTAGTACTAATATCACTACAAGAATCACCAAGCTAATTCTATACATTCCAAACGCTTTCATTGAAGATCTTTTGGCTACATTATTTAGTAGACGGATTCCAAATATAGCAGTAATAAATGACGCTACAAAACCAACAATCAACATTGAAGTCTGATCTGTTGAGAAACTGTGAATATTTTTTATGAGGTCATATCCAGTCGCTGCCACAATAGTCGGTATTGCAAGTAAAAATGAGTATTCCACGACCGCCTTCATATTCATGCCCAAAAATAATCCTCCGACAATAGTCGCAGCAGACCGTGATACTCCAGGAATAATAGCTAGGGATTGTGCTATACCAATCATAAATGCTTCTTTATACGTCAGCTCCTTTATTGCCCTGCCAGATTCGATGTTATTTTTAATTCGTGAGACTCTATCGATATATATCAATACAAGTCCGCCCAGAAATAAGCTCAAAAGAACTATCGTCATATTCCCAACCAAAATATCTTTGATCAATTTGTACAAAATGAATCCGATTATGGCTGTTGGTATAAATGATACTATTAAGCGTTTTAATATCTCTAAATCAAGTAACTTTCTCCAATAAAATATTATTACCGCGAGTATTGCACCGCCTTGAATAGCTATTTCAAAAGTCTTAACAAACATTGACTGGTCAATAGAAAGTAATTTACTCACGAGAATAAGGTGCGCCGTCGAAGAAATCGGCAGGAACTCAGTAAATCCTTCCACTAGACCAAGAATGATTGAATGTAAAATTGTCATACGTGTATTGTAACAGAAAAGCCGATCGTTTCCGATCGGCAGTGAAGGAAAAAATTCACTCAAATACCAGGCTCGTACAAACGACGAATCTGAGAGAGTGCGTTTTTGTGGACAACGAGAGTCTCGTGTCTACGATCATAATTTCTTTTAATCGGTCTCGGAGTATACAACTCCCAATTATTGCCTCGAGCCGTCGGTCTCAGAAATCTGAAACCCAACTTCAAAGATATTGCATTCACAGGATTTGAATCCCACGGCGTCTCAATCGATTGGTCGATAAGAAGAGCGGCGACTTCGCCTTTCCAAAGCCGGGCAAACCAAATTCCGATGCTTCCACCATCTACCAATAGATTTTTGAAGCCTCGAGATATCAGATCTTGGGAAAGAGACGAATATGTGCTTTCAGGATCTCGAAGCAACACATAGCTGTCAGCAAGATCGTGATTGACATGTGTGAGTGTCTCGTTATTACTGAACTCGGTAATCCGATGGACGTTGTAAGATCCCGGACGAAAACCGTATATTTCCTGAGTATTCACGTCTCCGACGTAAGCGGAAACAAACTTTCCAGGCAGAGACAATGAGATCATGGTTCCAACACCATGCGACTGACGGCGCACAAAAGCCTTTGTTCCATCGAGAGGATCCACGGTGAAATAATAACCAGACCGATCTGAACATTCCACTTTCAATGAATTCTCCTCAGCGATAACACCAGCGTAAGGAAAACATTCGGATATCGAACGAATGTAAGTATCCTGTGCAGCCTGATCTGCTGTAGTCAGAACATCATCCATTCTCCCTGCAATACCCTCTTTCACAGAAACTTCAAACGTCAATTGTTCTGCCCGAATTGCGATGATTGCTCGTCGGACCAATTCTTTCAAAATTATGCCGACAGCGTGTTCATTTAGGGTTCCGAATTTGTTTTTTCTCATTAGTTTCACTTTCGTCGAGTTGTTTAGTTCTTCTATTTTCACAATAACATATAAATATATTGATGTAAATATTATTTAGTAGCGGCTGTACACATCACCCAGTGGACTTGACACACATGTTATGCTTATGTTGTACTATAATAAGAAAGGACACCCATGATGATTACTGAACTGAGAAAAGCCTTCGGCAGCATTGTTGGTGGCGAGTTTTTTTATATAACATTTCCATCACAAAAAAATATTATTTTATTACAAGAGTCGCAATAATAGTATTAAATACAGC
>CAZRJE010000040.1:0-5045 GCA_964600335.1 uncultured Candidatus Saccharibacteria bacterium
CGGTGATAAGTCTCACCAATTTGCCAAATAACTTGCTCTTTTGAGCATCATTCTTTGCTTTAATATGTTTTATTTTTGAAAATTTATTGTGTCCTGACATGGTTTTAATATATCATAACTTTTTATTTTTAATATGCTCGAACGCTTTCATGGTCGCCGTTCTTCCTCGGGGAGTTCTTTCTAATAATCCAAGTTGAATGAGATATGGTTCATAGACTTCTTCTATCGTGGCTTGCTCCTCAGACATTGCCGCTCCCAATGTGCTTAATCCTACAGGTCCACCACCAAATTTTTCTATGATTATACGCAATATATTTCTGTCTGATGGTGTGAGGCCGAGCTCATCTACGCCTAATAAAGAAAGAGATTTCTCCACGACCTCTTTGTTAACATCCGTTTTTTCAAGCTGAGCATAGTCTCTACATCTTTTGAGGTGATAGTTTGCGGTTCTTGGAGTAAATCGTGATCTCAAAGCGATTTCTTTCAGGGCCTCGTCTTTTGTTTCTATGCCTAGAATTTTTGAAGACCGTCGAATGATCTCTTGTATTTCTTCATTTGTATAAAATTCGAGTCGGAATACACCCCCAGAAAATCTAGATCTGAGAGGTGCCGAAATGAGAGCGATTCGTGTCGTAGCGGCTATCAGAGTAAATGGTGGTAAATCGAGCTGAATCGTTCTTGCTGAAGGTCCTTTGCCGATTATTATGTCGAGAGTGCCAGATTCCATGGCAGGGTAGAGAACTTCTTCGATTGCTTTGTTTAGCCTGTGAATTTCATCTATAAACAATATATCTCCCTGTGAAAGATTTGTGAGTATTGATGCCAAATCTCCAACTTTCAAGATTGCCGGTCCAGAAGTTACCTTTATTTGAGCACCGGTTTCTTTTGCTATTAGATGAGCCAGTGTTGTTTTTCCGAGTCCTGGTGGTCCATAGAACAATATGTGCTCAGGGGGATGATTCCTTTCTTTTGCAGCATTTAATAGGATATGAAGATTATCTTTTATATTTTTTTGCCCTATATATTCAGCCCAATGATTTGGTCTCAGTGTTTGATCTAGTCTGCCAGAATCGATATCGTTTGTTTTAGTTTTTTTGTCTCTTGACATATTATTGCATATATGCTAGACTCCTTGCAGTAACCAAAAAGTTCATTTATAACGTAAGGGAATGATTTCCCGTTTTTTGGTTTCTCTATTGAGTCCAGAAACCTCTAAGCAATGGCCTTCCTAGGTTTGGGTATAGTACTAAGGACATTTTGGTACTCCTGTAGTCTCTGAAATTATCCTCGGGACTATACCTCGCTCTCAACATCATGTTGGGAGATATTGCTTAGAGATTTCTGTATTCATCTGTCTCTATCCTACACAAGGAATATTCAAATACAATCGAATAATGTGGAAAATTTTATTTACAACATGTTTGTTGAAACATGGGCAAGAATGTTTGTCTTATTAATCTTTAATCGATATGACCCTCTGTAATTCTTCAAAAGAGGTAGTACCAGATAAAACCTTCAATACACCATCTTGTTTCATTGTTAATATTCCTTGACCTTTCGTTGCATTCCAGATCTCTCTTTCACTGGGATTGTTTTCTATGGCAGTTTCTATGACCCCATTTGTCCTTATTGCTTCGTATATTCCTATTCTACCCTTATATCCAGTGTTATGACATTTTTCACAACCGACAGATACCCACATTTTGTCCACATTTTGAGGAATCTCACTTTTATCTTCTATAGAACTGAGAGTGTCTTCGATATCTTTTTTTATCGAACCATCTAGGGTGATTTCTTTTTTACAAAAGACGCAAAGCTTTCTCACGAGTCTTTGTGCCATTGTTATACGTATTGCTGATGTTAGAACTTTTGGATTTACACCTAGATCTATGAGTCTCGGAAATGTTCCCGCAGCATCATTTGTGTGTAGGGTAGAGAATACCAAGTGTCCAGTGAGAGCAGAATCTATAGCCATTGAGGCGGTTTCATTGTCTCTGATTTCACCGACCATGATGATATCTGGGTCTTGTCTTACTGCCGCTCGCAATCCTTCTGCAAAGTTATAACCCCTATCATTTACTTGGCTTTGAACTATTCCCTGCAAATGATATTCGATTGGATCTTCAATTGTTATTATCTTAACTTCCGGATTGTAAATCTTCTTTAGAAAAGCATATAGTGTGGTCGTTTTTCCTGAACCTGTAGGACCAGTCGTAAGTATCATTCCGTCTGGACGATTTATCTCTTCTTGTAGAACCGACAGTAATTTTTTTGGAATACCTAGTTCTTCTAGAGGTACATTTATACTTTTTGGATTCAAAAGACGCATTACGACTGACTCTCCATATGGTCCAGGAAGAATCGAAACACGAACCTCGATGTCTCCCATCGGTAAACGTATGCTGAAACGACCATCCTGAGAATTGTCATGAATATTTAATTTTAGTCCAGATATCAATTTTATTCTCGATAACATTAGAGCAAAAGTATCCTGTCCTAGTGAAGTTATTTCTGAGAGTACGCCATCGAGTCTATATCTCAAGCGTATAAATTTTTCTTCTGGTTCGATATGTATATCTGAGGCATCAAGAGCCAGTGCGCCAGCAGTAATCGTCTCGATGATTCTTGTGACTCGGTATGTCTTCTTGCTATCTATTGTTTCATTCAGGACACTTTTTATTGTCTCAATGTTTTTTACTTTATCTACGAGAGATGCTATTTCTTCGTTTGAGATATCAAGTGAACCCCCTTTACTTTCTGAAGCAAAAGAAAGATCTTTGTATATTTTCCAAGCCTTTTCGAGACTTTGAGTAGATGTGATATATAATTCTACTTCAAAACCACGAGTCTTCAGATCGTTGATTATCGAGAGAGTATTTTGATTGTCGGGGAATCGGATTGCAAGACGAACTTTTTTGTCTATGATTTCAAAGGCAGCAACTTTTGATTCTATCGCCTTGTTTTCATCTATGAGTTTTAGAGCATCACCATTTATTGGTAATGCGGTGAGATTTATATATTCTATGCCATATTTGGCAGATAGTATTTGTACCAAATCTTCCTCTTCTTTTTTCTTGAGATCTGCTATACGTCTATTTTGTTTGTCTTCATCAAATTGAACCATTTTTTTATATTGCAATTATAGCAGGGAATATAAAAACAGCTTAATTTTTGTGGTATTGACTAATACAATACGATGTGATATGCTACTCATGAACCAAGAAGGGTGAATCCTTCGAAGATACGTGTGTGTCGAAGAAAGTCTTCGATTATGTGCGTGTCTCAGCACTTTGATGTTATGAAAAAAAGCATTTCGGTTTCGACGGCCTCGTTGTTTTTGGTGTCCGTTTTGGTGTGTTTTTTTGGGATTGGGTGTTCCGTCGGTGCCCAAAATGGTGGCAAGAAGGTCTGGCTCAAATTCGGGCCGGACGCGGATGTCCGGATTCTCTCTGGTGGTGACCGGCCCGTGGTCGTTGTGCCACCGGTTGTCGTCGGCCATCCGGCTTCCCAAGCGCCGGTTGTGCAACCGCCCCAGACCAACTGGGGAACGGGCACCTTCAATGGCACCTATGTTCCCCAGGTTGTCTCTCCGGCGGTGGTGATCACTCCGGACGTTGTCGTACGTCCTGGATTCACCACTGGGGAATATTACTATGGTAGTGGCGGGAATTACATTCCCGTTGGCGCCATGTTCGGTGGCGGACCTGGAGTGTCCGCTATTGGTGGGGTGAGTTTCGGCTGGGGTTGGGCACCGTACTATGAGGTGCCCACTCGGCGGGGTGAGCTCGGGTACTATGACCGAGCACGCCACACCTACGGTGTGCCTGACGGTCGGAACTCCGATCGACACTCCGGACCGCCTCAAGGTGGTGGTCATGGTGGTTCGGGTCCCGGACTTCCTGGGACCCACGGTGGTCATCGGTGATCACCAGAATTTCACGGGCGCCGTCTTCGGATGGCGCCTTTTTTGTTTATTGGCTTGTCTTTAGTACTACAATTTTACTTCTTCTACTGGTACAAGCTTTCCATTTTGTACTCGCGTTATCACCATTGGTTGCAATCGAACACCATAGCTATCAAATGATATTGATCCTGAAGCACCATTTGGGTCTCGATACTTTTTGAGATTACTTACCCATTTTGCTTGATCCTTGTCATAGGTAGCTAATGCTGTATTAATCATGTCGTACGAGAAGTCTGTTAGAAAGCCTGGAGCTTCCCCGTACTTGACTTGATACAATTTGGTAAGTTCGTCCATCCTTCCTGATTTAAACCACATAGATATCGCCCCATTTATCTTGTCGGTATTGCCGAGAATACGGCCATAATCCGCAAATCCAGTTTGGAGCTGTGCATCGTAGGCAATTGTTGGCAGAGTTTTGTCTACCGTCAGCAATTCTTTTGTGAACAGCGCACCGTTCTGTGGTGATTCGATAACGACGACGGCACCGTAACCTTCGTTGGCAATTTTGGTAGCATAACTTCGAAACACATCTTTCCCATTAACAAGGAGAGGTGTGAATTCGTGAGTATAATTCTGTTCGAAGATCTTGTAGAAACTTAGCTGTGCCGCAGAATTGTCGTAGATCACTGCCACTTTCTTGGAATAAAATTCTGATGAATTCGCCAAATATTTAGCAAGAAATCCAATTGGTGCATCAGCTGCTGGACTGAACTGAATGATATTATCGTCACCAACACCGACCGTCTGGACACCGAGTTGAATGACCGGAATACCTCTTTTTACAACATCTTCATGAATTGCATCGATAACAGGTGTCGACAACATAAGGATTGCATCGACTTTGTCCAGATCAACTAGCTTTTTGTAAGCAGTTACACCTTTTGTGGCATCATATGCGTCATCCTCGATAACAGTAGTGATCCGCACATTGGGGTGATCTTTTTTATATTGCTCTAGAGCTACGGTCATACCTTTTTGCATATTTTGGCCTGCTGCAGCGTAGTCGCCGGTTAAAGGCAACATGAGTCCCAATTTTATCGAATTTGAATTATTTCCTTTGATGACAATAAATATCGCAATT
>CAZRJE010000041.1:0-4796 GCA_964600335.1 uncultured Candidatus Saccharibacteria bacterium
TACCATTGAGCTACACCGGAATGTGAAATATTTTTCAGGAACTCTTTACTATACACGCTTTCACCGATAAATATCATGTGACACCCAGATATACTATACCCAAATGCACACGCAAACAATATACCAAAACTATTGAAAAAAATAAACTAGGCGAAGAAAGCTATAAAATGATAAAATTATACATAGAGTTTGAATTTCAGAAAGAGTGATTTGTGATTTAATTATAAATTAAGCATGGAAGAATAAATATATGAATACAAATATAAAAGCAACAAATATAACATTGACACCAGCAATTCAAGAATATGTAGACAAGAGACTCGAAAAGATAAAAAACATTTTAGCAAATGATCCTTCGGCTCAATGTGACGTTGAATTGGCGCGAGTTACCAATCATCACAAGAAAGGTGATATTTTTAAAGCCGAATTGCATATCGTTGGTAGAGAGAAAAATTTTTATGCTTCAATTGAAAATGAAGATCTATATTCTGCTATAGATCTAGCTCGCGATGAAATATTCCGCGAAGTGACAAGTGGCAAAGAGAGAAGAGCGTCACTTATCAGAAGGGGAGGTGCAAAGATAAAAAGTATAGTCAAAGGTCTTTGGGTGAAGTAATGCAATCCATAAATGGTTTAGCATAAAATACTGTAATACGGATCTTGGCCGTGAATACATGTTTAACTAAGCATCAATTTAGATGGTTAACTGTACATGGTATTTACATATTTACTATAATACTATATAATAATCTATTAGATGAAGCAGTGTCCATGGTGGATTCTGCTTTTGAAGTGATTATGAAAATGGTTCAGAAATTTTGGTTATCGGTCGTGCGGCTGTACGAAATTGTGTTCGGCATGACGATCATCGTCGTCATCCTTGGATTACTCGCAAAGTTTATCAGTGATAGTGCCGCTCCAATTATGCTCGGCCTAGCATTTATTGGCACAAGTATTGCCTGCTATGAGCGAAGAAACAAGATCATGGCGGTAGTCGGTATCGTGTTGTATCTTGCGTCGTGGTTTCTCGTTTCGATACCGATCATGGCGGGTATCATTTGTGTCATAGGCTTTGCTTGTTGGTTTTACGCCGCATGCAAGGGTCTTCGGAGGATTCTTGATATTGCCAACCAGCTCCCTCTGTTCTAAGCACGCCGCAAAGTGAACGTGCAAACCGGTCGATGTGTTAGCGGCACATCGACCACTCAAATAGATTTACGAAGCTTCGCGAATCTTGAGAGTCCGGGTTATAATGTCTTCATGCAGAAAGATTCATTCTGGAGTTGGGCTTCACTAAAGCAACCTGTAAATCAGTGGATAGTCTTCGCTTTCTTTGGAGTTTGTTGTTTTTGGCTTTTTTTATACTACACTACTGAGAAAGCAAAAATCGTTGGAGATTTTTATACTGCTCCGAGCCTTTCAATTGATTTAAAAGATCAGAAAAATTGATTTCCTTACCGTTCTGGCCACGAACTTTTATTATCTTTAGACCGTCAACGTTGTATTTTAGAGATGTTATTTTGAATCTTTCAGTTTTACTCTCATCAAATTTAATATCAAAAAATATATTCGGCCAAATATGAAAAGCGCAATACTTTCTGAAGATAAGATATGGATCATCTTTACCTAGATCTACAAATCCATCTTCCTTCTCAAATTTTCTTGTAAATGTTGCTTCAGAATGAATCTGTTCTTTCGCGACGATTGAACTATCAATCCATGGTATTATCGTCTCTAAAATCAGTTTTGATCCGGCAATTGCCATATTTTCTTCGAATTTTTCATATTCCGTCCATTCATCGACAATAATTTCACTTTGAGATACTACTGGCCCATGATCCATTTCTTTGTCCATAAGCATGATAGAGACTCCAGTATTTTTTTGATCATCGAGAATCGCACTCTGTAGGGGAGATGGTCCACGATATTTTGGGAGTAGAGAAGGGTGAATATTTATAGATTTGTATTTTGGAATATTGAGAATATCTTCCGGAATGATTTTTCCGTATGAAGCCACGATTGAGAGATCCCATTTTTCCTTATTTATTTCATCAAAAGAGTCCTTCAATCTGACAGGAGCGAGACAAGAAATATTATTAGTCTTCGCCCAAGTCTCAACTATATTTGGAGTCATGATGAGACCTCGTCCTTGAGGTTTTGGGGGAGTCGTGATGATAAGATCGGGCAAAATGCCGTTCTCTTTGAGATTGTTTAAAATATGAATGCTAAATTGAGAACTGCCCCAAAAAATGACTTTTATTGTTCTATTTCCTATTTTCATCTTTTTGTATTTGCTTTATCTCTTCTTCTGTGAGCTCGATAAATTTCTTTGTTTTATCGATAAAAAGTATACCATTTAGATGATCAACTTCGTGTTGAAATATTTGTGCCAGAATATTTGATGCACCTCTCTCAAACAATTCACCTTTTTCATTAAATGCTTTTACTGTTGCTCTCACAGAACGTTTGACTTTGCCATATATCCATCTCACAGAGAGACACCCTTCATCGACTTCTTTTTTTTCTTTTGACAATCGAGTGATCACAGGATTTATGAAGACAAGATCTTTGTCTCCTGTAAATGTAGGATCTGCTTGGCGCAATAAATCTGCATTTATCAAAAAGATTTGATAAGGTTCTCCGATTTGAGGAGCGGCGATAGCGAT
This sequence comes from uncultured Candidatus Saccharibacteria bacterium, assembly GCA_964600335.1. Lineage (GTDB taxonomy): Bacteria > Patescibacteriota > Minisyncoccia > Phycocordibacterales > PALSA-1337 > C7867-002. The sequence goes on from CAZRJE010000041.1 coordinate 2,667, forward strand.
ACCGTCTTTTTCTCGGTGAACAGCAGTCCTCATATTTTCGACGATTTTCTTTATTTTTTCACTTTCAATATCTTCTTTCGGGACCAATTCTGCTTTTTGTCTCAATATTGGGTCTTCTTTACTAATGATTTTAATCGTTGTCATATACAAAATGTAGCAGTTTAGACAAATCAAAGCAAATTTTCTGGATTTATCTTTATTTCTACATCTCTCTCAAGAGTTCTTAATTTTGATATAAGTTCACTATTTGGCCAGTATCCACGTGGCATCTTTATGAGTCCATGAATAGCGTATCGGTTTTGGGTTTCTTTTGTATAGACGGGGAATACATCGATTTCGTCTGGACTCACCAATTCTTTTATCATTGCCATCTTTTGAGCAATCTTTTCTTTGTTCCCGCGAATCGTAATCTTGAGTAATGTAGAGAAGGGAGGAAACATAGATATTTTTCTATCATCAATGACATTTTTATAATAATCAGAAATATTTCCTTTTCTACCATATTCAAAAATTCTTTCCCGACTTTGTCTCGTCTGAATGATAAATTTGTTTCGGGTTATAGAACGTAATTTTGTGAGTATAGACATTATTTTTTCGGATATTCTAAAGTCAGGAATTGAAAATAGACTATCGATTGAAACGATCGCAGTAAAATCTATTTCCTGATTTATCTTTGAAAGTGCACTCTCAGTTCCTAATAATATACTTCCAGGACTCGCTATAAACTGATTGATTAGAGATTCTTTCATTTTTTCTGTTTTGATCTTCATTGGATCAAGTACAAACAATTCAGTCCCCGGATGTTTTGATCGAATTTCTTCCGCAACTCTTTCTAGGCCAATGCCTAATATAGAGAGATTTGTTCCAAGACATTTTTTGCAAACATCTTGAGCGCCGGCCTTTTCACCGCATTTATGACAGAGATAAAAGTTTCTCTGATTTTTTTCATCTTGATGCAAGACGAGGGGCGATTCGCATTCTTTGCAAGAAAAGATTGTGCCACAATCATCACAGATAGTGATACTCGAATAACCTTTTCGAAGAGTATATACAAATAGATGACTATTTTCTGCTTTGTTCTTTTTTATTATAAGATCGAGTTCATTTGATATGATAGAAAATGTCTTTGATTGTTGTTCTTTCATATCAACAAAGATATCTTCGGCTTTTGAGACAAGTCTCCATTTGAACAATGGACCCATCTGAATATCATGGAGTTCAACTCTATAAAGAGTTTCGATTGTGAGACATTTGTCTCCAATATATAGAGTTCTGTCTTGATCTATACTGGTCTTTTCAATAAATAATTTTGTATTGAGGTATGGATTTCTATCAGTAATCCAATTTGAATGATTTTCTCTTTCTATAATAACTGTCGATATATCATTTCGGGGAATAAGACTAAATGTTGGTGTTGCAATGACGATTATTGGATGAACATTTTTTATTATATTATCCCACTTCATCTTGAAATTTCTATTTGAATCTGAACCATCGAGTATATAAGCATAGTCTTCAATACCTTTTGATATGCAAGAGAAAAGTTTTTTTGCTTCCTCGACAGTTGGTGCAAAAAATACAAGAGATTTTTTCTTTGCAAATTCTTGTCTGATGATTGTCTTCCATAGACTCATTCTGTCTTCATCATCTCCTTGAATTGCAAAGATTTCAGGAATTAATTTTCTTTTCGATGAATCGTGAATATCTTGTGGCCAGTTTGCAGAGAATATCTCTGTAGCAATCGCTGAATGAAGAACTGAGCCAGTGCTTGTGACATAGTGATCCGAGATATTACGAGCTATGTCAATCGTATATTTTGGAAATGCATCATTGCTATTGATTTTTGATAATTTTTTTAATTTATAATCAAGATTTCTAAGATTTGATTTTATATCGCTCGCACTTTCAACGTTATTTATAATACCTATTACTTCTTTTTTTCTGATTGGAATTGTCACTATTGAGCCGACTTTTACCGGCATATTTGAAAAATATTTCAATTCATTGTCAATGCGTCCGTTTGTAATCGGTAAAACCGTGACTATATTCATGGTTTAGTTATACACTAAAAAGGTATTGAAATCGAGGTTGGTCCTGGAGGACCAACCTCGAGGACCAACCTAGAATTTA
>CAZRJE010000042.1:0-4387 GCA_964600335.1 uncultured Candidatus Saccharibacteria bacterium
CGAAATCCATTCCACAATTTCACTTTCTATGTCATTGGTATAGCTGACAGAAGATTTGAAATCAGAGGAACTTACACCGAACACGTCTTCAATCCACATGATGGATTCAATTTCACGATAAGTCGTTGTGGTCCCTTTCTCTTACCTTTTGTTTCCTACAAGAAGGACCATGTTAAGTTATACATTGGCTGGAGACCAGATGGAAACTTTGGTCTGAAGTTCAATCCGAAAGGCGATTGAACGTTACGGTCGATAAACTGTCATGAGTGTGTAAGAGTGTCACTTCATCACCCCGCCCAAAGCGGGGTTTAGATTCTTGATTTTTTTATATATATTTTGGTATAATGCTAACATCACGACGAAAAAGGTTCCAAACGGTTAAATGCCTAAGGAACCTTTTTCATTTCCTCAATTTTATTTCTGACACCCTTAGAATCTAATGAATCGAAATACTTTGCGCCAATATGTCTATATAATGATGACGCCCTATTGCGTTCAGGAAATAGTATTTTTTCAAATTTATTCTCTTCTATAAGGAAATCAACAAGTAATTTGTAGTCGCCGTCACCAGATACAAGGATAATCTTTTCAAAGTCTTCTCTTTTGTATAATTTTTTCATAATATGAAAGATAATATCAGAATCGACATTACCTTTTTTCTTACCAATCATAGAATAATTATGTAGACGAAATGATAGAACAAAATCTGCATTTTTTATATCATTATACAGATCTATCATATTTTCTTGTGCGTAACCCAAAAAATAATATGCCTGATCAACCTTATATTTATTTTTTAAATAGATCCTAAACCGAACAAGATCTATTTTCCATTGATCAAGACTTTTCTTATTGGTGGCCATGTATAGATTTTGACCATCGATATACGCAACGTTTCGAATCTTTTCATCTGTAATATCCATGCAAGCAATTTTATCACTTCAGAAATATGATTTACTTAAATTTGCAAAGACGATTTATTGGAGTTATTAACAAGATATGTACATTATAGACACATCATTAGAAAAAGGCCGAGAATTGCTCGGCCAGTGATATATCAGTTTGGTCTCTGACATCAGTATTTCAACGCTCTTTTGAGCTTGTTGCTCACTCGCCTCAACACATCTTCAGCAGTCGGCTCCCTATCACCCGTTCTGTAAAGAAAGCTGCGGGGATCATACCCATGTAGCCCAGTGTCACCCTCTTTGCGAGGAATGATATGCAGATGGAAATGAGGAACTGTTTGACCAGCTATACGACCCTCATTCCAACAAACGTTGAATGCTTCCGCGCCAAAAGCTTTTTTCAAAGCCTTCTGAACCCTCTTCGCAAGACGCATGATTGCCAGAATTTCCGCATTCGTAAGTTCGGACAAAGATCGAACACATCTACGAGGAACGACAAGTATGTGACCTTCGGTGATGGGGATGTTTGTGGGAAAAGCCCATACTAAAGGACCAGAGCATATAACTCGTTCTTTGATCTCGGGTAATTCACAAAATGCGCATTTCATATTGGTTTAATTTCGTCCTTTAAATAGGCGAAGCGATGTAGTTTTGAATTCACAATTTCATTTTCTCGCAAGAATTGAATGTCCAAATTTCTTGAAGAATCTGATATTGTAAGACAAGGATAACAAAAATGTGGCTCACCATATCTATTATCGATACATCTCACTCCACCAAAGATAATCCAAATGTGATTCTTAAGAAGATTCAGGATTGGTTTTGGTATACATTCCCTGTGTCGAGACAACCACTCAGCCTGCCACAAATCAGCCAATCTCAATTTATTGAACGACTGCAGAATTCTCCTAAGAGAAACAGGTCTCACTGATTTCCTTGGAAGGATTGAGAGTTTACCGATTTCAAATTGGTTTCGAAACAATTCATCATCTTCTGCAATATATCCACCATTCACTCTTTGACTCCGGTATTCAATTTTTGCATCAGAATCAGGACACTCATCACAGAGAATAAATACCTTCTCAAAATTCTTTTTTCTTCGTATTTCATAAACTCCAGCAAAAACAAGATAGAAGTCGCGAAGAAGTTGCGAATGATGTCTGGCAAAAACACTGAGTATATCCTCTGTACTTAGACCGCATTGACCGAACCCCGCATTTGCCATTCCTTCGATTAGCTCATGTGTTAGTTGACACTGGTGACTAGTTTCATTCATGATTCAAGGTTCCTTTCTTCATCAAGTCTAGCAATCGTATATTTGGTGTATAGCGAGGACGTACTCGGCAAATTAACCGTCTATCTGTGCATCTTCCTCATAGAAAAATTCTAAAGAATTTATTTTCTTATTCTTTATGGCATTCAAAATTCTTGGTAATGATTTGAGAGAATCATATTTTGCAGATTCATTCTTTATTGCTTCATCTATAGGAACCCACATATTTTCACCATAATTATTCCGAGAAATAATTTCCCCTGAATAATTATCAGAATAAACTATGGGGAAAAATACATCTGAAAATAATTCACCGTCTTTGTATAAATATCTTCTAAGAAATCCCAAAAGTCTGAAATCAGCACTTAAACCCGTCTCGATCTGGAGTTTTCTTTTTGCAGCGTCAATTATAGGTTCTTCTTTATAGACAACACCTCCAGGAACACCAATCTTGCCATACGATGGATGTGATTTTCTCAATTGATTCAAAATCTCAATTTCTTTACCATTTTTTCTTGAGACGACCATAATCACATTTACCTTAAATAGATGATCTCCTTGTTCGATAGTATTTGCATCGGCGACTATCCTAAGTCCTAATTCAGAGAGAAAATAACCTTGTTCATCTTTTACCACAATTCCTTTTTTTACCAAAAATTGTAAGTGGTAATTAAAGAGATCGTTTGCTTCGCCTTCTATTTGCAATTCACTATATCTGGCACGATGTTTATTTTTTAATAGACTTATGATCCTATTTTGAATCGGTGAATGAATTGTGTCTTTTTTGGTCATATGAAAAATTATTACTCTATTCAATCATTTATTAAGAATTTATTGAATATACACTAGATACTGATTCACCACCATCGACAGAATATTCTCCGCCATTAACAAAATTTGCTTCATTCGACGCGAGAAAGAGGACAACGTTTGCAATATCATCTGGTAGACCTATTTTTCGCATTGGATTTTTTTCTCTTGATTTCTTCATTTCTCTTGTATTTTTATATGAATTTCTAAGTAAGGGTGTATCAATTGGACCAGGAAGGACCGTATTTACTCGAACACTGTATCGTGAATATTCTTGGGATAAACATCTTGAAAACATAAGTAACCCAGCTTTTGAAGCGCAATAAACTGGCGAACTTGGTTCAGAAATAAGACCGAGACATGAAGAGATATTGATGATATTACCTTTTGTCTCTTTTAATTTATTCAATGCATGTTTGCAGATTAGCATCGTGCCTTTTAGATTTATATCAATGATATTATCCATTTCTTCCACTGATACATCTTCGATAAAATGGCTTTTGTAAATACCTGCTGAATTTATCAAAACATCTAATCTTCTTATATTTTTTATGGCAGAAACAATATCCTTCTCATTTCGAATATCAACCTCAAAATATTCTGTCTGAAATTTTGGCTTATTTATATCAAATATTATCGTTTTTGCACCTTCTTCAATAAATCGCATTGCAATTGCTTCACCTATACCGCTAGAACCACCAACCACAAGAACACTTTTATTTGTAAATTTTTTTGACATTATAAATAAGATATTACAGTAATTGGGATTTTTTTCAATTTAATTAATAATTCTCGAATCGATTTTACTCGACAAGACATTTATAGTTTTTTCATAATTTCCATTGCTCTATTAAAAATGTGATCCCCAATTTTTCCCCAATCGAAATAATTTTTGTAATCATTTGGATCAATTAATTTTATCTCTGTAATATCTCCATCGGGATCAGAGACAAATGGTCCATAAGGTTCAACAATACAGAAAGATCGAGTTTGCACAGAAGTCTTATTGATTTCATCGACTTCTTGATAACCAATTATTTTTTGATAGACAACTTTCATATTTGTTTCTTCTTTGACTTCTCTTATGACTGCTTCTTGCACACTTTCACCGATTTCTACTGCCCCTCCCGGTGGAGACCAATATTTCTTTTTCTTCGCGTAAACAAGAACGAGTTTACCTTCATAAAAGCAATATGCATGAACACCGTTTATTTTCCTATTTCCAAGTTCTGATTCATCATTTAGATCATTATATGTAACATCCAAAACTTGACCGGAGCGATTTGTGAGAGTTGATTTGATTTGCATAAGGTAAGACTAACACATGTTCAATAATTCATAAATGAAGGCATAATACCCAAAAATCGGGGTATGAAATTTTACTTTTCTTAATTTCTGT
>CAZRJE010000043.1:0-3937 GCA_964600335.1 uncultured Candidatus Saccharibacteria bacterium
TAGTCGTCGTTAGTGGAATATTGGTTGGACTCATACAGGGCGCAGTCGAAGCAGTACACAATCGCTATCTTTCAGATGTATTTGTATCTACACTCAAGAATCATTCATATATAGAGAGAACAGTCGATATCAGTGAATTTGCGAGAAATATCCCCGAAGTTGAAGCGGTTACAGTACGATATGTCAAAGGCGGTAGTCTCGAGGGAAATTACAAATCACTTCGAAAACCAAAAGAGGAAAAAGAAGTCGTCTCAACTTCAATAGCTGGAATAGACCCAGAAGATGAAAATGCTGTTACAAATATAAAAGATAAGCTTGTTGAAGGTACTTTTATCGAACCCCAAGATTATGATCAAGTCGTAATAGGTTCTAGTCTTCTCAAAAAGTATATGAATATAGAATCAGAAAATTTTCCCGTTTTGCCACTCGATATTGGTATCGGCAGTAAAATCAGAGTAAATATTGATGGAAATCAGAGAGAAGTAACAATAAAAGGAATAGTAAAGACAAAAGTAGATGAGATCGATAGAAGAGTATTTTTTGATTCCAGGCAATTTAAGAATCTCATAAATAGATATGATTATAGTGCAAATGAAATAGCGATCAAAGTCAAAAATGGTGCTGATCCCGTCTCTGTAAAAGACAAAATAGTAAATGCGGGATTCTCTCAATATGCAAAGATTCAGACTGCTGATGAAGCTGAACCAAAATTTATTAAAGATATGAAAAATACTTTTGCAATTCTTGGAAACTTTATAAGCTCTATTGGTTTAGCCGTTGCAGCTATTACAGTATTTATAGTCATCTTTATAAATGCCATTACGAGAAGAAAATTTATTGGAATTTTGAAGGGTATTGGTATAACAAATCTATCTATCGAATCTTCATACGTCATTCAATCTATATTTTATGCTTTTTGCGGTATTATAATCGGTTCCATACTTGTCTTTGCTTTTCTAAAACCTTTATTCATCGCACACCCTATAAACTTCCCATTTAGTGACGGTATTTTGGTCGCAACGTATCTCGGTACATTTGTAAGAGCAGTAATATTGTTTGTTGCCACGATAATAGCAGGCTATATTCCGGCAAGAATAGTCGTAAAACAAAATACCTTGGATGCAATATTAGGAAGATAATATGATAAAAACACATAATTTAAAAAAGACATTTAAGATGGGCGATGAAGAGATTCATGCTTTGAAAGATATATCTTTTGTTGTGGATGACGGTGAATTTGTTGCAATCACAGGAAAGTCTGGTTCTGGAAAATCAACATTACTTTATCAATTAGGATTATTGGATAGACCCACGGCAGGATCTATAGAATTGCAAGGTAAAGATATATCAGATCTATCTGATATTGATAGAACAAAGTATAGACTCAAAGAATTGGGTTATGTATTTCAAGATTATGCCATTTTGCCATCGCTTACCGCTCTTGAAAATGTTATGGTGCCCCTACTTATGCTCGGTTATACAAAATCAGAAGCCATGAAAAGATCGGTTGAATCTATGGTGAAAATTGGACTTCAGGATCGCATGAACAATCTTCCTGGACAACTTTCTGGAGGTCAACAACAGAGAGTATCGATAGCGAGAGCTATAGCTCATGAACCAAAAATATTATTTGCCGATGAACCAACCGCAAATCTAGATAGTGAGACCTCGATGCAAGTACTTGAAGTCTTTATAAATTTGCACAAAATGGGGCAGACTATAATCATGGTGACTCATGAAAAAGATTATGCTGAGATGACAGATCGAATCATAACTCTTGCTGATGGACTTATTATAAGTGACGTGAAGATGGATGGAAATCATACTGCACCAAGAGAATCACCGGTACATTAGTCAGGCTTCACGTCATTTGTATCGATGTTCCAGTTTGAGAAAACTTTGTCCTACTGATATACCCACGATAGAACCTATGATTGCACCAGCTACGAATTCGGATAGCCAATGAATACCGACCGTAGCAACACCAATACCGATATATAGTGCATATAGAGCGTATATGTATTTTATTTCTCTGCTATTTTTGTAGATTATAAATATTGTAAAAGCCATCGCAAATGCGACAGCAGTGTGGGATGAGGGCCAACCAAAAAATATTCCATGTCTAAATAAACCGAATTGAAAATTGTGACTGATATCTATAACGGTATTTATGAGGTTTGGTTCCATTCTTCCCGTGAAGATCTTGTAGAAACTTGAAATGATAAAACCTAGAAATGCCGCTTGACCTACAGCCCAACCGCTGATTCTCGCTTTTGTATCATTTTTATATATACCCCAGAGTATCATTGTAATCGGAATAATAAATGGCAATATTCCTCCGATTACAACTGAAGGGAAAAATAAATCAAATGATAGGGAACTACGAGTTATTAGAAAATACTTCCAATCAAGTCCTGAAGTCACGATAAATACAGTGAGAACGAAAGCAAGCATCTGCAAATACAATTTGTAAGATTTGAAACATGATATGACATTTTTTATCATATGATGAAAAAAGTATTTCATATGGGTATTTTAGCATGATGTATTTTTGATAGATATTTTATCAAAAGTGAAAACCACCGGAATTGCTTCCGGTGGTATGAGTCTACAGATTGCTGAGAGCCCATGCATTGATGGCAATGTGCAAGACATTGTCAGTGATGATCATGAGCCAGAATCCCAAGAAGGGAGGCAAAGAGTTTGGATAACCTGTATCCTTACTTTCCTTCCATTTGGGCCACATTCTCTCGGGTGCCAAAAAGTCTTTGGCAAACGAGATGTAACGAGAGAGTCTCCATCGATCGATGAGAGCGTGAGTTGTCACGATCACAAGCCATGCATAGAGGCTAGGGTGGCAAAGAAAGACAATAGGCAGAGAATAGGTGAGAGCATGCATGAATGCAACCCAGATATTCTTTGTCTTGTTGTTTGCCATCCATCCCGATTGGAGCCAATAATCACCGATTAGGTGTGCGAGTATTTGTGTAGTTGTCATATGTTCCTCCACTATCAATATATGACTCAAAGACTATATATGTAATAAATACTGTCGAAATATTCGACAAATAATTTGACTTTATCTTACTTAAGAATATAATACAGGTATGGAAACCCGAGAATTAATTCAAAAATTAGGTTTAGATTCTCGATCTGCTCTAGTGTATTTGTCATGCCTTCAACTCGGAGAAAGTACAGTTCTCGAGATTGCTAGGCATGCAAAATTAAGGCGAACTACTATTTATTATCTTCTTGGTGATTTGGTAAGAGATGGATTTTTGATCGAATCAAAACATGGGAAAAAGAGATATTATATTGCAGCTGATCCGAAATTGCTCATAGATATGGCGAGAAAAAATGTTCGTGATCTCGAGGATTCTATAGATGAGCTTAATATTATGAAGCACTCTGTACTATATAGACCCAGAGTACTCTTTTTGCATGGAATAAGTGGTTTCAAAGAAGCATGGAAAAAGGTGTTTAAAGAGACAAAGGATGAATATTTGATTGTTACAAATCCAGCGATATTTACTCAATTCGTGAAAGAAAAATATATTCAAGAAGAAATAGTAAAAGCAAAAATAAAAGCTGGACTCCAAAGTCGACATATCATCGTCGATTCAGAATACAATAGAAGGATTGTAAAAAATGATAATAAGCAAAATCGTCAATCTAGATTTCTTTCCAAGAAATACAATCTTATTTCGACACAGATCATAAGTCAAAAATTTGTTGTATTTATTTCACCGAGAGAAGATGATTTAATCATGATCATAGAAGATGAGGCTATAGCAAAGACACAGTGGGCGTATTTTGAAAATATGTGGGAGAGATTGCCAGACAAATGGATTTCAGAGATAAAATGATATAGAATCAATACATTAGAAATTTAAATAAAAGAAAGTATGAAAAATAAAGTCACCGTATCACTCGTCGT
>CAZRJE010000044.1:0-3931 GCA_964600335.1 uncultured Candidatus Saccharibacteria bacterium
TGCCTTAGGAGCATGTCAGGCAACTGGTGGAGGTTCGAGTCCTCTCCCCGGCACCGAATAAACTTAATTAGAGTTCGACTACCCCGGCACCGAATAAACTTAATTAGAGTTCGACTACCCCGGCACAAAAGACTTAATTAGAGTTCGACTACCCCGGCACCGAATAAACATAATTAGAGTTAGACTACACTTGTTAATAATCTGTGGAATATTAAATATTAGTTGTCGTCCGGTATCAGAAGTATAATTCAACATGATGAAAAAGGATTTTAAAAAGTGGCATGATAAGAAATCTGATATCGACCAGATCGAGCAAAGGCCGTTCTTTCATGAAGCTGAAATTTGGTGGTGCGCCCTTGGAGTGAATGTCGGCTTTGAACAAGATGGTGGAGGTGATGACTTTCTTCGTCCTATAATTATATTTAAGAAATTTAACAATGAGATTTTTTGGGCGATTCCACTCACACACACAAATAAGACAACAAAATACTATTTTCAAATATCTTCTGTGGAGAATAGTGAAGACAGCGCGGCAATACTTTCACAGATTCGTTTGGTAGATGCAAGACGTCTGAGTCACAAGCTAGGGAACATAGACAAGAAGGATTTCGCTGCCTTAACAAAAAAATTCAAGGAGCTTTTACCTTGAATCTTTTTGTTACCTCCATCTTGCGATGGAGTCGGGCCGAAGCCGTTTATGCTTGTATATTACCATAACAGCAGAAGATTACAATATCTTTTATAACGTAGATCACTTGTCCGCCCAGTAGGATTCGAACCTACGACCAATCGCTTAAGAGGCGAGTGCTCTACCAACTGAGCTATGGGCGGTTATAAAACATTTCAATGTACATATTAGCCCAATTGCTTAAGAGTCCGCCAGTTGGCGGATCTACCAACTGAGTTATGGGCGGTTATAAAACATTTCAATGTTTTGAACTAAGGGCGTTCAAAAGCAATATACCATGAAAAATATATTCTTCAAATATGGTTATCATGGATAATTATGTAAAATATAAATATATAAATTAATATAAAAATATGAAGACAATAGTCACAATATCAGGAAGTTTGAGAAAAGGGTCGTACAATACAGCATTGATAAATGAATTTGAAAAGCAAATCAGTAAATCCGCCAAAATAATTCGATTAGATATATCTGATTTTCCAATGTATAACGAAGACATTGAAACAAAAATGCCAAAAAATATTGTCGAAGCAAAAAATGCTATTGAATCAGGCTCGGCAGTCGTCATAGCTACACCAGAGTACAATCGCTCTATTCCTGGTGTATTGAAAAATGCTATTGATTGGATTTCTAGGCCATATGGAAAAAATTCTTTTGCAAAGAAACCTGTATATATAATGGGAGCGAGCGTGGGAAGTATTTCGACAGCACTCGCACATTATCATTTGACCCAGATATTGTTGCATCTCGATGCAAACATTCATGGACAACCTGAAATATTTGTTGGTAATGCCGGAGAAAAGATAGATGCAAAGGGAAATATAAAAGATAAGCATACCAAAGAAATTATTTCAAAATTGGTAGAATTAGTCTTGGCCTAATATATACTTTTCATCTATTTTTGCTCGAGCGGAGTTTACAAGAGGCAGAAAATCAGAAATAAAATTATATGCGGCAGCTCCACTTGGTCCTATGAAACCAAATAATACCAAACATAGACCCAGGATATTTGTCGCACCCCAAATATAGAAATCTTGTTTTGCGATCCTTTTTGTCTTTCGGGCGAGATATATGACCTCTGGAATACTAGATAGTTTGTCTTTCATGAGGACTATATCAGCTGATTCAATAGCACCATCGGTTCCGATTCCACCCATTGCTATACCAACACTCGACACGGATAGAGCAGCAGCGTCGTTTATACCGTCACCAACCATTGCCACATCACCTTTGTGATGCCAGTCCTTGATGATATTTACTTTATCTTCAGGCATTAACCCAGAATGAAAATGGTCGACTTTTGTTTCCATTGCAATCTTCTTTGCTACCTCGGAATTGTCTCCCGTGAGCATAACCGTATTATGGATTTTTAATTTTTTGAGTCTTGATATAGTATCTCGAGCATCTGGCTTTATCATATCTTCTATAGCAATAGATCCTAAAGCTTTATTATTAAGTGCAATAAATGTGAGACTCAATCCATTCTTTTCTAATCTCGTTGCTTCTTCGATAAAATTTATACTAAATGAGACATTTTGATCCTTTAGAAATCTCAATCGTCCCATGATTATTTTGTCTTTATTTTTTTCGGCTATAATACCTTTTCCTGCAAATGATTCTGCTTGATCCGGATAATCAGTGTGTATTTTGTGGATATCTGCGTATTGAGATATAGCTCTAGACATTGGATGATCAGATCGTTTCGCTATCATTGCTGCAATATTTATAACTTCAGATTCGGTATGAAATTCTTCAGGCAATATTTTTGCAACCTTCAATTTGTTTTGTGTGAGAGTACCTGTCTTATCAAAGACAATTGTTTTTACATTTGATAGCATTTCGAGATGTCTTCCACCTTTTATAATTATTCCTCTTTTTGTAGCACTACTTATAGCCCGTAGATATGCAAGAGGAATAGCTACAGCTACATCATCTGCACATACAACTAGAACTATCGCTAGTACCAGCGATGTGTTTTTTGTCAGTATGTATATGAGTATTGAGCCGATGAGCATAAAGATAAGATATGTCTTTCCAAATTTCTCACCCATTGTTGCTGATCTTGGCTTTTCTTTTCTCGATCTTTCTATTAGGTCTATGATTCTCTCAAATGTAGTGTCATTGCCGACCTTTTCTGCGATGATTTTGAAACTACCAGAAATGACAAGAGTGGAGCTTTTTACTTTTTGACCCGTTGTCTTGTCGACAGGCAATGATTCACCGGTAAGAGATGATTCATCGATTGAACCTTGACCCGACAATATTGTGCCATCAATCGGAATTCTTTCACTCACGTCTACTATGACAGTATCCCCGAGTCTGATTTCAGAAATATTTATTTTTTGAGTTTGACCATTTCGTTCGACAAGTGCTTTTTCAGGACGCAATTTGAGTAATGATTTGATATTTTTTTCTGTTTTATCCTCAGTTATATTTTCTAGTATTCTTGCAGAAGAAAGCATGAGAGTAATAAATACTGCCGAAGCCCATTCACTGTCCAAAATAGAAAATACAAGAGCTATCGACGCTAGCATATCCATAGAAGCCCAGTCCTTTTTTATTAGTCCCTGAATGGCGCCCACGATTACAGGGATAGTACCAATTATTGCACCTAAAATCAGAATAATTTCATCGTATTGGGTTAGAGTTTTTGTATAGTGTAGAGCCAATATAATAAGAGCAAGAATTGAAACAGAAATATCGTATATTTGAGATATTTTTTTCATAGTGATATTGTAACATTGAGTTCGAGGTTGGTCCTAGAGGTTGGTCCTCGAGGACCAACCTCGATTGACCAACCAAGAAAATATGGCTATAAATCACAAAAAGGATATTCTAGGACCAACCTCTAGGACCAACCTGGAGGACCAACCTAGAATGATTTACAAACGCGAGGGCGAGACGCCGCTTGAGGCATTAGAACGTTATAGACAAAAACATAAAGAACTAAATGATCTACCGATGACATATGCCGGACGACTCGATCCTATGGCTCATGGACAATTGTTATGTCTCGTCGGTACCACTTGTAAAGAAAAAGATAAATACAATAAACTCGATAAAATATATGAGTTTGAAATATTATTAGGAATTCATACAGACACGTATGATATTCTCGGAATGATTGATAAAACTGATATTCGATATTTTGAGAGAAATGAAATTGAGAACATTGATAAAGAGATAATGAAATTTGTAGGAAAAAAAGAACAAAAGTACCCACCTTTTTCTTCAAAGACAATA
>CAZRJE010000045.1:0-3724 GCA_964600335.1 uncultured Candidatus Saccharibacteria bacterium
GGCGGAGGAGGTGGGATTTGAACCCACGAGACCCTTTCGGGCCTGCACGATTTCGAGTCGTGTGCCTTCAACCACTCAGCCACTCCTCCATGAGATAATATCCATGAATTGACATGAAGATTATCATCTATATAGGGCATATTAGCACAGTTTTATTTTTTTGCCTTTTTTATAAAATATGTTATTCTAAAATCGCCAGAAGACATTTTGTAATGATTCATGGCCCTATCGTCTAGGGGTTTAGGACAGCAGGTTTTCAATCTGTTAACCCGGGTTCGAATCCCGGTAGGGTCACAAATGTGGGTATTATGCCCATTTTCCAAAGAAAAGTCATAAAAACAACCCTGTTGCGAGAATTTTCTCGCAACAGGGTGCAATTCATTATTGCTTGAGTTTTTGAACGTCTTTCTGCAAGGAGGCGATCAGGCGTTCGTAGCCACATGTCAGGAATTCCTTGCCGCCGTGCATGAACGGCTCCAGTGTCAGCCCCATAATGTTATTCGCGGGCTTGAAGCAGAGACAATTAACGGGAATGCTAAGATGGTCTGCTCGGATTTCTCCGCCTTCATAGAGAACCCAGCCACGCCCGCTCCTATAGAAGCGGGCGTGGATGTAGGACTTCTTTGGCCATCTGGTTGGATGGATGTCGACGAATGCGTCGTCACCTTGGAGTTGGTCTGGCATGCCAATGTGAACACCTTGGTCCACCTCAAACAACTTCAGACCGAGCTCTGCTGTGAACAGTAGATCCAGTTTGGCGAGCAGTATGCAAACTGCTTGTTCAAGTGCTCGAACTTCGCTTTTCATTGTGCTTCCTTTCCGAGGCCACGCCTCGACTGATTGTTTTTGTTAATCAGCATTACCTCAAGGTAATGTTTGGGTGAGTAACACTCACGACGATATTGTATATCAATAATTAATATATATCAATGGCAAGACATATTGCATGATTTAAGTTCTTCATGGGCGGTTTTGTATCTCACTGTTTGTTCGTAATTCAAACAATCAAGACTTATGATAAACTCTAAACATGAATTCCAAACCCATAATCGCTATTGATATAGATGACGTTTTAGCAGCAAACGCAAAGAGTTTTATTGATTTTAGCAATGAAAGATTTGGTACAAAATTAACAATAGATGATTATCATGAACATTGGGGCGAGATGTGGAACGTCGATCATGATGAAGTTGAGAGACGTTCAGATATGTATCATTCATCTGGCAATATTGAGAGATGTGAAATTATTGACGGGGCAAAAGACGTTCTGACAGAACTAAAGAATCGTTATGAATTTGTCATTATCACAAGTCGACTCAAACAGATTCAAGATATTACAAAAGATTGGATAAATAGATGTTATCCCAATATTTTTAGCAAGATAATCTTTTCGGGCATATTTGATGATTCAATCGAAAAAGACTCTATTCATAGGACAAAATCATCTATTGCAAATGACATGAAAGCTGATTTTATGATAGATGATCAATTGAAACATGTAGAAGCTGCAGCGAAACTTGGAATTAAGTGTCTACTTTTCGGTAACTATTCATGGAATAAATCTGATAATCTACATACAAATATAGTCAGAGTAAAGGACTGGAATGAAGTTCTCAACTATTTTAATAATCTAAAATGATAAATTTTATATAGATTTTATCTCACTATGATAAATTCTCGGAATGGAAAAGGATTTTGATAAATGGAATTTAGAAAAGAAAAGATTGCATAGTATGGGTCTCAGAAAATCTGCACATCAAAGAGATGTGTGGTGGTGTGCTTTGGGTTTAAATCTAGGTTCAGAAGAGGATGGAAAGGGTTGGAATTATTTAAGACCCGTATTGATATTGAAATCATTTGGAAATGTTATTTGCACTATCTTACCAATATCAACATCAAATAAAGAACACTGGACGAAGATAGAGATTGGCTTTATTAACAATAGACCTTCAAAGATTTTATTAAACCAGATTAGATCCGTAGATACTCGTAGACTTATAAGAAAAATATGTAGATTAGATAATTCAAAATATGAAGAAATTAGAAAAGCCGTTAGAGATATTTTCTAACGGCTTTTCTTTGTCCCCGCAGGTAATATTTTCATTCCGGGGCGAGCCCGAAGGCAATGTGATGATATATTAACAAAAAAAATTATGAAAATCAATAATAGAAAAATAATAATAAGTTTCATGGTAATAAGTCTTATTGCTATTTATATTTTCATTCCAGAAAACAATGACAGTCTGACGGTACAATCTCGTCATGTAGATTTGATTGAGGGTGAGAGCTACAGAGTCAAAAGGGTAATAGATGGTGATACTATCGTAATAGTTATACATGACCATGAATATACTGTGCGTATGTTGGGTATAAATACACCCGAGACGGTAGACCCAAGGAAACCAGCAGAATGTTTTGGAAAACAAGCTTCTGATGAGACGAAAAAGATCTTGACCGATAAGCAAGTGACGATAGAGACAGATGATATTGTCGGTCAATTTGATAAATACAATAGACTTCTTGCTTATATAAATCTAAATAATAAAAATATAAACGCTTATCTCATAGAGCAAGGCTTTGCTCGAGAGTATACATATGACACAGATAAACCATATTCAAAGAGACAGGCTTTTAAACAATTGCAAAAAGAAGCAAAGAAAAATAAAAGGGGATTATGGGGAGAGTGCGAGATGAAGACTCGGTAATTATCGAGTCTTAAGAAATAAATATATATCTTCCAAAGCTTTGACTCCATCTCCAGCAGCAATATTGTTTTGTTGATATAGACCATCAGTACAATCACCGGCAGACCAGATACCGAGAGTTGATGTGCGCTGATTTTTTGGATCCGTCACAATCTTGCCATATATGTCTATATTTACTATATCTTTTGCAAAATCAGTGTTTGGCAGAGCGCCAATTTCAACAAATATACCAGAGGTCTTTATTTCTTTCTTTTCTTTTGTGATAGCGTCTTCATAGACCAAACTCTCAACCATAGAATCACCTTTAACTTCAATAGGGATAGCGTTTTTTATGATCTTGAAATTTGGATGTTTGCTCACATTTTCTATGGTGACGGCATCACCGCGAAAATTGTCACTTCGATTTATGAGGGTTACGGTCTTACAATATGCAAGTAGTTGAGATGCTGATTCAAAAGCTGCATTTCCACCACCCACTACTACAACATCGAGACCAGAATAGAGTAAACCATCACATGAAGCGCAATAAGTGAGACCTCGATGCTCAAATTTTTGGGCACCTTCTATATCCAATTTGCGTCTATGACTTCCTGTGGCAATGAGAATAGCTTTTGCATTGTATTGTTTTGAAGAAGTTTCAATGGTGAATATCTTTTTGTTCTTGTCTTCTGATATTGATGTACAAGTTTCGCCACTTGATATGGTCACCGTATCTTTTGCAAAATGTTCGAGATGAGATTTGAGTCGATTTGCCAATTCTAGGCCAGAAATAGACTTTTCTCCGATCCAATTTTGGATATCAGAGGAGACAATACTCTGTGTATTCCAATCTTTTGTAATAAAGATCGTATTTAGTTTTTTTCTTGCAGCATAAATACCAGCAGATATTCCTGCTGGTCCGCCACCCACGATTGCAAGGTCATAAATCATATTTGAATATTAACATATTTTAGTTATACACAAATAATACTGAAAACTTTTTTACACATTTGATATAATTTGTCCATGAAGGAAGAAAA
>CAZRJE010000046.1:0-3211 GCA_964600335.1 uncultured Candidatus Saccharibacteria bacterium
GAAAAAACATCTAGTGATTTCTTTAATGGTATAGATGCGATCAGGTTTGATTATGCAAACAATAAAGCTTATTTGTCTGCTGCATTTGGTTCTTCAACTGACATGCTCTATATGAAAATCGTCAATTCTCAAGGCGTCTCGGTTGGTCAATATCTCAAAATCTCTGATTATTATGACAATAGACATGCAGGGGTAACCATAACCGGTGATGACTGGATAAGTGGTGCTACAGAATTTGAAGTTACATCAGATATGATGAATAGCAAACATCTCTGGTTTTCTCCCGGAATAGAAACCGCATCAAATAGAAGGCCGAACTGGGCTACTGTTCAATCAAAAATAAATGGAGGATATATAGAGCCCGCTTCTCACTCACGAAATCACACAGCTCTTCCATATGCAGACTATGATTCTGAGATTGGGGGGAGTAAAGATGACATACTGAACAATTTAACAATGCCCGCTTTGAGCAGAAAAGGAAATACTCAATATTTGTATGTTTGGATAGCAGTGGGAGGTCAAGAAGACGATACCGTCAAAGCCAAAGTTGGACAATATAAATATCTTGCCAATAGAACCGTTCTTTCAACTTCTGATTATGATAGATATTATTTTCCCTATTGGGATAATGAAAGGGGAGGTTATACACCTATAGGCTATACTCAGAGAATGGGGACGGACAGCGGACTCACGAGTGCTTCTGCATTAAATGCAGTATTTGATACGGCTTATGATCAAGGATCTATATATCATTTGATGTTCCACCCAGCGTCCGTAGATCTTACTGCCGGTCAGTACGCCGACCTACACACTACTTATATAGCAAACAGAACGGATGTTTGGTATATAGCATTTGGTCATTTATTTGCATATAGAATGCTCAAAGATAGAGCCTTAAATAGGGTTGCTACGGGTGGTCAGAGCATATATATGTATTATGGAAATGCAACCTCAACAGCATATACTGATTTCTCAAATACATTTAGTAAAGACAGTGTAGATGATGGTCTTGTAAAATATTATAAAATGGACGAAAGTGTTGGATCTGAACTCCTTCAAAATCCAAGTTTTGAAACTTGGTCTGGATCATTACCAAGCAATTGGCAGTCAATATCAACATCAACTGGTGTAAGAGATGTTTTGCAAGAAACAACTGTTGTTAATTCTGGTAGTAACGCTGTAAAACTTACTGCAACAGCGAATAATGCAACAAATTTTGGTATATCGCAGGATATAACTACTGTAAGCAATGGTTCCTATCAAATAAGCGCCAATGTTCGCTTTGCGTCAAAGACTGCAGGAACACTCTATATTGACGCTTATGATATTACCCATTCTCTAGTGTTGGGTTCTCAATCTTTAACCGCAACATCATCATCGTATTCAAAAATAAACTTGAGATTCATGTCAACGAGCACAACAGATGTACGAATACGATTATTCCTAAATTCAGAAACAACGACTGGAACTGCGTATTTTGACAATCTATCTGTTCGACAATCGATAAATACACTTACCGATTCAACAGCATACAATAGAACCGCAACCATAAACGGGGCAAGCAAAAACAGTACTGACGGTGGTATATGGGGTATAAAAGATAGTACGACATTTTCATCAGGAGGATCTCTAAACTTTGATGGGAAAGATGATTTTATAGACGGTGGAATACCTTCCGAATTAAACAATTTTGGCACTGGAGCAATGAGCGTCGCGGCCTGGGTATATATAAACGGTGCAGCAAATAGTTGGGGATCGGCCATAGTAGAAAAATCTGCTGGAGATTTTTCTGGAGGTGCAACGCAAAAGACAGGGTTTTACCTTGCTGTACCTTGGGAAAAAGTCACTTCACAATCAGATGTAAATTTCTGTACAGGAAATGGTCCGAGTTATTCATGTATGCTCACAACAATCGCTTCTACAAGTCTTGTTGGAAAATGGCACCACATAGTCGCCACCATGGATGATCAGGCGCTCGCATATCCGAAAATGAAACTCTATATTGATGGGGAATTGAGAGATGTGAAGGCGAGAACAGTAACAGGAAGCATGGATGCAACCACGAGCAAGCTTTATATAGGAAAATGGAATTATGCTCAAAGATTCTTTAATGGTTCGATTGATGATGTAAGAATATATAATAAAGCCATCAATCCTCAAGAAGTAAAAGCTCTGTTCAATCGAGTAAAAAATAAGACCTATGAGCCCGCCATTGCTCCTGCTCAGGAATTCATCGGCAAATCCAAATATTACATCGGTGTTTCAAATATGACTGTAGCAACCTCTACTATTCAATATTCTAGTGATCCTGATGCATCAAAAGAGTTAGCAAATTTTGACATACAACTATCCCAAGGAACAGCAAGCACATCTATTACTGACAGTTTGATTAATGTCGATGTTTCAAGTAGCACAGTTCAAGGATTGGTTGTACTGGGTGCTAGTAAACCACTCCAGATCGGTTACAACAATCGAAATCTCATGAAAGTTGCTCCTTCAAAGGATTCTGTAAATATAAATATGGTCGAATGGAATAATTCTACAGGTTATACAAAATGGAAAGAATCAAGTGATACCCATGATGTTTCTTCCGATCATACAATTGAAAATCTAACACCTGGAGCAAGATATTATCTCAAAATCGATGGCGCAGTCAGTCAAACATTGACAGCCGACCAAGACGGTAAAGTTACATTTACGTATTCGCAGGGTTATTCAGAAAAAACATTTGAAATAGAACCCGTTACTGAAACTACGACTAGTAGTAGTTCATCTCAAAGTCAAATCACTACCGTTTCTGGAGGTAGATATCTATATTTTCCTGATGGCGGATACAAAATGACCATAAACGGTGGCAATAAAATAACAAACAGTAAGAAGATAAAGCTGTCTTTCAATGCTCTCAAAGATATTACCACGATGGAAATATCGACCAATCCTCAGTTTAAAAATTCACGACGTATTCCATATTCTAAAGAATATTATATGGATCTTTGTGAGAGTGCAAAATTATGTCCAAACGGTTCTTACAAAATTTATTCTCGATTATTTAACAATATTCTAAATGTTTCTCCTATATTATCAGCAGAAATTAATCTAAAAGATAATTATGTTGAAAACCAATCACAAATAAATCAATCGTTCAAATTTAATAGAATGGAGACTTACCTTTGAATCCGAACACTTGTATGATTAGAAATTATGAGAAAAT
>CAZRJE010000047.1:0-3143 GCA_964600335.1 uncultured Candidatus Saccharibacteria bacterium
TTGATTTGTTTACGAATAACATGTTATGAATAATATATGAACTCATACTACAATAATCTACCAAGAAAAAGGATGGGTGCAGGTGCATTATTCTTTAATAAAGACAATGAATTACTTATTGTTAAGCCAAGTTACAAAGATTATTGGTCTATCCCAGGTGGCACTGTCGATCAAGATGAATCTCCGCGTCATGCTTGTGCTCGCGAAATAAAAGAGGAGATTGATCTTGATATCGATACCCTTAGATTTTTGGCAGTCGATTATAATTCACTAGAAAATAAAGAGAAGAATGAATCTCTACAATTTATATTTTATGGAGGTGTTTTGGGTGATGAATCAATCTCTAAAATAAAAATTGATGGCAAAGAATTGATAGAGTATCGTTTTGTCCCTATTTCCGAGGCAAAAAACCTTCTTGGACAGAAACTCGCCACAAGATTACCAAAATGTATCGATGCAATAAAGACGGGCACGTCAGTGTATCTCGAGAATGGGGAGTTTTGAATGATTAAATCACAATTAATAACATTTAGACAGATTATAAAATCGAATATGACGATTATAAAATATCTGATTAAAATAAAATGTATAGAAAAGGAATCTCGGCTTTAATCATAAATGAGGATAAGAAGATCTTGATTGTTAATCTGATTTCTTTTCAGAAGCATTTCTTTGCTATACCTGGAGGTGGTCAAGAAAAAGGTGAGACTCTTGATGAGACTGCATACCGAGAGATAAAGGAAGAATTGGGTATAGATCCATCTTTACTTAGATATAAATGTAAAAGTGAAAAACCTTTAATATTTAAATTTGAAAATCCAAAAATTAGTAAAGATGGAAGTGAATATATGGGCTCAGAAAGACATTTTTTCGTCTTTGATTTTCTTGGTTCAGATAATGACATTAAGGTTGCTCAAGATGAAGTTCGTGCTTACAAATGGGTTTCGTTTTCAGAGCTTGATAAGTATCTCTTATTTAAGAATCAACTCATAGAGACGAAAAATAAAGTAATTGAGATTCTTGGTGATATGTTACTAGATTGAGACATGTCTATGAGGTGCGACCTCCCAAGTGTCTGAGGAGGTGCGACCTCGTATAACTCGAGCAATATCGTGACATTAAAATTCATATATGATAATCTTAAATTCATGGAGGATTGGATGGGATGGCGCAATGATAAGGCTAAAGAATTAAAAAATGTTTCTGATCATTCAGAAAGAAGAAAGTTGTTGTCATTTTCTCGAAATAGATACTCAGCCTATGGTGGAGATGCGTATTGGAAATCCAGAGAAGCAAAGCTAGTTCATGGTCATATTGAATCGATTAAGAAGTGTATACATGAAGATGGTGATCAAGAACAGATAATAGGAAAATATCAAGATCTCTGTTGTTATCCTTTTGGTTTCTATAATTTTTTTAATAATTCTAGAAGACATTTTGTTAGAAAAAGATCCAAAATTAAAGATGGATTTGATGATACTGTAAGAGATATATCGGAATTAGAACATCTTCTTTTTCAAAAAATTGAAGTCCCACCGATTCCTGTGGAGAAGGCGGACATTTTAATTCAAAATTCAATTGCAGAACTAAGCACTCCTTGCATTGTTCATGCTACAGATGCAGAGATGTTGCCATGGTTTGTAAATTCAGATATAACCAATGAAACTACAGCATCATTTTTGCCATCTCATTTTGGTCAAATATTAGACAAGGATGATTTTACCGGTAAATGGTTTTATCAAGGCATCAGACGCTTCGATCATTTTGGAGAGAAATTAAGGACCGATATTCAATTCAGAATGAAAATACAAGAGGCGTTAAAAAAGATATCAGGTAACGCAATTGGCGGTGCAGATAAATTTATTCAATATGTAGACTCTTTTCAATTTACAGCGTCGGAGAAATATGGACAATTTAGGGAAGAAGAATCTTTATATTTGGATCATAAAGAATATCTTGCTCTCAAAGAATCAGGTTTCTTTGAAAAACCATTAGGCGATGAATTTACTTCTGTCGAATTAGAAATAATTTCAAATGTCCTAGCAAGATTTTATGATTCTTTAAAAGGATTATCAGGAGCATCATCTTGCGATATGGTCTTATGGCTGGCTCCAATGTCAAGGGATAATAAATCAGCTTTACATTTCTTTCATGATGGTGAAAAGAAATTAAGACAAGAAGATAATGATCTTGATGATATGGTACCCGGTATAGATTTCATACGTACAATTCAATGTGCGAATGATTATTGTTATAGAAGAGTTTTACAAATCCTCAGTCTTCATCTCTATGATTCCTATGAAAAATATCCGATTATCATAGATAAAGACGGTAATATGCTATGGCCAAGAAAGATAGCCAAGGAAGAAATTTTAAAAATGCAGTCCTCTTAGAGATGTTAATCACTTTATGCTGTCCGAGGTGCGACCTCCCAAGTGCTCGAGGAGGTGCGACCTCCTTGGACGTTTACGAGGTGCGATTTCCTCAATATTCTGCTAGTATCGAAATAGAGAGAACACCACAACCAAATAATGGTAGAAAGGAAGAATGAAGACTAGACGAAGTATTTTATCTGGATTTCAAAAGAAGGAACCACATGGCATTGTGATGACGGGAGGGCCGTGTGGTGGTAAGACTTCAACACTTGTTTTTCTCCGAGAAAAACTCACGGCTCGGGGGTTCCATGTCCTTGTTTGTCCGGAAGTTGCAACAACTCTAATTTCTGGGGGAATTGACCCTCAAATCGTGAGTAAAGTGGCATTTCAGGAACTCGTACTCCAAACATCTTTGCGTCAAGAAGAGACTTTTCGCTCTGCTGCGAATTATTTCGCAAGTAAAAGGAAGAGAAAAGTCGTTGTGTTGTATGATCGTGGGATCATGGATGGTGAAGCTTACATGGACCCGCGTTGGTTTTCTCGGCTCATCAGATCTCATGATTTGAATCGTCGAAAAATTTGCGAGCGTTACGATGCAGTGATGCATTTGCAAACAACGGCGATTGGTGCAGAGGAGTTTTATACTCTCGCAAATAACTCCGCGAGACGAGAGTCTCCAAAAGAAGCCAGAGAACTTGATGGTCGAACCCTCGCAGCATGGAAGAAACATTATCATTCTCGTCTGATTGGCAATGAAACAGATTTTGC
>CAZRJE010000048.1:0-3129 GCA_964600335.1 uncultured Candidatus Saccharibacteria bacterium
GATTATACAAAAAAGAGCGCGAGGTGAGTCGCGCCCTGTGTGAGTGTCCGGCCGTTCACCGCCGAAAGCGGCGTAGGGCGGCGAAGCCCACGAGACCGATGCCGGCGATCAGGGCATAGGTGGCCGGCTCGGGCACCATGATATGCCGAGCATCGAATTGGACATCGACGCCACCGGCCGCCACACCTTGCTCATGGACGGACCACTTGTCAATGTGATCGTTGTGGATGATCTTATTATGAGCTTCATCACCTTTGGCCATACCACTCCCGGGAATGACCCGAGAGAAGATATTTCCGAGTTCAATGACTTCACTCGGCGACGTGTCGGTCAGGTGCGGAGCAACCAAGTGTTGTCCATGCATGGTCACAGAGTAGGACAACACCGTTTGCTGAAAGACGAGCTCCACCCACCAATTGCCTCCGGGCGTCGTCACCGACGCGGTCTCGGGCGCGGGAGCGCCCGTCCAGCTCGCCGACCCACTGAGGGTCGTCGCGGTTTCGGTCCAAGGGCCCCACGTGATTGCCGCACTGAGCGGCAACGCCATGGCCAACAGGGCCACGGCGAAGATAACCAGGATTTTCTTCATAGTTCCTTTGTCTTTAGTTGTTGCCGTCTGTGTCGGACATAGCTGCCCAATTCCACAAGACAAGCTCAATATTGCCCATATTTGAGCCACACCGAGCTTGTCTCGTGTATTTATAAAAGGTCAATTTGTTTTAATACTACCAGTATATGTGCTAGTTTGTCAAGTGCTTTTGCACAACCTATTTCTTAGTATAAATTTAATATCCTAGCTCAAAATATTATTGCGAAAGAGCAAAGATATGCTAAAATACCCAAACAATGTTATCTATTCGAAATAATTCCAGATTCATAAGTAAACGACTTACCTCAAAGACAGGTGAAGTTTTCGATGTATTATTCTATGTCTACACTGAAGGGTCAAAAAATAGAGCTGAAATTATTTCTATAAACAAAGTATCAGATCTATTATTGAATGAATCGAAGTCAATCATTTCCAAGACTTCTAAATCAAAATATTTTGGGAACAAAATACTTTGTCTTTCATCTTCTTGTCCAACAAACTCTTTTTGTAATTATTTCAAAGAAGGATATGGTTCAATCAAAGATTTTATACCATTCTCGTCAATAATATTTAGCATTTCTCAACCAATCAGAGCGCCATCTTATCTATAAGTGTGCCTAGTATCTGTTCATTGAAATAAAATATTTGAAAAAAAGAAAGAGGGTTTAACCCCTCCTCGTGATATCCGGATCCCGTCTCAAAGGACGATACATGATGACAATCATCGAAACACAGGAAGTCAAAATCAACATCATTATCGAAAATTTCAAACTGTACTTGAAATACGGACCAACAAAAGATGATGCGATTAAGACCGAAACAGTCCAAGATCGTTGAATGCGAATATACGCAAACATCGAAACAACGATCACAGAAATTACTGCAAAAAGCAGAGCATTGAAGATCAATGCGAATGCTTGAAGAAAAAGTGCTATCAAAACCATCACCATGAGATACCTGAAATCGCTACTCTTGTCTGTCTGTTCAATACTTTCTCGTTTGATCATAAGGTCCTCCTATAGAGACAATATCACAAATTCAAATATTTTATAATTATAAAAACTGTTAATAAATACAAACAAATATATGTCAAAAATAATTGGTATAGACTTGGGTACGACTTTCTCGGCTGTTGCTGTCATGGAAGCTGGAACACCAAGAGTATTAGAAAACGCCGAAGGTATGCGAACTACTCCATCTATCGTTGCTCAATCAAAGACAGGTGATAGGCTCGTAGGTCTACTCGCAAAGAGACAAGCTGTGACAAATCCAAAAAATACCGTTTTCCAGATCAAAAGATTCATGGGACACACTTACGATGAAGATGGGGTACAGAAGGATATAAAAAATGTATCTTTTGAAACTCGAAAATCATCAAATGGAAGTATAGAAGTCCATATGGGTGACAAGTGGCTTCGTCCAGAAGAAGTATCTGCCATGATACTTCAAAAATTGAAGGCTGATGCAGAAGCTCGTCTTGGTGAAAAAATTACAGAAGCAGTCATTACTGTTCCTGCCTATTTTAACGATTCACAAAGACAAGCGACAAAAGATGCAGGAAAAATCGCAGGGCTCGATGTGAAGCGAATCATAAATGAACCAACAGCAGCAGCACTCGCTTATGGTTTTAACAAAAAGAAAGATGAGAAGATAGCTGTATTCGATTTTGGAGGTGGAACTTTTGATATATCAGTCCTCGAAGTTGGAGATGATGTGGTCGAAGTAAAATCAACTGATGGAGACTCACACTTGGGAGGTCGCGATATAGACGCAAAAATAGTAAATTGGCTCGCTGATACATTCCAAAAGGAAAATAATATAGACCTCAAAAAAGATCCATTGGCACTACAGAGACTCGATGAAGCCGCTGAAAAAGCAAAGATAGAATTGTCGACAGCGATGCAAACTGAGATAAATATTCCATTTATCTCATCAGGCTCAGATGGTCCAAAGCACCTACTCGTAAATATGACTCGTGCAAAGCTTGAAGAATTGACTCAGGAATTTTTGGATAGAGCACTCATGATTACAAAGAGGGCGATCGATGCTTCACCTTTTAAGGTCGGAGAAATAAATGAAATAGTACTTGTAGGAGGTCAGACAAGAATGCCAGCAATGCAAGAAATGGTAAAGAAATTCTTTGGCAAAGATCCTCATATGGGAGTAAATCCAGATGAAGTGGTCGCCGTAGGCGCCGCTATTCAAGGCGGAATATTGGCAGGAGATGTCAAAGATGTTCTTCTCCTCGATGTTATTCCTCTTTCACTTGGAATAGAGACTATGGGTGGTGTTTCTACAAAACTAATAGAAAAGAATACGACTGTTCCAACTGCGAAATCTCAAGTCTTTTCGACAGCCGCGGACAATCAAACTTCAGTAGAGATTCATATAGTTCAGGGTGAAAGACCGATGGCACATGACAACAAATCACTCGGTAAATTTATCTTGGATGGTATTCCTCCTTCACCTCGTGGTATGCCGCAGATCGAAGTAAGTTTTGATGTCGATGCAAATGGAATACTAAATGTTACAGCAAAAGA
>CAZRJE010000049.1:0-3025 GCA_964600335.1 uncultured Candidatus Saccharibacteria bacterium
AGGACCAAGTGGAAAAGGTGTGGAAGACTATTTTGGTATGAATGGTTCGGTCGATATATTGATGGGTACATTTACAAAATCTTTCGGGGGAGTCGGAGGATTTGTCACTGGATCAAATGAACTCATTGATTATATAAAGGTAACTGCTGATAGTTTTATATTCACCGCACCTATCGCACCACCTATCGTCACTGGAATTATGAAAGCTATAGATTTGGCTCAAGATGAGACATGGAGAAGGGAAACCGTGATGATAAATGCTGAGTATATGAAAGATAATCTGACAAGACTCGGAATCGATTATATGAATTCAAAATCACAGATTATTCCTATCTTCATTGGTAGTGAAAAAAAGGCTATAAAAGTTGCCGATGAATTGTTAAAAAGAGGAATATTTATTCCGTGTGCACGTTGGCCTGCTGTGCCAAAAGGTATGGCGAGACTTAGGACTACCGTCTCAGCAGAGCATACAAAGGAACATATGGATGAATTATTTTCTATTTTGAAACTTGTCAAAAAAACGGTCGGTTTCTAAACCAATACCATCTTTGAGGTCGTAAATAATAATCAAATTTACCTTCTAATGATCTACTATAAATGATTCTCCTTGCTATGAATGCTCGATAATCGATCAGCTTTTCCGTTTCGTCTATTTGGTGGTCTGTCTTTATTTCTGCCCTGACTGAAAGAAGCGTAAGGACGGATAATGTGATAAGTGTTGTCGATACTGATACAGCAAAAAACACCCCCGTTATTTTATATTCCAATAATATCTTTATTGCCAAAAACATCCACAAAATAGAAATAAATATTTGAAGGAGGTAGAATCTTGTCCCAAATATTTCATGTTTATATATTGTGTAAGTGGTAAAAATAAAAAATAATGAGAACAAAATGATTGAATATGGTTTAATCATTATACCAATGGAAGGTAAAAATGCGCCACCAAGACCAATGAATCCAATTATAGATGAATAGAGTATCCATTTTAGTGGTTCTCTTTCACGATTAGATTTTGTTGAAATAATTTTTGATATCAATAAATAGGAACCCGAAAATAATGAGTAGATCACAAAAAATAGGAAAATAAAATATCCAATATTTGCGTTTACATAATAATTGAAATCTAGTTTTGGAACCATATCAGCTATGAAGTATGAAGAGAAATTCAATAATACTGTAGTTAGAAATAATATTAATGAAGATATGTTAAGAAATTGATTATTGGTATTGCAAAAATACTTCGTGAACAAGAACCATAGATATGATGCAAATATTGCTGAAAAATCCATGAAATATCTAAAAAGAATTGCAGTTTGTTGCGACGAAGTTGTGATTATGATTGAAAAGCTTATGAACCAAACTGATACAAAAAAGTTCATTACACTCCAAGAAAGACTGATTTTCGTTAATTTACAGTTGATTATTATTAAGCTAAATGTTGTTAGAGATAGGATTGACAGAAATATCGGTATTATTACAAATGATTGGTATGGTATCATATATAAAGCGTTTAAATTAAAATTACATGTATGTGCAAATCAAGTTTAATTAGATTAATGAATGAACTATATCAAATTAAGTTAAAGCAGTCATTCGGTATTTTAGATTGTCATGTTCATCCTTTTGACGTGATGGGTGTTAAGACTGATTTGAATTCTGGATTGAATCATCTCACGAAATCAGATTTCTTAAGACCACAACTATCGGAATTGTTGAATTATAATTTATTGTCGAATAAGCTAACAGATATATTTACTAATTATTTCCCCAAATTTACATCAAAGTTTATTGATCAGATTTATTCTTATTCTGGGATTCGTAGGATTTTAGCTGAGTTAGACTCAGCATTAGTCGATAGATGTATCTTGTTACCAATTGAACCGTGGGTTAAGGTTGCGGATGTTTATGCAAAATTTAATATGAATAATAGATTTATTATTTTTGGCTCTTTTGATCTAAATGAAAGTCTGGAAATGATTGAGAGAAAATCAGCCATACTAATTAATGAATATCATATATCTGGGATTAAATTGCATCCCAATTTACAAAATTTTTTTCCTAATCCAGAGAACAATGACACGATTCTAAAAGATAAAATAGATTATATTTATAGATTTTCAGAAGAGAATAATCTGCCAATATTGTTTCATTGCGGGACCTCATTTTATCAGAATTTAATTGACCCGATATTTAAGGGGCAAACTAGATCCAGGAGTAAAGCATTACTTTCAAATTTTTGTGATAGTAATGGAATTATTGAGTTTTTGGAACGTTATAAGTTAAATATTATATTGGCTCATGCGAGTGCTTATGGTCTAAACGCGATCGATTGTGATCGAATTAAGAAGATGTCTACTAGATATAATAGTGTTTATTTCGATACATCCGGAGTGTCTCCCAGTCGTATAAAAGAATTACTTAGAATAGTCGATTATAAGTATGTAATTTTTGGATCTGATGCATTATATAATCGAGTGGCTTATAATGTTGCGTTTACTTTTCAAGCTATTAAGAATTATGTTTCTGAAGAGAAAAGAGAAGATGAATTAAGTGAAATATGCAAATATGTGTTTCAAGAGAATATATTAAGATTAATTAAATTTCAAATATAATTATGTCGTGGATAATTCCAATATCAGGACTATTGAATTTGTTTCTCGGTTTAGCAGTTTTAGTTCAATCTCCTAAGAAAAATCTTAATATTAAATTCTTTATATTTACCATTGCTACTTCAGTTTCGATCGGTTTTGATTATATCTTTAGATTATTTCCAACAACTTTTGTCTTAAAGCTAAGTTACGCTTTTGCAACTCTGGTACCAATCACGGCATTATTTTGGGTGTTAATAATATGCGGTATCAAATATAGCGAAATTAATCTTCAATACAGAAGATATCTTCTTTTAGTGTCTGTTATTTTCTTTCTAATTCCGTTTGCAGATAGTTTTATGATTAAGAGTATCGATCATTTAACCGTATTAGGATATAAAGGTAATCTCGGGCCACTTTTTATAATATACTCT
>CAZRJE010000050.1:0-2919 GCA_964600335.1 uncultured Candidatus Saccharibacteria bacterium
TATTTTTGATTATCTTATCTACAAAACTTCCACGAATTAATCTCGTTGAAGATGCTACAAAGATACCAATATCATTTGGTAGTACGCTTTCCCATGAGACTAAACCCGAAAAAGCATTTTGAAAATAATTGTTTTTCACGGCAACAAAAATACTAGACTCCAAATTGTTGTCTGTATATACACCGATCATATATTCTTGGGTCAGTGATCTATTTACTTGATCAGGAATATATAGGTCAAATGCTTTCTTTAATTCTTCAATACTGAGAACTCGCAAATTTTCTCCATCCTGAATACTTGGTAATATCTCTACTATTGTATTTGGTTTATTTTGAGAGAGAACAATAGCATTCAAGCGTTCGACAAGCTTACTTTGATTTGACATATCGAATCTAATCTCACTATCTTTTGGCAAAACACTTTTTGCTTTTTCAACTTTCTGTACAGGAACTGTTGTATACGAGACAAATAATGTACTTTTTGTAAACAAATAATATCCTCCGTATCCCCCACCACCAAGAAGTACAATACCCAAAAATACAAAGATAATATTTCTCAAAAGATGACTCTTCTCTTCACCGGTTTCGATGCTCGCATTTTTTACTATCTCTTCGCCTTTTGAATTCTTATTTTGCTCGATAGCAAGACGAGCATATGATGTCTTGCCATGTGCCATTGCTTCTGCCAAGTCTCCTTCAAAAGTTCTTATGATTGTATGTGGTGGTAATTTATGCGGAGAATTATCTGGTACTGATTTTGTTCCCACCATATTATTCACATCATTTTGTAAAGGAGAGTTTTCATTCATGAATAGATTATACTATGAAACCTATCTTTTCTTCCATTCTTTCTTTTCAAATCTTGGAGTAGAATTTCTTGGCTGTGAAACTTCTTCTTTCTTTGTAAAGAAATTAGGATCACTAACTTTTATTGATAGATTCATTCTACCTTTATCATCTATTTCCTTTAGGGTCACAGGGACCTTGTCTCCTTCTTTTACATAATTTGCAGGTGACTCGACTCTAAATGGTGCAAACTCGGATACATGTACCAAGCCTTCTGCATTTGGTCCAATACGTACAAATGCTCCGAATTCCATAAGTTTCACGACTTCACCTTCAAACTTTTCTCCAGGAAGATATTCTCGAGTCATACCATAAATAATCTCTTTGGCTTTACTAGCTGATTCATTTTTTCCGGTGATAAATACAGTTCCATCATCTTCGATTGAAATGTCCTCGACAAGAGTTTTGTCTCGAATTTCATTTATCGTCTTTCCTCCTGTGCCAATGACTAAACCTATTTGATCTGGCTTAATCTTCATTACGATTATCTCTGGAGCATTTGCAGAAATCTTTTCACGTGATTTTGGAATTTCTTTCTCAATCAAATCCAAAATTTTATATCTGGCAGTCTTTGCTTTTTCCAAAGCTTCAGCAAGAATATTTAGAGGGATACCTGAAACCTTTACATCCATTTGTACTGCTGTGATACCATTTCGAGTTCCTGCAACTTTAAAATCCATATCTCCATGATGATCCTCAGGTCCTTGAATATCAGTCAAAACTTTATATTCTATTTTTCCATTCTTTTCACGCATCATAAGTCCAGAAGCTATACCAGCGACAGGAGCAACTATAGGCACACCCCCATCCATGAGAGCGAGTGTCGAAGCACAGACTGAACCCATCGACGTAGAACCATTTGAAGCAAAAGCTTCTGATACAAGTCTCACAGTGTAAGGAAAGACTTCTTTTTCTGGTATGACGGCCGAGAGTGCTTTTTCAGCGAGAGCACCATGACCTATCATTCTTCTATTTGTACCGCCAATCTTTCCTGTTTCACCTGTTGAGAAAGGAGGAAAATTGTAATGATGCATGAAACGCTTGTCCTCTTGTGCAACGACACCATCGATGACCAATGCATCCTGAGGGGAACCCAAAGTCAGGGTAGACATAACATGAGTACCACCTCTATAGAATATTCCTGAGCCGTGAAGTATCGGTGAAACACCTCCTGCTTGAACAAATAATGGTCTAATCTCGTCCATGCCTCTACCATCTGCCCTTTGATTATTATCGATGGCCTCATCGTGAATAAGATTATTTACCATCTCTTCAAAATAGGCTTCCGCAAGTGAAACATTTCCTTCTGGATAAGTTGTGGAAAAGATATTTATCCACTCTTTATGCACTTCTCCCAAACCCTTTTTTCCTGCTCCAGAAAATACAAAGGATTTAAGCCGTGGAGAAATTTTGTCTTTGAACAATTCTTCTGTACCGGGAGTAAGCTCGGGAAAAGTTATCACCACTTTTTCCACAGACATATCTTTTATGACTTTTTTCTGCCAATCTTGAATCAGTTCTATTTCCTTTGATGCTCTACTTAATGCCTCATTTACTTCAGTTTCACTGACTTGTTTTGAACCAACCTCAATCATATTTATCATTCCATCTTTTCCACAAGCTATCATATCGAAAACAACGTTCTTATCTTCTCTCATTTTTATCTCAGGATTTATATTCCAATCGTTTGTTTTCGAAATGCGAATCGCTGAGACTGGTCCATTCCAAGGAATATTTGATGTACCGAGAGCGAGAGACGCAGCGATTACAGAGACGACATCAGGATCATCTTCTCCAATTGAAAGAGTTGTGACAACGACTTGTACTTCATTTCTCATTCTCTGATCAAAAAGTGGTCTTATAGTTCTATCGACGATTCTTCCTGAAAGTATTGCTTCCGTAGAAGGTCTTCCTTCTCTGCGAACGAATCTCGATCCTAAGATTTTCCCTGCAGCATAAAATCTTTCCTCATAATCAACCGTGAGTGGAAAAAAGTCTCCATTCTTTTCTTCGCCCATAACAGCGGTAGCCAATATCACCGTGTCTCCATATCTCACCATGACTGATCCATTTG
>CAZRJE010000051.1:0-2888 GCA_964600335.1 uncultured Candidatus Saccharibacteria bacterium
TACATAATATTGACGCTCGCACTTAATCCTGTTACAATAGCATTAGAATCGTGTCTTTTCAACTACTGAGGGGACGCGATTAAATCGTTTACAAGCTTACGGGTGTACAGGCTTGGTTGTTGGAAGGAGCCCGACATTTGTGGATTTCATCCAACAATTGCCAGTCGTTCTGGGAATGGGCCGTGCATATCTCGAAAAAGTCAATGCATCGGCAATCCTGTTCTACTGGCTAGACGATACCGAGTGAAAACCGCAGCCAAACCCCCATCTGTCTTGCATGCGAGATAGAAGAAGAAACTGTGTATTCATTCAATGGCCCGGAGAAATTCGGGCCATTTCTATTTTATCTCAATCTTTATATTTATACCCTGAATATTCACACCCTCACTATCTCTAATATTATCAAATACAATTTCTCTCACAGAACAATTTTGCTTTAATTCTTTTGAATATTTATCTACTATTCTCTTTCCCATATCATCTGTCGAAATATTCAGATTTACGATATCTTTTACGGTCAATTTTGATTCTTTTCTCATATCTTGAATCATTCTATTTATTTCACGATATATACCTTCCTCTTTGAGTTCAGTTGTTATCATTGTATCAAGCGATACCTCATCTTTGAGTGCCTTCTCATAGATTATTGATTTGACATTTACTTCATCGAGAATCACCCTTCTTAGATCCTCGTCTATATCTTGAATCGAAACAATATTTGTCTTCAAAGATGCAAGCGGTTGACGAACATTTATTTTTGACCTCGATCTTGCTTCTAGACCTTTTGAAGACAATTCTCTCGCAATTTTCATTTCATCGAGTAAATGCTGATTTATATTTCGAGACTTTGGCCAATCGAGTAAATGAATACTTGTTTTTTCAAATTCCTTACAAAAAGCAAAGTCAGATTTATTTGCATGAATATTTTTCATTTCGCCAAAAATATACTCGGATAGAAATGGCATGAAAGGAGCCAGTATCTTTGATATTTCAAGAATAAAATATCCAAGTGATGATACTGCCGAATATACAGATTCACCCTTAAATCTATCTCTCGATCTTCTCAAATACCAAGTAGACAAATCATCCAGTATATTTTCTATACTACGTGTTGCCCTATCGATATATCCGTCTTCTAGTGATAGAGTGACTTCTTTGATCGTCTTATTTAACACAGAATGCATCCATTCATCGAGAATATTGTCTGTAACTTTTTTTACTGAGAATGTTTGATTGGCATACATTTTGTAAAATTCTAAAACATTTAGAAGACGATTTGATATCTTTTTTACAACTTCATCGACTCCTTTTTCACTAAAACAGAGGTCCTCTCCTCTTACAACTGGTGACGATAAAAGATAAAATCTGAGAGCATCAGCACTATATTTGTTTACAATGTCGAGTAAATCCGGATAATTCTTTTTTGATTTCGACATCTTTTGTCCATCACTTGCCAATATAAGACCATTTACTATGACCTTATTGTACGGGGACTTATTAAATAGAGATACACCAAGTACAAGCAAAGAATAAAACCAGCCCCTAGTCTGATCCAATCCTTCTGCGATAAAATCGGCGGGAAAATGTGTTTTCTTCTTAGGATTAAAAAATTTCAGATTTTTCTTTGGATATCCATTTGAAGCAAAAGGCATGGACCCAGATTCAAACCAACAATCAAAGACATCCGGGACCCTCGTGAGTATTTCACCCTTTTCAGATCTTAAAACGATATTGTCTATAAACGGCCTATGCAAATCTATTTCAAAATCATCATTATGTGGCAGAGCTCTAAAATCCAAATCTCTATATTCTGCATTTTTGATATATTCTTCATCCTTTCTTCTCTCTAGACATTCGACTTTATTCAAACCATCAACTACGCATTCAAGGAGAAATGCCGGCGTTTCATGAGTGATTATCAAAATGTTTTTTCCTTCATAGCGACTATCAATATCATATATAAAATCACCCATTCTCTTTTTTATATCGCCATATTTTTCACCGCCCTTAGGTGCAATATCGAAACGCCTTTCTATAGGAAAACTCTTGAAATACTCTTCAATATTCATACCATTTGAATCCCCCACCCCTATCTCTCGGAGGCGCGTATCAAAAGAGATCATCTCTTCTGTCCATGAAAAACTCTTTCTCATGATTTCGAGTGTCCTTTTTGTTCTAACAAATGGAGATACAAATATATGATCAAATTTCCTACCTTTGAGTTTCTTTGCAGTCTTCTCTACTTGCATTTCGCCTTTTGTTGTCAAAGTATGAGGAAAATCTGGATCACCACTCAATATTCCCAAGATATTATTTTCTGCTTCACCATGTCTCATGATTATGTACGTATTTCTTGGCTTTATATATGATTTCAAATCCTCAATCGAGCCTACGACATATTCATCGCCTTCACTATTGAGCCATACTGGTATAGGAGCACCCCAAAATCTACTTCTAGATATTGCCCAATCTCTCGCTCCCTCAAGCCAATTTCCAAATCTACTTTCACCGACTGAAGATGGAATCCAGTCTATCTTTTTGTTCACTTTTACAAGATCATCTCTCATATCTTCAACTCTTACAAACCAAGAAGAAGTCGCGTAGTTTAGTAGTGGCGTATCACATCTCCAACAGTGTGGGTATGAATGTAAAATTTTTTCTTTTCCAAAGAGAAAACCTTTTTCTGCCAAATATTTCAATACTACAATATCAGTTTTCTGGTGAGCGTTTTTGTCTTCATCAGAACTCTTCGGTTTCACTTGCATTCCTACAAAATCAGTGACTTCTTTTTTCATTGTACCGCCCATAGAAACATGTTGTACAAATGGTAAATGATTTTTTATTGAGAGATTCAAATCGTCACTACCAAATGCTGGGGCAATATGAAC
>CAZRJE010000052.1:0-2732 GCA_964600335.1 uncultured Candidatus Saccharibacteria bacterium
ATCGACCGAACCATTCATACCAAAATAGTCTTCCACACCTTTTCCACTTGGTCCTAATATTCCTGTACCATGTGCATCATCGAGATAAACGATTGCATTGTATGTCTTTGCAAGACTAACGATCTGAGGCAAAGGAGCAATATCACCATCCATACTAAATACTCCATCGGTGATAATAATCTTTCTCTGATTCTTTGAATATTTTTTGAGTTTATTTTCTAAATCTTCAACATCAAGATGTTTATATATCTCTTTTGGTGCTCCACTCATTCTAATGCCAGCGATAATACTTGCATGATTGTATTCATCACTAAATATAATTGTATTTTTATCTCTCTCGATCTTTCCTTTCAATATAGAAAACATGGACAATCTCGGAGTATTTACGATCGCAGGTATTGTCCCAGAATTTGCCATATATCCCGATACAAAAGTAAGTGATGCTTCTCGACCCTTAAATTCTGCGACTTTTCTTTCGAGTAAACCATGAATATCCAAATTGCCGGTCAAAAGTCTGGCACTACCGTTTCCTATTCCCCATTTTTTCACTCCTTCAATCGACGCTTCAATGACTCGCGGATCATTCAAAAGACCCAAATAATTATTTGTAGCAAACATAAGCATTTCTTTGCCATTAACTATTATTTTGGGTGCATGCGGTGAATTTACTATCGGCGGATTTGGGTATAATCCTTGATTCTTTAAGAAATTTACAAAATTTGAAAGTCTGTGCATAATGTCATTCTAGCAACTATACAAAATATACTTATTCACAGTTTATTCAGTGTAATAGAAAAGGCCCCGCGAAATGCAGGGCCTCTAGAAACCGATACCGTAAACGATGATGAACATCGTACGATCTGCTGAAGTTTCAAACTCAGCATGAATAGTGCCACTCATCAAAGGTCCCTGAACCCCGATGAAAAGACCATTGTAACGCTGTCTCTCGAATTCGTCGTTGTAACGACTTTCGATCGACTCAGCGAAGCGATAACCAAGTCCAACTTTCCAACCAGTACTATCGATCGGAACTTGGATTACAGCTTCAGCGACAGGAACATGAAAGTCCCTGTAGTACACCCTCGATTGAACCGTAAACATTTCTTCCCCGCCATAAGCGAGAGTATAGTTTACAAATCCATAAGGGTCAGTACGCAAAAACCGAATCCCTTCATTGAAACCGGATTTCACTCCAGAATCTGAAAGAGGGAGACGGACATCATCAAATGGCGAAGAAATCTGATCTTTCTCTTCGCGAAGGCCATTCATGAAAAACCTGAAGAGCTTCCCATCCACAATATCATCAAACAAAACCTGCATTCTCTGCACGAAAGGATTGTTTTCGATGACATACTCAGAAAAAGAATCTCTCAGAGAACTTCGAAGTAACGATCGAGACTGACCAGAGCCGAAATCCTTTTCAGGGAATCGACCCGCCGTGATCATGTTCTCAATCATCTGAACCGGTATCTTCGCATACCAGTTCGTATCGTAGTAATCACTGCGACTCATCCAGTGGCCAAGCAAACCCACTGGTGTCGATTCGATTTGCTCGAGCTCTCTTTTGGTCACTTCCGTCTTCTCGGAAAGCCTCCAATCGCCCGCTGATAGTGCCACCTGCACTACCATGAAACCACACAACAGACGGACTATGTTCATCTCTTTTCACACCTCCTTCCTCAATGAGGATGACTTTTCGCCAATACTTATTTTGAACAACTTTGGAGAGTCTTGCGCTCACATTTTCCTCCTCGGTTGAATCCGATATAATGATACACCTGTCATCTTCTGTTACAAGTATAGATGTTGATTATTGATTTGACTTTATTTTATATTCATGAATTACCTTGAGAGCTCGTATCTCGTCCATTATCTTATTTGAAAATTCTTTACTCTCTTCATGACTCAAAACCTTTCTTCTTTTAGGAAATATCGGCTTACCAAAACAAACTGTAATACTGTGTTTTCTAGATAAAACACTCCTAAAAGATATTCCAAATGCTTGAGATATATAGACCGGCATAACAGGTATATGTAAATATGAACTCAAGAAACCTACTCCACCTTTGGCTTCGTGAATATCACCATCTTTGGTCCTAGTACCTTCTGGAAAGATACAGACACTGCCTTGAGCATTCAATATTTCTATATGATTCACAAAAGCTTGTCTATAATCCTTAAGACCAACATAGACTCGGTGAGCTCCTAATATTTGGAATAGATATTTTCCATACAACCATCGACCTATACTCATATCTCCATAAAACTTCCTTTCTCGAGCAACAAAAAATATTGGTTTCAATGGATGTAAAAAAGATAAGCCGGAATTTAAAAAAAATGGATCAAATTGACTCGTATGATTTACTGCAAATATAACCTGTCTCAAATTAGACAAATTTTCTAGGCCATTTACATTGAAACGAAAGAAATATTTGAAAGGTATCTTGCATAATAAATATATGATTCTCTGAATGAAACATGTTACCCAAAAGACTTTTATTCTGTAAATCATGGGTATGATATACGTATTATATCATATATTTGGAGCAACTTTAGTGTTCAAGAATGGCTCTATTTCGACATTATCCACAATACTTGCATTTATTATATAGATGTGTTACAATATTGACAGATTAGCACGTTCATTGACAAATTGTTGTGGACGTGATGCTCATCTAAACAAAGCCTCTTGCGAGGCGCAAAGAAAGGAGTGCCATGCGCGCTTTTGTTCG
>CAZRJE010000053.1:0-2682 GCA_964600335.1 uncultured Candidatus Saccharibacteria bacterium
AGTCGCTACTACAAAAAGAATGGTCATAGACAGCCATTTACTAAGGTAAAGATAGAGAGTCTCGGAAAATAGGGCCTAATGAGGCTCTTTTTCGTTCTGCATGATTTTTTAATATAAATCTGCTTGACAAATAAACTGTATATGGTATCCTTACAGCAGTCAGTTCGTTCATGGGGTGAGGTCGAGGGGAGGGTCGCCGATTCTGGACCTTTCGGCGACCCTCCCCAACGTACGTACGGCTTCCTCCACGCACGTGGGAGCCGAGACCGGCGAAGGTACGCTTCCTTCGCCGGTTTTTCTATTGCTTCGATTTGGTTTCCTTGCCCGAACTCCGAAATCCTGTTATTATGAATTTATGCCTCCTATTTCAAAATTAACGACAAAAGCAAGAGAAGCTCTTAAAAGAGCCCATGAACTCGCTATTGAGCGAGGTCAAAATCATGTTGGACCAAATCATTTACTTTGCGCCTTGATATTGCAAGAAGAGAGTATGGTTCAATCAATTCTCGATAAACTAGAAATAGATACGCCTGTTCTCATAGATATGGTTTTGGAAAGTATCGAATCCGCAGATGGATCGAACGTTCTTTCTCCTTCTTATCAGATATATATCACCCCAGAATTAGCACAAGTCCTCGACAATTCTCTGAAACTTACTACAGATATGAAAGATGAATTCATTTCCACAGAACATTTATTTTTGTCTATTTTGGATATACCAAATAGTGCAAAAGACATTTTGACTAAATTTAAAATAGAAAAAAGCTCGGTGCTCAAGATTGTAGAGACCATACGCAAAGCACCAAAGTCTGGTGGAGAAGAACCCAAGAAATATAGAACTCTCACAAAATATGCAAGATCTCTCACACGACTCGCAAAAGAAAATAAACTCGATCCGGTGATTGGGCGTGATAGTGAGATAATGAGAATCATTCAGATACTTTCAAGACGTACAAAAAATAATCCAATTTTGATCGGAGAAGCGGGCGTCGGTAAGACTGCTATAGCTGAAGGCTTAGCACTTCGAATGGCACAAGGTGATGTACCTGAATCACTGAAAGACAAAGAACTCGTATCACTCGATCTTGGTTCACTCATTGCTGGTACGAAGTATCGCGGAGAATTTGAAGAGAGACTCAAAAATATTTTGAAAGAAGTCGAAAAATCCGAAGGTAAGATAATTCTTTTTATCGATGAGATTCACACTTTGGTTGGCGCCGGATCTGCCGAAGGGTCTATGGATGCTTCAAATATGTTGAAACCTGCTCTTGCTCGTGGTGAACTAAGAGCTATAGGAGCTACAACTCTCAAGGAATATCAGAAATATATAGAAAAGGATCCTGCTCTCACAAGAAGATTTCAGCCTGTATATGTGAGTGAACCTAGTGTTGACGATGCTATCGCCATTCTTCGTGGTCTAAAAGAAAAGTATGAATTATTTCATGGTGTCAGAATCACAGATGATGCTATTGTTTCTGCTGTAAATCTTGCAAGTAGGTATATTTCAGATCGATTCTTGCCTGATAAAGTCGTAGATCTCATAGATGAAGCTTCATCATCACTTAGGATTTCTCTTGAAAATATGCCCCCAGAACTCGAAGAGACTAGAAGAAAAGTCATGAGACTTGAAATAGAAAAAGAAGCATTGAAAGGTGAAGTCGATAAATCTAGCAAAGCTAGAAAAGAAAAAATCGAAGAAGAGATAGCAAATCTAAAAGAAAGTACAAAAGAACTTGAGCTCAAATGGAAGAATGAAAAAGAAACAATCGTCAGTCTCAAATCTATAAAGAAAGAACTTGAGAGTCTGCGAATTGAGGCTGAAATGGCTGAAGCAAGGGCTGATCTCGCAAAGGCTGCAGAATTGCGCTATGGCAAAATTCCTGGATTAGAAAAAGAATTGGAACAAAAGACAAAGAGATTAAAGAAATTACAGACATCTAGAAGGATATTGAAAGAAGAGATAACCTCCGAAGATATTGCAGGAGTTGTGTCGAGATGGACGGGTATACCAGTATCCAGAATGCTCGAATCCGAAGCTTCAAAACTCATTCGCATGGAAGAGGAATTGAAGCAAAGAATAGTCGGTCAAGATGAAGCTGTCAAAAAGATTGCTGATACAATCAGGCGTTCACGAGCAGGAGTTGCTGACCCTTCGAGACCTATCGGATCATTTATATTCCTTGGACCTACGGGTGTAGGAAAGACCGAACTTACAAAAGCTCTAGCAGAATTTCTATTTAATGATGATAAAGCTCTCATTCGAGTCGATATGTCAGAATTTATGGAAAAACATTCCGTGTCAAAGATCATTGGCGCTCCTCCTGGATATGTTGGTCATGAAGAAGGTGGCAATCTCACCGAATCAGTTCGTCATAGACCATACTCGGTGATTCTATTTGATGAAATAGAAAAAGCTCATCCTGAAGTGTTCAATATCTTGCTTCAAGTTCTCGACAATGGACGTTTGACTGATTCGAAGGGTAGAACTGTTAACTTTAGAAATACAGTAATCATTATGACTTCAAATATTGGAGCACAATATATTGAACGTATGGA
Source organism: uncultured Candidatus Saccharibacteria bacterium (assembly GCA_964600335.1). GTDB lineage: Bacteria > Patescibacteriota > Minisyncoccia > Phycocordibacterales > PALSA-1337 > C7867-002. The sequence goes on from CAZRJE010000053.1 coordinate 2,557, forward strand.
AAAGCTTGGTTTTGCAAAAGATTCAAGCAATCATGATCGCGAAAATTATTCTGAGGCAAAAGAAAAAGTAATGTCTTCACTCAAAGATTATTTTAGACCAGAATTTATAAATCGAGTCGATGATAT
>CAZRJE010000054.1:0-2636 GCA_964600335.1 uncultured Candidatus Saccharibacteria bacterium
TTTATTTTTTCAAGATTCTTTATTTCAGATCTTAATTCACTGACATAATTTAAAGCCAGACCTAAATCTTTTGAAATTTTCTCTATATCAGCTATTGAAAGCTTTGAAGCATCTTTTGATTGAAGAATTGAAAGCCATTTATTGAGTATATTATTTACTGACTCCTCTTTGAGAATGATGCTTGCTCGAGTTTTATTATTTATATAGTCGGTGATTTTCTTACCATTTATCTTCTCATCAATGATGCGATCACTATCATCGATTTTTGAGGCTATATCATTTATACCTTGACTGATGACGGGCAGATCAGTTCTAGAATTGTATGCAATGGTCTTTAGATAATCCAATTTCGTCTCTTCCTTTTTGAGATTTTCTTCAGCTTTCTCAAGTCTAGCAAAGATATCATCGTTTTCCCTGTCCAAGACTTTTATTGCATCATTTGCCGAGAATACATATCCAATCACAAAGACAATAACCACAAGAACTGCAAGAGTGATTATTGTCTTTTTTAATATCATTTAATATTAGAGCTTAATATTTGTATCTTTCTTCAATGGATTTGTACCAATGTATTTTTCTAGAGCATCAGGAAGTCCATCTTTATCTGAATCTATTTTATTTTGAATATCAGCTTCTAAAGAATTTGACCTAGAATTCATAGTATTTGTTCCGTTAACCATATAAAGACCGTATGTTGGCAAGGATCCCGAACCATATACCCTCTTTATTACATAATAATTGTCATTATCCTTTGAATATTTTGGAAAGTTGACTTCATAGACGAGTTTAAAATCAGTGCCATTGTTGACTACAGTGTACGACTTTATAAAATCACTTTTCAGACTTTCTGGTAGAACATCTGGATATCTTTTATTCTTGGTAAATTCTGATGCTAATGAGAAATATATCGATGATAATTGAGCGCTATTTTTTTCAAAGGCAATCAAATCTTTAGATTTTCCAGTTATCAATGAATACGCATCATCCTCTTCCAAATAACTACTCGGAGCAGTGATATTTATAGCTTTATTCAAATCACTAAAAGTAACAGTAAAGTCAAAGTTAAATTGCTTTCCCTTTGTATTTCTTAATTGTGGAGTTTCAAGTTTGAAAGATAATTTCATCTTTATTGGAGCACCTTCCTTTGTAACCCATACCATGACAGTGGCATTTTTCTTTAAATATTCTATTACTTTACTTATCTGCGTTTGATCTTGTGTCTTTATAAAGCGATCAAATGAATCTTTCATTTCTTGAGTAAAGAGAATTGTATCCTTGTTTTGCTCAATATCTTTTAAGAATTGTGTGGCACCTTGTTCGTTTAATGTCAGGTCATATCTGTATGTTGAAAATTCACCGACTTTTTCTCGGACTGGTGAACCTATGATACTAACCACGTTATTTTTATCGAGTAAAGAAATCAGGAGCGCATTGCTCTTCCTGTACTCAGGTGAATCTATATTTTTATTATTATTTGCGGTCAATCCATATCTAGATCCGAGATCTTTTGCGTTTATATGTATCCATTTACCTTGAATCTTTGTTGTATCTCCGAGTATTTGAGGTATTTTATCTATATTTATGTACATTTCTTTGTCTATCATTATGTAAGAAAGACTCAGATCTGCCTTAAGATTTCCAAAATCTACCATACCCGTGACACTAAACTGTGAATTTATACTCCCTTTTTCGTTCTTTGCAGTATTTCCTGTAATCGTTGTATCTAATTTAAATGTAGATGGCAGTAATGCTACAAGAGCCAAAGGACTATTTTGAATTCCGTTTGTATCTTCACCCGTATTGACACTTGCAGTTTCTGAACCAGAAATCTGTAGGTTCATAGTGTATGTAGCTTTCTCTATACCTTTTGATGCATTTCTTATAACAGAAAACATATTTCCGGTGGAGAAAGGTGCTTTTGAAACAAACTTATCCATTATTGTATCTTTGTAAGCATATGCGAGACCTGCTATAGCGAGAACGACTACCAATACAATAAGTGAAATTAGTGGTGATTTTTTGTGTGACACTGAAGTCTCATTTATATTTTGACTTCTCGGCGTAAACGGACTCTTATTCATGGTTGGAATATTATTCATTACTGGAATATTTGTAGGGTCATTTGCATTGCTTGAAGCTCCATAATTTACAAACTGATTTTTATTTTGATCATAAAAATCTCTCATCGTTTGCGGGGTATCATTTTTTGGCACATTATTTTGAGGAATATTTTCCTGGTTTTGTATTTGATTCGCAACATTATCAGTCTTATTTAATGGTTTTGGCTCATTTGAATTATTTGAACCATTATTATTGCTTGGAAAGCTTGGAGGCATATATGTATTGTTAAAATATTAATATAGACATATTATCTCCCAAAAATATCCTTTTGGCTAATAGACTGTGGAGAAAATAAATCTTAAACAAGCTGAGATATTTATACTGACTCTAGTATTATCACTCAAACTCTTTCTTTTGCTTATTGAAGGCTTCAGCATAGACGCCCTTCTTATTGACCAAATCCTCGTGTGTTCCATGCTCTCTGATGGAACCATTTTCCAAAACAATTATCTTTGAGGCTCTTTTGATTGTGGCGAAATTGTGAGAAATCAAAATGGCAGAAGTATTGTCTGGCA
>CAZRJE010000055.1:0-2627 GCA_964600335.1 uncultured Candidatus Saccharibacteria bacterium
ATGAAGCCGTGGTAATGCTAAATCATACCCCGATTTTTGGGTATTATGCCTAAATGAATACTTCGTCAACTGTATCAAATATGGCACTCCGAATACGTCACCACCGCCTTCTCTCCTTGCGTCAAAAAAGCAGTGTCACCCTTATTCCAGAAGACTAGTGATTCATCATCATTTGCATATCGCGCTCCGGAAGCGGAAATAGTTTGATGCAGGAAAGCTTCGAGACCTATATTCGTTTCTAAGCGCACAGCATTCTTGTAAAAAATTGCGTGAATGGATTTGTCGTCTTTACATTGAAATTGGACATTATTGATCTCTTCTCCCAATACCTTGAAAACTTTCACCTTGCCACCAAGATAAAATCCAAAATAAAAAACACAAACGAATAATATAATCGCTACAATCTGAGAAAGTTTCGTGACTTTATTCCATTGAATTGGTTTCATGAGGGTATTATAGCATCAGGAAACCTCTTCATTACCTGAATAATAAGCTCACCAAACAATGAATTGGCCCAACCAAACCATGGTCGCGTGAATTTCTTGGGATTATCCACATTTACACTTTCATGAATAAAATATGTACCAGCGTGAGTCTTCTTCAAATCTTCTAAACATGAGATAACTTCAAATTTATCATTTGAAGTTAGAGCTTGCATAATAGTCGCCATAGGCCACAATTGATCAACTACTCCTGTATGAGGACTTGTTAAACCCGAAACAACAGAACCTTTTGCAAAGAATGGATTCCATTCACTGAAAATAAATTTTCTGGTTGCAACATAGACAGGATCATTATTTGAACAATAGCCCAAATAAGGTAGGCTCAACAGACTTGGAATATTAGGATCATCCATAACACATACCGAACCAAATCCATCAACTTCATATGCATAAATGTCTCCAAATTCTGGATGCTTAACAATACCAAAACGCTTTATTCCATTGTCTATTTCCTGTGCAATACGAGAAACATCTTCTACTAACTGATTTCCATTTATTTTTTCAAGAATAGGGAGCAAGCCTCTAAGGGTTACGACCAGCATTACATTCGATGGAATAGAATATGGGAACACAGCCTCGTCATCTGATGGTCTAAATAAATTTCTAACTAAACCACATTTTCTTCCTGGATAACCATATCCAGCAAGTCTGACCGATGGAAAAGTTTTATCATTGGCCATTGTGAATCTAAACAAATTGTTTATGTTTTCTTTATTCAGAGTACTTTGTTCTTTTCTCAGTAACTCCAATACAGTTTTCAACGCTTTCACCCACTCGGAATTAAAAGGTTTTATATCGCCAGTATTTTCATAATACCCTTTTGCCAATCTAAAAAATGAAGCGATGCTGTCTATTTCAAATTTTCTCTCCCAGACGCCTTTCTTCCAATGTTTACCTTGTGGCCACCATGGATTCTTGGCAGGATTTTTAACAGCGAAGTCCTGGAATGAATTTGCATAAGGATCAACAAGCAAACACTTTGTTTGGCGATGTATTAGACCTTGAATCATCTTTCTCAAACTTTCATCATCATTCATGAAACCAAGATACGGCCACACCTGATTTGTAGAATCTCTAAGCCACATCGCTTCTATATCTCCTGTTGCAATAAAAGTATCTGGATGATGCGACTTGTCTTCACGATAATATACGGTTGTGTCCAGCGTACTCGGAAAGCACTGTCTAAACATTCTCTCTATTTCTTGGTCCTTTATTTTTGATGAATATTCAATGATCAGATTCTCTATTGCCATACTATAAAAAAGCCTGTCTTTCTCTCTAGGTCTGTCCTTGAGCTTAATGAAATTTTTCTTTTTCGTCATGTTAATTAATCTGATAAATAATCAATTTTCATTATATACCTACTCGATATTAAACTCCACTTGAATCGATATTATCAAACACTGTCAGTGATCACACCTCACGGACTTATTGGGAGGCCGCACCTCCTCGAGCTATTGGGAGGCCGCACCTCCTCGAGCTATTGGGAGGTCGCACCTCACGGACTCATTGGGAGGTCGCACCTCCTACAAAAAACCCGAGGCGCGTGCCTCGGGCTGTGATTCAATCCTGCGGAATGCCAAATCGCGATATGTGAGAATTCGAATATTCCGCTTTCCCAGTCACTTCTTTGATGATTTTCAGGAAAGGAGGGAATTCAATCTCATCATCCATGTTGAGCGTCGTACACTCGACTTCAACTGTGCAGAGTCCTCGATGCGAAACAAAGATATCAGCCTCAAAGAATCTGCCTTTCCAAAAGAAGCAGAGACGAACCTTGCGAATACCGCCCATACCGGTATCAACCTCGCAAAGGAGTCTTGAATATTCATGAGGAGATAGGACGATTTCTTTTTCAGACCTCATACCCCTCCCCATGTCCACTTTTTCAGTGAGATAAAAGACAGTACCGTCGTCGTCCTCTCGAGACCGAATCCGGCACTCAACTCCGGTCGATCGCGGACGGAGATAATATTGATATATCTCACTCACCGAATATGGAACAGTTATATCCCGTAGATTAAACTTCCTGATCACAAACTTCCGCTCGCATTCAAGAGGTTTCGGGTGCCCGATTACCATGCAGATTTCTTCAAGGACTCTTCTCTTCTTTGTGGCAAAATC
>CAZRJE010000056.1:0-2567 GCA_964600335.1 uncultured Candidatus Saccharibacteria bacterium
GTTTTGGTCAAATCCCCAACTTTTCTATCAACCGTTCTATTTAATTCATTCATTTGTTCCAAGATCAATCTGAGACTATCGCCACCCTGTGCTGGTTGCTCAGAATTTTTTCTTCGAAGCATTGCAATCACAAATCCAAGATTTACTACAAAAGCGATAATAACAAAGACAATGATGATTGTATTCATATTTGTAGTATATATCTAAAGGGAAACAAATACTATACTATTTTATTTCCGATACTGTTACCTTTAGCATTTTAACGTCACTTATTGGTCTATCTCCTTCTCCTGTCTTTGTATTTGCAATCTTATCTACAACATCAAGACCGCTTACCACTCTTCCAAATATCGAATAGTTGTGTGGCAAATTGTTGTCTTTATGCATTATGAAGAACTGACTACCGTTTGTATTTGGACCCGCATTTGCCATTGCAACTACGCCTCTTGCATAACCTGCTTTATATGATTCTGTATTTGGATTGAGTTCGTCTTCAAATTGATATCCAGGTCCACCTCGTCCTGTTCCTGTTGGATCACCACCTTGTATCATAAAACCATTTATTACACGGTGAAAGATTAGACCATTATAAAATCCCTTATTTGCAAGATCAATAAAATTTTTTACTGTCTTTGGTGCATCACTATCATAAGTCTCAAAGGCTATCGTTCCCATATTTGTCTCAATTGTTATTTTATGCATAAAATTTTTATTTTGTTTATTAATCTGCGTATTGTCATTTGAAGTTGTTGACTTTGTCGTTTCAACTGTACTTTCAGTCTTCGAAACTGATTCGGTAGAAGTTGCATTTGCCTCAACATTTTGTTTTATACCGATCGCAGACTGCAAATCTTTGTCCAAAAGATAATGTAAACCGATAATTATTCCAACGATTACAATTATATATATTATTTTTTTCATGTGTGAATATTAACATTTGGGATTTTGGATGTCGAGGTTGGTTGGGAGGTTGGTTGGGAGGTCGCACCTCCTCGCACATCTGGGAGGTCGCACCTCCTCGAACGTCTGGGAGGTCGCACCTCCTCGAAAATAATTGTGTTATAATCATTCCATGTCAAATACAATTCACTCAAAAATAAAAGAGGATGTTAAACAAGCTATGCGGGCGCGAGATCAGGTCAGACTGGATACTTTGCGCGGATTAGATGCTTTATTTCTCAATGAAATGATTTCTAGTGGATCAGATTCAGCCCTAATCGATGATGATAAAGCCTTATCACTCATAAGAAGAAGTGTGAAGCAAAGAAAAGATTCTATAGAAAGCTTTGAAAAAGGTGGTAGAGCAGATCTTGTCGCAAAAGAAAAATCTGAGCTTATAATTCTTGAATCATTTCTACCTGCAATGATGAGTGAGGATGAAGTCAGAAAGATTGTTCAAAACAAAATCGACGAATTAAAAAAATCTGGTCCTATTGATTCAAAATCATCTGGTAAAGTGGTTGGCTTATTGATGAAAGAGCTTTCTGGTAAAGCTGATGGTCTCTTGGTTAAAAATATCGTAGAAGAGCTTCTAAAATAGGCTTTTCCACAGGTGTTTACATTATATATAATATCTGTTATGATTTATGCAGATATGAATACGCGTGAAGCGTTCAAGTTGGTAAAACTCGTAGCTGAAGGTCGAGAAATCGATAGTTCCATTACTAGGGAGGCTGCGTCTGCGTTTCGTGGGATGGGTAAAGGTGAGAATCGAGAAAATATTACCTCTCGCAACCATTCCACTCACGGTCAAGTAAGACCGAAATTTCGAGTGTGGATTCAAAATTCTGCACCGAGAGAAAAACTCTAACCAGGGCACGCAACCTCATCCAAGCGTGCCCTTTCGGTTTTTATATTTTATTTAATGGATCAAGTTCAACAGTAAATTCTGAGCCCTTACCTTCTCCGGCTGAACTTGCATATATCTCACCTTTATGAGCTTTAACTATTTCTTTTGCCACGAATAAACCGAGGCCTGTACCTTTTTTATTTGTCTGATCTGCATTTCTTGCTCTAGAAAACTTTTCGAATAGTTTTGAAATATTTTCTTCTGATACTCCTATACCCGTATCTGATACTTTAAAGATAATAACTGATTTTTTTGTGTCTTTATAAAGACTAACTTTGACATGACCACTTGGGGTGTATTTAAATGCATTATCTATTAGATTTTCAAATACTTGTTTAAGTTTTATTTTGTCTACAAGCATTCGATAATCAGGAGCTTCATCTATTTCAAGAATTAGTTTCGTCTTCGTCTTTTCAAAATTTGGTCGCAACTCATCAACAACTTCCTTGACCAGAATTTTTAGATTTATCGTATCAAAATGATATTGCATTGTGCCAAGCTCAATACGTGTAATATTTAGATAATCATCGACGATTTCTGCCAATGTATTTGATGATTCATATATACGTTGAATTCCTACACGCGCCTTATCGTCAATCTTCCCCATATCACCATCGAGAATAAGTGATGCATAACCTTTCATCGCAGTAAGTGGCGCCCTCAATTGATGCGTCGCAAACGAAATAAATTCCGACTTTTGTCGGTCGAGGTAGGTGAG
>CAZRJE010000057.1:0-2519 GCA_964600335.1 uncultured Candidatus Saccharibacteria bacterium
GGAATGATATACGGTTATAAAGGAAAAGATATATCAAAAGTAGTCGATGGTAATACTTTTCGTACTCCTATACTTCTATCCGCGGGTTTCGACTACAACGGCAGACTGACGAGAATTCTTCCCAATATTGGTCTTGGCGGTGAAGAGATCGGCTCAGTCACCGCTCGACCATGTGCTGGTAATGCTGGGACAAAATTGACTCGTTTGCCGAATTCAAGAAGTATTCTTGTAAATAAGGGACTCAAAAATGAAGGCGTGGACAAAATTATAGAACGTTTGAAATCAACCCCACGTGAAAAAGATTTTATTCTAGGTATATCTATTGCGAGAACAAATGATGACTGTTCTGTACCCATTCAGGCGGGAATAGATGATTATGTATATTCATTCAAAAGGTTAAATGAGGAAAATATAGGTGATTATTACACTCTAAATATTTCATGTCCAAATGCTTTTGGTGGAGAAGCATTTACGACTCCGGATTTACTTAATAAATTGCTTTCAGCAATTACAAATTTCGATTGTAATAAGCCAGTATATGTCAAAATGCCTATAAATCTTTCTTGGACTGAATTTGACGCACTTCTTCAAGTCATTGATATTCACAAACTAAATGGAGTTGTAATAGGTAACCTCAATAAAGATTATAAGTATTTAAAGGATCAAAGTGAAGCACCTACTTCATATAAAGGTGGAACATCAGGTGAGCCTTGCCGAGAATTGTCTACAGCACTCATTCGTAAGACTCGAGAAAAATATGGCAAGCGCTTTACAATCATTGGCGTAGGAGGTGTCATGTCGGAAGAACAGGCAAGAGAAAAGTTTGATGCAGGAGCTGATTTGATACAACTTATAACAGGCATGATATTTGATGGTCCGGGTCTCATAAAGAAAATTTGTTCGAGGTCGCACCTCTGACACCATGCACGAGGTCGCAGCCCCGAGGTGCGACCTCGTGTAACGATCTAAAAAAATGAAAAGGACGACCCGAAGGTCGTCCTGCTGATGGGAGGGGTGTTATCTTTTCCCGAAAGACACCCCACCATGAGTCTTACAACGGAAAAAATATCGAGGCGGGGTTCTTTTTGTCCCCAAATTCGGATGAGTTTTCTCGTTCAGTCGATGAATCATGTAAATGCGACGAGAAACAGAACTGCGCAATTGTTTTTCAGTTCCAAGAGGATTCAGCGGTTCGTCGGGTTCTCCCTTACGATTAGGGGTCGAATAATCGAATGTGACCCTGAAGCGCTCACCAGAATACATTGAAATCAGAAAAATGGCTGGGAAGCTCATTTTTGGGTTTGGTGGTTCGAGTTCAGACACTGATCTGATCCTAAACGTCGCGAGGTCTCGACCAATGAGATTTTGAAGAATATCGCGAAGTCTTTTCAAGACTTCACCCGGTTTTGTGTAAGGTCTCAGTTCGTACATATTCCACAGAATAATGTACACCCACCATAAAAATAGTCAATATTGTGAGACAGGGGATAAATATATGATTATTCATGGTAAAATGATTTCGTAATAATAAAGAATAATCATATGAAAAAAATACGAATTGCAATAAATGGTTTCGGAAGGATAGGAAGAGCTTTTTTGAAGGTGGCGATGAAAAGAGAAGAGATTGATATAGTCGCGGTAAATGATCTAGGTGATATAAATAATTTTGCCTATTTACTCAAATACGATACGGCTTATGGGGTCAGTCTATTTGATGTAAGTGCTGATACAAAAAACAGTGAATTGGTCGTGGATAATATGAGAATAAAGTTTATAAGTGAAAAGGACCCGACCAAACTTCCTTGGAAAGATTTGAATATAGATATTGTAGTTGAATCGACGGGATTATTTACTTCAGCAGAAAAAGCAAATGCCCATATTGTGGCAGGTGCAAAAAGAGTAGTTGTGTCTGCACCTATAAAAGATGAAAAAGACGCAACTCTAAAAGGCGAGACTGTGCTCATGGGTCTCAATGAGGATAAAATCAAAGTATGCAATATCACCTCAAATGCTTCTTGTACTACAAATGCTGGCAGTCCGCTCATAGCGATTCTCGATGAAAAGATCGGTATAGAAAAAGCAGTTCTCAATACTGTTCATGCGTATACAGCGAGTCAATCTATAGTCGATGGTCCAAATAAGAAAGATTGGCGTGAAGGTAGAGCTGCTGCACAAAATATCGTTCCTTCATCGACAGGCGCTGCTATTGCAGTCACTAAAGTCATAAAACAATTGGAAAATAAATTTGATGGTATTTCTATTCGCGTACCTGTTGTGACGGGTTCTATTGTCGATATTACATTCATAGCAAAAAGAAATACTTCGAAAGATGAGGTAAATCAAATATTGAGAGATGCATCGAAGTCAGATAATTGGCACGGAATATTTTCTGTTACTGATGAGCCTTTGGTCTCTAACGATATCAAAGGAAATAGTCACGCCTCAATCGCAGATCTCGCTATGACTCGTGTCGTCGATGGTAATCTCGTAAAAGTATTAGCGTGGTATGACAATGAGAT
>CAZRJE010000058.1:0-2469 GCA_964600335.1 uncultured Candidatus Saccharibacteria bacterium
ATCGGTCGAGGTATTCCTGGATATATATTCGGTGAAGATATGATGTATCAAGATAAGACCGGAATAATATTTTTGAATTTCAATTCAATATTTGGTTTCATTGGAAATCTATTTTTCTCATTAAAGAAACTAAAAACTCTCATCGGTGTTCCATCCGAGGTCACGGGCTGGTTTTATCGTGGAATGGGTTCGATGATTGAATTAAAGAGATTGAAAACATCTGATAGAACTATAAATAGTCACCCGATATTTTGGTCATTTCTATCATCTATGGCTTTGATTGCTCTATCTGTATTGCTATACACTTATCTAGGAATATATACAGTGTAAATCCCATTTAGAGAATCCCTCTATTCTAAATATTGGATCTAATTCAATATTTATTTTTCCACATTGATATTTTCAAATATAAAAGAGTGGTATAATAGATTCATGAAAAGAAATAAAGGTTTTACTCTACTTGAGATGCTTATTACGGTTGCTATCATCGCTCTATTGTCGGGAATAGTAATGACAAGTCTCACGGGTTCAAAAGCGAAATCAAGAGATGCTACTCGTATATCTGGCATGGGTCAATTACAGCTCGCCCTTGAATTGTTTTTTGATAAATGTCAGAGATATCCAAATGCAAGTAGTGGTGCAATAAGTACATCAGACAGTTGTACCGTAAATGGAAATAGTTATACGATTCTAAATTTTATCAGTAAGATTCCTCCAGTTCCTGCGGGTATCACAGGGCAGACAAAGTTTGATTACAATATAAATTCTGATAATTCTGATTATTTCCTCCATATTCAAATCGAAAAGACAAGTGATGCTTTGCAAAATTCTATATCGTTACCATCTTGGTATAGTGCCGGATCCGTATCTTGCGATACTACTATTCATTATTGTCTCGGTCCAAAATAATGGATACCTATTCTTCCATCTTAGCTTTTTTATTTGGCATAATAGTCGGAAGTTTTTTGAATGTTGTAGCATTTAGATTTAATACGGGTAGAAATGTCGGCGGTCGTTCTAGATGTATGTCATGTGGTAATACTCTCAAATGGTTTGAACTCATACCGATATTGAGTTTTTTGTCACAAAAGGGCTCTTGTAGAAATTGCAAATCAAAAATATCGTGGCAATATCCATTGGTTGAATTTTTTTCAGGTATAGTATTTGTACTTATCTTTATATTTTTTCCTCCCATTACACTAATCACTAGCATAAAGACTTTTCTACTTATAGTGATGTCTTGTTTATTGACTGTGATTACGATTTACGATATTCGCCACAAAATCATACCTGATTCTATGTCATATTCATTTTCTATCCTCGCTTTTGTTTATATGTTTATTGGTCAAGAGACAATTTTTCATTTACCAAGTACCACAAATCTATTGGCAGGACCTATACTCAGTCTTCCTTTCGCTTTATTGTGGCTAGTATCAAAGGGAAATTGGATAGGTCTGGGTGATGCAAAGATTATATTGGGCTTGGGTTGGTTACTCGGAATATCAAAGGGTGTAAATGCTTTGGTATTGGCTTTTTGGATTGCTGCTGTAGTGAGTATTGTATGGCTTTTTGCGAAGTATGGCAGATTTAAAGCCAAAGTTGAGATTCCATTTGGACCATATATAATTCTCGGCTTATATATTTCACTCTTTTTCAATGTTACAATAATAGATACAAATATATTGTATGCGCTTATCTTCACATAAATCAGGATTTACATTGTTTGAGCTCATGGTTTCAATAAGTATTTTTGTACTTATTACCGCCCTTGTAATATTTAAATACGGTACTTTCAATCAGACAGTATTGACGACTAATCTCGCTTATGATGTCGCTATGACACTTCGAACTGCCCAGACATTTGGTCTTGGATCAAAAAATTCTGATTCATCAAATACAAATTTTTCTTATGCTTACGGTGTCGAATTTGATATGTCAAATGCAAATAATACAAAACTGATTTTGTTTAGCGATTCAAATTCGGCTACTCCAAATAATGGAAAATATGAAGCCGGTGAATCTGTAAATCAATACAATATAACAAGAGGTGCAAAGATTTCGGCTTTGACTGTGTGTGATAGTCCTCAAAATGGTTGCATATCTTTGACTGGGAATGGTGATAGACTCGATATTTTATTTAAAAGACCATATCCCGATGCTATAATAAACTATATTGATAATGCTCAAAATATTGTTACAAAAAATTATGCTCGAATCACAATAAAAGCGACGGATAATACATTAAAATACGTAGACGTTTATTCAAATGGTCAAATATCAGTCATATAAAAAACAAGGATTCACACTGATCGAAATCATCGTTGCTCTCGCAATATTTACTGTTGTTGCGGTTGTTGCGATCGGTGCTCTCGCCAAAGTCATATCTGCAAATAAAAAAGCTCAGTCGATTCAAGCGGCTATATCAAACCTAAGTTATGCAATCGAATCTATGTCTCGCGAATTGAGACT
>CAZRJE010000059.1:0-2244 GCA_964600335.1 uncultured Candidatus Saccharibacteria bacterium
GTATCTGCCGATACATCATATGCGGAGGGTAATTCAGGAAGATTATTAGATGTTATCAGAAAGGCGGTCGAAGAGGAACGAGGTAGTTATTATTTGAATCTTAGAGCGAAATACGTATTATCGCTACTCGAAAGAGGTTATGAGCATGGAGCAGTTAGATTAGGACGCAACAATAGTCTAATCAATCAAGATCAAGGACTTACGAAAGATGAAATAGACGACTTATCGTATTTAGAATCGGCCAATATATCACGCCTTATTAAGGCTGATTTAGGAATAAATATTGGTGATTTGGATTTAGCTGAACAAAGATATTTTTTGACTTTTTCAAAGCGGAAAAATGTTAATGAAATAAGGGCCATCTCCAGATTTTATGAGAGATTTGGTAAAAATGGAATGAGTACATTTCTATCTCTCCAATACGATAGAAGTCTGGGTGATAAGATAATTGAATTTTCAGAGGATACAGATCCTGAAGTGGTTAATAAAGTCTTTGCCAAATATTCATCTTTGATAGACTCGTCAAGACAAATTGAAGATTATATGAGAGATGTTTATGGTATAGAGGTAACGGCGGATGTTATAGACAAAATTCGTCGAAGATTAACAAAGAAGGCAGCTGATATTCTCAAGAGTTTTATTGAAAATTCTGATAAAGGAAGTGGCAGGACATTATTAGCCACATCTATGATGGAAAGACTTGATGATATTAATACCGACGCTCTCGTTTTAGCAAATACTTTTAAAGTATTGCATCGTAGCAGATCTCTCGATGTAACAGAAATATCCGACGTGTCTCTTGATAGATATGCGAATCCAAATGAAATCCCTGAATTAATAAAAGCTGAGCTTTTAAGAATATTTAGAGAAAATCGTGCAAAAGGTATTTATCCTCATAAACTTGCGGAAGCAAGTGAAGCAGATTTTGAAAAAGTCTTACGTTTCGGGAATTGTGAATTTTATTTACTTACATTTAAAGACCATGTATTAGCTTTTGCGGGATTTGAAAGATCAGATGATGAAAAATTAATCGTTCGATCTTTGAATGTTAGACCAGAAATCAAGGGAACTGACCTTGGTACCGAGTTTATTAATTCCATTGTGGAAGAAAAAGCCTCAAATAATGATCTTGGTGCTTTTGTATGGGAGCATAATAGTAATCTGCCCTTCTTTGTTAATGCGTTTGGATTTGAAAGAAAAGGAATTGTTGAGAATTATTTAGGTTCTGGAGAACGTTTTATTTATCTTGAACGTTCTAGTGAAGAGAAGCGGTACGATGTTGCTGCATAGGAAATATTTGTTCTGCTTTTTCCCAAATATATTCGAAAAGAGTTTTGTGCATTTTGTATATTTCTAAATCTTCCACAATAACTCCTATTCGTCTGCTCTCTTCTAAAGTTATGTAGCTAATCTTATTATCGTAAATTTGCATAACAGTTGAAAACCCAAAATTTTTATCAATTACTCTTACTTCAGTCAAATTTGGATCGAATTTATTAACTCTTTCTCTAATATATTGACTATCTATGGCTATCATCTTTTTTTTGATTTTTTCATTTTTTCTGCGTCTTACATATTCAGCATTTACTTCCGGAGCATATTTATTTACGGCCTCATTATCAATAAATGAATAAATCTCTGTTATCGAAGTTAACGAATCATCTGCAACCTTGATAATACCTTCCATACCTTCATAGAATTGAACATTCGGCTTTCCGGTATTTAAATTATAATTTGAGATCAGTGATGGAAGTATTAAATTAAATGATATTTCCGCATTTTTTACTTCCTGCTGTTTTTTCTCCAATAAACCATTTAGTTTCGAAGGATGAGCCGATCTAAACAAGGTAATTCGCCCATCTTCTTCCCTTTTTTCGATCAAACCTAAATCTATCAATTGGTCAATAATCTTGTATGTTAGCCCTCTTTTTATGCCCACCTTTTGACATATAACACGAGCAGGTATAGTGCCCGCCATAATTATAGCCTCGTAAACAGAAGCTTGATCTTTTGTTAAACCTATTTGTTCAAGAAATTGATTATTCATATAGCCATAATATAGCATATTCATATCTTTGTCACAATAGCGTGACACTTTAATACTGTGGATAAGCCATTTTTGACCTTTTGTCACGCCATATGTTGATTTCGAGCAAAATAATGTCATATATCATTGACAATATCAATCGAAGATGTTATTATTACACCAGATAAGAATGAGATTGTAAATGAATAAGTAGCACA
>CAZRJE010000060.1:0-2218 GCA_964600335.1 uncultured Candidatus Saccharibacteria bacterium
TTTGCTTCCTGATGCTGTCTTATCTTCTCATGTGCCTTCGCTTCTATTTGTCTTATACGTTCTCGAGTGACACCAAATTCACGGCCAACCTCCTCGAGTGTATGAGTTATACCACCTTGAAGACCATGTCTCATCTCAAGAATCTTTCTTTCTTTCTCAGACAAATCATTTAGTATCAGATTTACCTGATCTCTCAAAATACGTCTTGATGATTCTTGATCTGGAGACAAGATCTTATCATCAGCTACAAAATCTTGAAGCATAGACTTTCCTTCTTCACTATCATCACCAACGGGACTTTCGAGGGACAATGTATCCTGTTCAATCTTTTCTATATGATAAATTTTGTCAGAATCAACTCCCATCTCAGTCGCAACTTCTTCAGCGAGAGGTTCTCGGCCGAGTTCTTGAGTCAATCTACGCACGACTTGTCTATATTTTGCTATGGTCTCGACCATATGCACGGGAACACGAATAGTTCTAGATTGATCAGCGAGAGCGCGAGTGATAGCTTGTCTGATCCACCATGTAGCATAAGTAGAAAACTTGAATCCTTTCTTATAATCAAACTTATCAACAGCACGAAATAGACCGAGGTTACCTTCTTGAATAAGATCAAGGAGTGTAAGATCTGGACTTCTGCCGACATATTTTTTTGCAATCGATACTACGAGACGAAGATTTGCTTTTGCTAAAATACTTTCAGCTTCTTTATCTCCATTTTGAATTCTTTTTGCTAATTCTTTTTCTTCTTGAGCACTAATGAGTGGATATTGTCCGATCTCTTTGAGATACATCTGTATAGAATCGAGTGAACCTTCTCCTGAGCCACGACCCAATGATTGATCTTTTTTCTTTGAATTTGGATCCTCGACCTCGAGTAATCCTCCCCCCTCGAGAATATCTACTCCCGCTGTAAGCAACTTTGCATAGAGATCATCAAGAAAACTGATATCTGTCTCAATCTGTGGAAACTCTTTCAAAATCTCATCATAGGTCACAAATCCTCTATCTTTACCCTTATTTATTAGAATTTCTGCTTTTTGTTCGACACTGACCTTACTACCCTTATTTTTCTTTACTACTGATTCAGAAGCTGTCTTTTTTGATACAGACTTTGAATTTTTACTTTTCTTTGCAGAAACTCTCCTAGAAACAATTTTAGCTGGCCTATTTTTCTTGGCTTTTTTCATAAGTTATGATTTAGCAATAATTGGCGATATTCTACATCATATTGAACCTTTTTGGCAAGTACATTATTTTGATTTTTTCCATATTCTATTTCGATACACGTGAATCAAAATATAAATCATGATATACTCACGAACATAATATGCCCCGCGCGCATCAAATATACACGATAGCTATCATAGGATTTATCTATACTTTGCATATCGCTATTCCTATGTATTCAAATTCGAGCTTTCTATCGTTATTTGCCTCAGAATCAACTGTAGGTCTCATATATATGATGGGTTCAGCGGTATCTATATTAGGGTTTTTATTCATTCCACAATTCATAAGAAAATACGGCAATTACCGCGCGACAGTCTGGCTCATACTCATTCAAATAGTCTTGTACTATGCGATGATAACATCAGAATCCGCTTCGATAACCGCAACGATATTCGTCTTGCAAACTGCTGTAATATCTCTTATCGGCCTCTGCATAGATATTTTCTTGGAAGCATATACTGAGCCTCATCATATAGGCAAAATCAGAGGATTATTCTCGGCAACACTAAATGCTTCATGGGTCATATCACCTCTCATAGGTAGCATGCTCATAAATGGTTCAGAAAATTATAAAACTGCATATGTTGCCGCTCTCTCAATGTTATTTCCTCTTCTCTATCTCATATATCGAAATTTCCCAAGATTTAAAGATCCAAACTATACACATATATCTCCACACCAACTCATAAAACATATCATGACAAGATCGAGCTGGGTCAAATTATTCATCGCAAATATCATACTTCAGACTTTTTATTCTTGGATGGTTGTATACAGTACTATATATCTAAACAAAAATATGGGTTTTGGCTGGACCGAAATGGGACTCATTCTTACAATAATGTTGATACCATTCCCCCTCATTCAATATCCACTCGGAAAACTTTCAGATCAAAAAGTCGGTGAAAGAAAGATAATGATGATCGGTTTTTTGATCATGGGACTAGCTACTATGGCCCTATCATTTATCGGTGCTCAAAAC
>CAZRJE010000061.1:0-2167 GCA_964600335.1 uncultured Candidatus Saccharibacteria bacterium
AGTCAATCAGGTTCGACATATATACCGAAGATTAGCCCAAGAACAGTAGAACGTGCTGAGACACTCATGTATTCTCCGTAGTCGTACTAATAATATATAGTATATAGGCTGTTTTTTTGCTATTCTTTTATTATGAACGACAAAGATAAAGCAAAAAATAGAATTAAAGAATTGATAAAGATCTTGGATCATCATAGGCATGCATATCATGTTTTGGATAAACCTGAGATAAGTGATGAAGTTTACGATTCACTATACAAAGAACTCGAAACTCTCGAAGGGGAATTTCCAGGATTCATATCACCAAATAGTCCCACGCAAAGAGTGGGGGACAAACCCCTATCTGAATTTACAAAAGTGAAACACAAATATAGACAATGGTCTTTCGATGATGTCTTTGACTATGAAGAACTGTTGAAATGGGAAGAAAAGGTAAAAAATTTTATGCGTAAAGCCAATATTGGAGATTTGAAACTTGAATATTGTGCCGAACTTAAGATAGATGGTCTCAAACTAGTCCTCACTTATAAAGACGGTGAACTCGTAAATGGTGCAACTCGAGGAGATGGTGAGGTTGGAGAAGATGTGACCCAGAATGTCCGTACAATCAGGAGTGTTCCACTTGTATTAAACAAAAAAATTGATATTACAGTAGTGGGAGAAGCTTGGATTTCACATGATACACTCATAAAAATAAATAAAGAAAGAAGTAAGAATGATGAAGAGCTCTATGCAAATACCAGAAATCTTGTCGCTGGTTCGATACGTCAACTCGATCCAAAGATAACAGCTTCTAGATCGATAGATACATTTTTTTATGATATTGATTCTGTTTCAGAGTATGATCCAAAGACTCAAAAAGAAGAATTGGAATTGTTGAAAGACCTTGGTTTCAAGACAAATCCATACTTTGCATTTTGTCAGAGTATCGATGAAGTTGAAAGTTATTACAAAAAGTGGACCAAAAAAAGACACGATCTTCCTTATGGACTGGACGGGATTGTGATCAAAGTCAATTCAAATGAAATTCAGAGAGTGTTGGGTTATACAGCAAAATCTCCAAGATTTGGAGTGGCATACAAATTTCCAGCAGAACAAGTAACGACTGTTGTAGAAGATATAGTATTTCAGATTGGTAGGACTGGGATCGTAACACCGGTGGCAGTTTTAAGACCTATCCTTGTAGCAGGTTCTACAGTCTCTAGAGCCACTCTTCACAATGAAGATGAAATAAAGCGACTCGATATACGTATAGGTGATACTGTTATCTTGCAGAAAGCCGGTGATGTGATTCCTGATATTGTCGAAGTGATAAAAGATCTGAGACCAAAAGATTCAAAAGCGTTTGTGTGGCCAAAAAAGATTTCTGCTTGTGGAGGTGATGGTTCTATCGTCCGTATTGAAGGGGAGGCTGCTTGGCGCTGTGTTGCCAAGGATTCGTTTGCACAAAGAATGAGAAGATTGACATATTTTGCTTCAAAGAATTGTTTTAATATCGAAGGTTTGGGTCCAAAAATTATTGAGGTATTTCTCGAAAATAATCTCATAAATGAACCTCAAGATATCTTCCGTTTGAAGAAGGGCGATATCATGACTCTGCCTCGTTTCAAAGAAAAATCCGCAACAAATATTATCGATTCTATAAACAGTCGAAAAAAGATAAACCTCCCTCGTCTATTGGCCTCCCTTTCTATTCCTCAAGTCGGTGAAGAGACTGCTTATGATCTGGCAAAAGTATTTACTCATAAATATGGTGGAGATGCTCTCAAAAAGATCATGACTGCTAGTCAGGAAGAATTCTTGAGTATATATGGTATAGGAGATGTCGTTGCCAGATCACTCTATGATTGGTTTCATGATGAAGAAAATATCGACAATATAAATCAATTACTCTCATACATAGAAATAATAGATGAAAAGAATCAAAAAACAGAAAAATTTAGCGGTCTCACTTTTGTATTTACAGGTACAATGTCAAGATTAGATCGAAAAAAGGCAGAAGGATATGTGAGGGATGCGGGAGGGGAAGTATCTTCTTCTGTTTCAAAGAAAACTTCTTTTGTTGTAGCTGGAGAAAATCCAGGAAGTAAATATGATGATGCTCTGAAACTCGGTGTCAAAGTAATAGATGAAAAAGAATTTGTGTCGATGCTTGATTTGAGATAAT
>CAZRJE010000062.1:0-2104 GCA_964600335.1 uncultured Candidatus Saccharibacteria bacterium
GCACCTTTTTCCCCGTGAATATTTCTATAATCAGACATAGAATCACCTCCAAAATCAATTCCTTTTGATAGGACTTCTTTTATTGCTTTAAAGAGATTGGCAAATTCATGCGTGTTTATATCACAGACTTTTTTCATAGGATGAATACCTGAGAGCCATAGAGCTTCATCTGCATAGATATTTCCGACACCCGAGATCAAACTCTGATCCATAAGGGCTCTTTTTATCGGCCAAATATTTTTGGTCTTCATCTTTTCTATAAAAGTCTCTTGTGAAAAACTTGGGGATAATGGTTCGGGTCCAAGATGTGATAGGTGTGGTGATGATTTCAGATCAGATCTATGTATCAGGGTAATTTTGGCAAATTTTCTAGAATCACAGAGAGCCAATGAATATTTATTAGACAGCGAAAATACTAAACGAATATGTCTATTGTATGGATCTTTGAGCCCGAGTGGTTTCAAAGGACTCCAGTGAATTTTATTGTTTTTAATATTTTTTTCAAAGATTCCATAGAGATAATGCCCGGTCATCTTCATGTGAGTTAAGATGGTCATATTATTGTCGAGATGTATCAGTATATTTTTGGCCCTTCTTTCAACGTCTATGATTTTTTTGCCTAGAATCTGTTTCTTGAAATACAAAAAATATTTTGGATCTTTGATATTATCTTTACCTTCAAAATAACGACTTTTGTATTCGGACCAAATATCTAATATCTTTAGTCCGACTGTATGAGTCTTCAGTCCGCGCGTGGTTGTTTCAACTTCTGGTAATTCTGGCATATGTGCATAATATGTGAATGATTTTATAAAGGCAATATATACTGTACAATGTATACATGAAGCATCTCGTTGCAGTATATTTTGCAATAATCGCGCTTGCTGTTCCGTGGTTTGTATTTACGTATCCAGATATTACAAAGAGTATAGTCTCATCGATCGATGGTGCCATAAATCAGGTTGCAACAGTCATAATCTCACACAATCCAAAAACAGCTCAATCTATCAAAGATCGTTACGATAAAAAGGGAATAGAAAAAGAATCGAAAGTTAGGGTTCTCATTGTTGCGGGTCATGAACCGGATTTTGGAGGGACAGAATTTGGTACATTAAAAGAAAGAGATCTCACTGTTGAGCTTTCGGATTATTTGGCAAAATACATCAAGAGTAATAGTAGATTTGAGGTATTTACAACTCGAGATTCAAATGGATGGACTACAATTTTTGATAAATATTTCAAAGAAAAGTGGGATGATATAAAAGAATGGACCATAGCATACAAGAGGGAGCAAGCAAAATTTGTTAGTATGGGCAAAATAGAAAAAGTTCAATCTCCGGTTTTTCACAATACAGCAAAAGAGAATGTTGCATTGAGACTTCACGGAATAAATAAATGGATAAATGAAAACGATATAGATATAGCTATACATATTCATTTCAATGATTATCCTAGAGACAGACAAGATCTTGCCGGAGAATATACGGGTTTTGCTGTCTATGTGCCAGAAGGTCAATATTTCAATAGTTCAACGACAAAAATCATTGCTGAGAGAGTATTCAAGAGATTGGCAAAATATAATCCTGTCAGTGATCTTCGAATGGAGAAATCTGGAATAGTAGAAGATCAAGATTTGATAGCAGTAGGTTCGAACAATTCTCTAAATTCTGCAAGTATGCTCATAGAATATGGTTATATATATGAACCACAGTTTCTAAATCCTGAGACACGTGATATGGCACTAAAGGATCTCGCTTATCAGACTTATCTTGGTCTAATAGACTTCTTCGATATTGAGATGGCAAATTACAATTCTCTGGCATATGATACGACCATATTGCCATATAGCTGGGAAAGACCTCTAGAAAAATCGTCCCCCAAAGATGTTTATGCACTCCAGACAGCTTTCATCTATGATTCTATATATCCACCAAAAGGGTATTCGAAAAATGATTGTCCAAGATCAGGCAAGATTGGTCCTTGTACCAAAACAGCGATTCAAACATTTTCTGAAAGATTCTCAAAAAATAAAAATATAAATGAGACCTTGAATACAAGGTATGGAATGAAACTTGTGAATTGATTGTTGATTCATAGATCTAGT
>CAZRJE010000063.1:0-2092 GCA_964600335.1 uncultured Candidatus Saccharibacteria bacterium
TAATCTCACTCGGTGCGCCCATCATGAGATCTTTTCCTTCACCCGTTTTTGCAAAAGCAATGACTTCTCTTATATTTGGTTCATTCTGAAGAAGCATCATGAGTCTATCGAAGCCCCAAGCGATACCACCGTGAGGAGGAGTTCCGGAACTGAGCGCTGAGAGCATGTGGCCGAAATTCTTTTCGATACGTGCTTCATCATAACCCATGATTTCAAAGACTGCCTTCAAGGCCTCAGGGCGATGATTGCGAATACTGCCACCCGCAACTTCATTTCCATTTAGAACCATATCGTATTGAGTCGTCAGAATTTCGCTAATATTTTTCTTTTCTAGAAGCATATCCATATGTTGAGGTTGAGGAGCGGAGAATGGATTGTGTGTGAATGTCCAACCAGAAGCAGACTCCTCGTCTTTTTCGAAGAATGGCCAATCTATGACCCAGAGAAATGCCAGAAGGTTTTTGTCATTCTTGTCTTTCCTTATGTCAGGCTTATCAACGCCGTATTTTTCCATGACTTCTTTGTAAGTCATGACTGGAAAAGGAATTTCTTGAATTACTTTTTCTGGGTAAATTGATTTGATGGTTTCGATCATGATCTTTTCATTCAAAGCCATGACATCTCTCATCTCGACGAAACTCATCTCGAGGTCCATCTGTGTAAATTCTGGTTGTCTATCACCACGAGTATCTTCATCTCGGAAGCAACGAGCGAATTGGAAATATTTTTCCATGCCTGCTGTCATGAGAAGTTGTTTGTATTGTTGTGGTGATTGAGGCAGAGAATAAAATTTGCCTTTTTCGAGTCGAGAAGGGACAACATAGTCGCGTGAACCTTCAGGAGTCGTGGCTGACATATATGGAGTCTCTATTTCTGTGAAGCCTTCTTTGGTGAGAGAATTGCGTACAGAGAGCATAAATCTACTACGATTGCGAATATTTTCTTGCATTCTTGGACGACGCAAATCCAAATAACGATATTTCAAACGCACATCTTCTCCAATATCTTTACCATCACCACGAACATCAAGTGGAGGAGTGACGGCTTCATTTAGAATCTCAATTTTCTTGAGTTCGAGTTCTATGGCGCCGTTGATTTCGTCTTTGGTTATAGTCTTTTCTGGACGTTTATTGATGATACCTTGTGCTCTGATGACCCATTCAGGTCTAACTTTGTTTGCGACTTCGTGAGCTTCTTTGTTGTTTGGTAGGGCGACAGATTGGATCTTGCCTGTCATATCACGCAAATCTATAAATATGAGTTTGCCATGGTCGCGTCTTATGTCTACCCAACCACTAATACTAACTTCTTCGCCTGTGTGACCAGAAAGGTCTTTTATATATGTTCTTTTCATATCAATAATATAACACAAAAATGATTGAATAGAAGTCAGACATGATGAATAGTGAGTTCTGTGTAATTATTTCTCTGACCCTTTTTTACTTTCCAGAGCTCTCAAATTGTCCTATAAGGATAATGTTTAGGAAGCTTACATGATATATATTTTGTGCTAGCATACTTATATGAATACAAAATCAATTCCAATTTCTCCTAAAGTCCTCGAAAATGCTGATTTAATATTCACCGAAATAAAAAAAGCGAATAAAATACTACTGCACTGTCATGTTGGTCCAGATCCTGATTCAGTAGGTTCTGTTTTGGCCATGAAGGAGGTCTTGGAAAATATGGACAAAAAAGTAACAGCAATTTCTGGAGATAATAAATTGAGTGATTCATTGTTGTCACTTCCAAAGGCAAATAATATTGAAATAAAAAAATTTGGTGAAGTTGATCTGTCAGAATTTGATCTATATATAATATTGGATACGGCGGCACCTCAAATGATTTCTATGATAAATGAGCCAAAGTTTCCACTATCAATCAAGACTATTATTATTGATCATCATGCGTCGAATATTGGCTTTGCGGATATAAATCTGATTGATCCAGATTCTCGAGCAACGGCTTTTACTTTGTATGAATTGTTTAAAGTTTGGAATGTAGAGATTTCTCATGATATTGCAGTAAATCTTTTTATGGGAATGTATACGGATACAGGAGGTTTTTCGTATTCAGGTGTTGATCACCGATG
>CAZRJE010000064.1:0-2004 GCA_964600335.1 uncultured Candidatus Saccharibacteria bacterium
AATTCTGTGTTGACAGTCTATACTGAATATGTTAGAGTACTGCAGAATGAAAATTTACATCTATGGTCTGATTGCAGTTTTGTACGCCGTGCTGATCCCACTTCTTGTCCTGTATTTCAAGAGGGATAAAGAAGAAATGTTGGCCAACAGAAAAGAAGCTGAAGATATGGTCGATGAGGTGATCCTTCAGCTCGGCTGGCCCAATCGACAGCGATGGGTCAGTTCACCGGAAGGAGGAGATATGATTCAATTCATCTTCCTTTTGCTTGCCAGTTCTGACTCAACAAAGATTTCCGGCCACATCATTTGGCTGGAAGTGACAATAGAGAGATCGTCATCTAGCGTCACCATCTTTCATGTTCCGAATTCTAGGGTTCACATGCCTTATATATTCAGATTGAAGGATGTCTTTGAGGAGCGTCACTGGAAGGTGTCAATCAAAGAGACCGATGGGCAACCTGATCTCACCAAAACAGGTGTGCGGTCATGACTTTGGTTGAAGATAGTGTCGCAAAGAGCGGTTCAATCCCGCTCTTTTTCATTGAATCTTAGTAAATTTACTGAGGTCACCGATAAGACTTTGGAAATTCGAATTCAATATAATGAACTTCGTTTGACTATTTTATTTTCTCAAAATTTTTATTATTTATTGTGTACAGATTGTATTCCTTAAGCTGAATTTCTCGATTTTCTGACATATTGAGAATACCAACGCTACTATCAACACCTCTTATCGATGCTAGTTTTTCTTTTGTACAGACAATATCTGATTTACATTCTTTCAATGGTTTAGATATTAGTCTTATCATCTCATAACCAATTGCCGCAAAATCCGTAGGTTCTTTTTTGTATTTTTCTCTATACTCGCGCGCAAAATCTATACTTACTTGATTCGTGTCAAAGGCAGTAGATGAGAATATGACATTCTTAGTTTCTGATTCCGGAGAATCTTTGATTCCTTGAGGTGTTACAGAATATGAATTGGCAAAAATTTTAGGAAAGAAATTTTGTTTACTCATCTGATCGAGTAATGTGGGGAAATTATTACTTCTTACTTCGACAAACATACAATCTGATTTCTTCTCCTTCATTTTACTTATCAGAGTCTTAAAATCTCTATCTGACGGTTGGAAAAATTCCTTAAAGACCACTTTTTCTTTTCCCACACCTTGCTCGAATCCAGATAATTTATCTTTACCAGCGTCTGATTGTTCTGATATCAGGCTAACGTTTGAACATAGTTTGTTTTTAATTGCATATTCTCCGGGAATTTTTCCTGCAGAAATCATTTCGGCACCGATAACAAAGAAATTTTCGCTTGACGTGGAGACCGTTTTCCCGTCGGTAGTCGCAGTGGTAGCAAATACAATCGTTGTCTTATTCTTGAGACTGGAAGCGATTGATAGACTAGCTCCTCTAAAGGCAGTGAGTATGACTGATACTTTATCGATTTCAGAGAGAGCTTGTCCGGCACTGAGACTTTTCTTTGGATCCGCCATGCCGTCCTCAATCTTTATGCTGACATCTTCCTTTTGTGCAGCTAGTTCCATACCATTTTTTAAATCTTCACCGATAGATGCCAATCCTCCTGTCATGGGTAGAACTGCGCCAAGTCTGATCTCATCGGACCTATTTGTTGAACCAAATATTGCATAGATGATTAATATAAGTATTATCCCGAGAACAATATAAGAAGTTTTTTTCATCAGTGTATATATTAATTATTAGTTTGAACAGTATATAATATTCTTTTTTCAATTACTACTTCCTACATTGATCCCAAAGACTTTTCCAGAGAACTTTGATGACCGAAGCAAATTCTTTGCTATGAATAATAAAAGCGATTTTTTCATTGCCACCTGATGCAAAGAGACATTTGTTTCCATAAAGCCAGAAACTCATATCAATTTTTGATTTTGGAGGTAGAAAGCGAAGAGAAACTAAATTTGTCTTTTCTTCGTGCAACCATTTATGTTTTGAATTCTTCTGAATCGAACGATCGTC
>CAZRJE010000065.1:0-1986 GCA_964600335.1 uncultured Candidatus Saccharibacteria bacterium
GCATCTTTCCATTCACCGGAAATATGCCAAATACCAAAATTCTCGGCAAAAGCCAAAATAAAAGCTCCAAGGAAACCTCCGTAAGCATTACCAACTCCTCCTATTATTGAAGCAATGACTCCTTTCAACAATAATGACAGGCCCATTGTCGGCTCAATACCCGTATCGAAACCAATCATAATGCCCGCAAGTCCTGCAATTGCTGAACCAATCATAAATACATAAGACAATATACGCCCTGTATTTATACCAACAATCTTCGATACTTCTTCATC
Organism: uncultured Candidatus Saccharibacteria bacterium; assembly: GCA_964600335.1. Taxonomy (GTDB): domain Bacteria; phylum Patescibacteriota; class Minisyncoccia; order Phycocordibacterales; family PALSA-1337; genus C7867-002. Next base: position 276 of record CAZRJE010000065.1, read on the forward strand.
ATCTCCGACCGCTTTTATCGATTTACCGAAAATTGTGAATTTAAATATAAGAGTAATTATAATGAGTACAATTACACTTAAAATGAGTGTTATCAATTGTACCTGACTCATGACTCCACCAAAAATATTGTAGACATGATCGACTCCAGAATTTTTTGTCAAAGTCTGAAACTGACTCGAAAAAAGTATGGCAATTATTGCTTGAATGACAGTAAGAACACCAAGGGATGCGACAAGCATAACCATGGTTGAGGATTTTCTCTGAATAAGCGGTGCATAGACGAGCTTATATACTACAAAACCTATCAGTGCACTGAATATTATCGCGAAGACCACTGAAGGAAAAAGACTTAGACCAAGACTTTTGTACAGATAATACACACCATATCCACCGACGGCCGTGAGAGCTCCATAACCAAGATCGAAGAACTTTCCTGTACCATAAATAAGATTAAATCCAAGAGCAATAAGAGAATATATAGCTCCTGCGATAATACTATTGATTATAAGCTGCGGAACGATGTCCATAAAAATATTATACCACAGGTTTTTTGCGGGAGGTCGCACCTCCTCGAGCAGTTGGGAGGTCGCACCTCCAAATCACTCACTAACCATGTTTGAATTCCACAACATGTCAAATATAGATCTGATCATATTGTGAATCAGCGAATCATCAATCACAATACCGATCAATTTATCATCTTGAAGTTTTGTAATTGCTAATTTTGATTTTCCATACACCGTAAGTTCAGCATCATAAGGAAATAATTCAGGTTTAATAAATTTTATCTTGGGTATAATTTCAGAATTTACTTTACCTGAAAAAATTTCATGGAATTTCCTATTTTCTTCTGAATCAGGGACAATACCTCTTGTTGTAATATTGTTAATATTTTTTCTTACTATAAAATCATCGAGTTCATCTTTTTTTAAATAATTCTTGAAAGAACTGGCATTTGAAAAAGCGACCATTTCATATTGATTCTCGTCAACCATATCAGCATATATAGACATGATACCTTCTCTATTTTCATAGTATCTTACCTTGGGTTTATTTGGTCTATTTATAGATAAATCTTCAAGAACAGGAATGACGCTCTCAATGTTTGAAAGTGCTTCTTTGGAAATCCTATATCTCATTTCAACAAATTTTTTCAATCGATCTATTTTCTCAGCCTGATAATACAACTTTTTTCCTTTACGTATATCGCTCACAAGTCCTTTTACACTCAAATCAATTAATAATTTGTATACGGTACTTCTGTTTATCTTTGTGAGATCGGAGATCTGTGAAGGATATGCGCCACCCAACTCAATGAGACATATATAGATCAATGCTGATTTTTCCGAAAGTCCAAAAGATTCGATTTGTTTGATGAGATTTTGATGATCCATGATTAACGAAATTCTAGCAAATTCTGTCATTATTTACGAACACTTTTCGATTTAAGTTGCAATCTGGCCACACAGAGCCGTTCTACGATAATCAGAAATGAAACTCCAACACGACTTTAAAAATATTGCAATAATGTATAGCGTCCGTATTTAGCATTAATAAGTAATAATATGAAAATAAAAATATTAATAACCACAATAATTATCGCGATTATATCAACAGTGATCATCTATGTTACTCACGAAAACAGTTCGATTATTTCTTCAAAGCCTACAATCAAAATAGGTGTAACACTGCCGCTCACTGGTAATCTTG
>CAZRJE010000066.1:0-1919 GCA_964600335.1 uncultured Candidatus Saccharibacteria bacterium
ATAGAAAATATTATTTCATTCAGCGAAGCTCTGGAATATAAACCTGATATAATTTTGGATCTATTTGGAAATGAATTTGATTCAAAAAAATACTCCGCTAAACAAAAAATAAATATTTTGATTGGCCCAGAAGGGGGTTGGTCAGATACAGAAAGACAAGTCTTCAAGAATAACGGCTTAAATACAACATGCCTCGGAAAACAAACTCTAAAGACAGAGACCGCATCTATAGTAATATCCGGTCTTCTATCTTTCTAAATTACTCTGATTGACCTTCTAGAAACTGAAATACTTTTTCATTTGTGAGGACTGTTTCAGCATATACAGTGGCCTTTTCTCTGTCAGCATCTTTGTACTGAGACAAGATTACACTGACTTCACCGTCAATATCTTCTTTACTTGGTTTAATATTTTCTACTTCTGCAATTCTATTTATTATGAGCTGTAATTTTGCCTTTTTTTCTGCATAAGGCTTCCATTCGGTCTTCAAATCTTCTATTGTCTTCTTTGCATGTTTCAAATAATCTTCCATTTTTACATTCATCCTTTCGAGATCTGCATTAAACTGGGCCTCAGTTCTCGATAATTCACTTTCTATCATTGATTCTGGTATTTCAACCTTGGTCTTTTCACTTATTGCCTCTGCTATCGATATTCTGAGTTTATCTCGCGCTTGAGCTTTTTTATCCTCCAAAATTATTCCTGATACTTTTTGCTTAAAATCAGCGACATCCTTATAGTCTCCGACTTTTTTAACAAATTCATCATTAAATTCTGGAAGATTATTCATAATGGCTTTATCGTGCTCTTCTTTAGTCATCTTTGAATGATCGTGACCTTCATGAGAAGCAAATGATTTTCTAACATTCAATATCGCATCTTCGACTTCTTTTTCATTTACTTCTATAGAATTCTTTTTATCTTTATTTACTTCTTTCTTTGCCAGATCTTTGTATTCTGGCAAAGAAAATTCTGGGACAATATCTGTTTCTGCTTTAAATTCGATAGGATTTCCTTTTGCAAGTTTTGTAATCTGAATATTTGGTTTACCGATTGCATCTATTTTATTGTCCATCAAGATATTTACATAGGCTCTTGGTATTGCGAGCTCCGCCATTTCTTGCAAAATAGTCATTTCTCCCAATTTCGAAACCAAAATACTTTCTGGAATATTTCCTTTCCTAAAGCCATCGAGGGCTACTGCTTCATTTAGATTTTTTAATGCCTCAGCTCTAAAAGTCTCCCAGAATAAAGAGGGAACCGAAGCCATAATCTCAAGTTTCGATTTTTCAAGTTTTTTTGTCTTGAGATCAGTATATGTATTTTTATTGTCTTTCATATTTCGAGTCTACATGTAATGCACTTTTTTGGCAAGAATAATATGCAATTTTTATTTTCTTCATGATATACTCTATTCATGAAAACAAAGGCCAAATTTTTTATTATTTTTGTATTACTAATCTTTCCATTATTAACAAAAGCTGAAACTTGGTTAAACGGTTGGACATTCAGAACTCCTATTTTGATCGACAATAGCTCAGGAACTGCCACAAACTATCAAGTCAAACTAAATCTGCAGGGAAACAGTCAAAGCGATCCAAATTATATAGATTTCTCAAAGATAAAAAGTGATGCCTCAGATATTCGTATTACGGATACCGACAAATCAACACTTTTACCTTATTTTATTGAAAAATGGGATACTATTTCAAAGACGGGCATAATTTGGGTAAATATACCGACGATCACTTCACAAGCATCTGATTATTATCTATTCACAGCGTCTTCAACTCTGAGAACTGACTATGGCTTGTCCTACCCTCTAACATATGAATTCAGTATTCCAGCAAGTTCATCAGGGCTATCTGCTTATATTAAATATGGTCCAAATTGGGGATGGACTGCATTAACAGAAAAAA
>CAZRJE010000067.1:0-1862 GCA_964600335.1 uncultured Candidatus Saccharibacteria bacterium
TATATTTTTTGTTCCAGGAGTACTGTCAGTAACTTCGACATGGTATGGCCTCGGAAGGGGTCTGATGATGACAGTGATAGGGTCTTTTCTTTCAGAGTTCATATGACTAGAATGGTTTGAGTCTTAGCTCAGATTAACCTAGTCATATATATTAGTCAATTATAATTTTATAGATATTAGAAATTACTTTGTATTATGAAGATTCAAGTCAGATCATAGACCACCCTCTTTTAATTTTTCTATACCCATTTTCTGTTCCTTTGAGAGTTTTTTTGGTATCAAGACTTTTATATTTATGAGAAAGTCTCCCCTTTTTCCTCTTTCATTCGATACACCTTTACCTTTGATCTTTAGAATGTCACCAGTATTTGTACCCTCGGGAATAGTAAGAATGATATCACCGTCTATGGTTTGGACGATTTCTTCTCCGCCTAATAATGCTTTTGAAAGTTTGATATTTAGATTTATGACCAAATCATTGTTTACTCTCGTTATGGTTGGGTGTGAATCGACATGTATTCTCACATAGAGATCTCCCGATTCGCCACCCTTGATTGCTTCTCCCATTTGATTTAGTCTCAACATCTCACCACTATTTATACCTGCTGGAACTTTTATTATGATTGTCTCGCGATCTTCTACTATCCCATTTCCCCTACAGGTATGACAAATTGTATTTGGTATTTTACCTTCACCGTGACAAATATCACAGATACGAGATGTGGCAAAACTTCCCATGATTGTTCTCTTCATTTCACTTATCTTTCCTTTTCCATTACAATTTGCACATGTCTTTGTCCCAGAATTCACTTCTCCGCCAGTTCCGCGACAAGTCTTACACTTTGTGGGTCTAGAAATCTGAATGTCTTTTTCTACCCCAAATACTGATTCACGGAATGAAATACGAATATCTACAGATATATCGGCACCTCTATTTCTCTTTTGTCTATTTCCTCCTCCGAAAAAATCACCAAAGATATCGCCGAGATCAAATTCAAAGCCCTGACCACCGAAACCTTGATTGAATTGAGAAAAATCAAAACCACCAAATCCCCCAGTATTTCCTTGATTGAAATTTGTAGATCCAAATGTGTCGTACTGTTTTCTCTTTGAATCGTCCGATAAGACAGAATATGCCTCTGTGGCCTCTTTGAACTTTTTTGAGGCTTCTTCATTGCCTTTATTTTTGTCAGGATGATATTCATGGGCCATCTTTCTAAATGCCTTCTTTATCTCATCCTTACTTGCATTCTTTTCAACTCCTAATATTTTGTAATAATCTTTCATTATATTTAATTAATTTATTGCTTTATCGATTGGCACCCTTCTATACGAAGGATGCCTACGATAAGACAATTATTTCTTCTCCTTAAATTCAGCATCACGAACATTACCATCATTTCCATTTTGATTACCATTATCAGGATTTGGATTTGAATTGGTATTTTGATTTGTTGAATTATTTTGATTCATATATTGTCCGATCTTTTGAATCTCATTTGATAGGGCCTCAGTGGCTGATTTTATAGTAGCGATATCTGTACTGTCTTTGGCGGTCTTAAGTGAAGCTATTTTCTCTTCGATAGGTTTCTTTGTATCTACAGGTACTTTATCACCCGCATCTTTCAACGCTTTTTCTGAAGTGTATATGAGTTGTTCGGCGATATTTTTTGCTTCGACCAAGTCTTTCTTGGCATTATCCGAAGCACTATTCATCTCTGCTTCTTTTTTCATCTTCTCTACTTCTTCTTTTGATAAGCCAGAACTTGCAGTGATTTTGATTGAATTAGCTTTTCCTGTCGCTTTGTCTTTTGCTGTAACATTTAGTATTCCATTTGCATCGACATCAAAACTTACTTCGA
>CAZRJE010000068.1:0-1655 GCA_964600335.1 uncultured Candidatus Saccharibacteria bacterium
TCTCAAAGACGTCGAAATACTGGTCTTTTTTTGATTTAAAACCGCTTGGGACATGCTGATATTATAGCAGAGAATTCATCGTAATCTTCTCAATACAAAGTAATGATTGAGATCAAATTATTGAACTCTAAATAATTTACTTTGTGATGTAATACCACGGACAATACCATCTTGATCGAGTGTTAGATTTCCTGTGAGACCTTCAACCGACATTTTATAAAGATTATTCTTAAAATCATTTATATCTGTACTTTTTTCAAGAGTCTTGATTATGTAAGTCATAGCATCATATCCAAGAGCGACAAATAATGGCTGGGATGGATCATCTCCAAATTCCTCGCGATATTTCTTTACAATCTCATTGTATTGCTTTGATTCTTGATCCCAACCAAGATAATAGGTTGGAATATTTATCTTTCCGGCATTATTTAGAAAACCTGTACTAGTGAAACTTGCTAGACCATATACAGAAGGAGCAAATCCAAGCTCCTGAGATTGTTTTATAAAATAACCAGTCTCATCCCAGCCAATAAGTAAAACAGTATCAATATTTAGGCTTTTCATCTTTGAAATTGAAGTTCTAAAATCATTTGAAGACGGCTTAAATCCTTCAACCAAACCAATTGTACCCTTATATTCTTTTACAAATGCATCGACAATCAAACGAGTAAATGTCTCTCCTTGATTGTAGAAGACTGCAACATTTTTTGCATGAGATTGTTCGATAGTCCGAGCAAAATTTTTGCCATGACCATCCGCATAATATCCGATACCTAGAACATATTCTCCAGCATTTGCAATCTCACTACTCGCATCAATACTATTTACAACAAATATCTTGTCCTTATCCGCTCGTGACGCAAGGGCTAATATTGCATTATATGTTGGCGAAAGCATAATCGAGACATTCTCATTTTTCAATTTCTCATAAGCACTTATAGAATTTTTTGCTGTAAATTGATCATCCTCGATTAAGAGCTTGATATTACCTCTCGAGAAATCTTTCAAAGCAAGTTGAGCACCTTTCAGATTTTGTTCGCCCAATGATGCAACCGGACCAGAAAGTGGACCAAACCACCCAATAGTAACTTTTGATTTATCTTTAAAACCATTCAATACAACAATTATTATAATAATGACAAAAATTAAAACAGATAAAAATATTTTTTTCATAGCACTAGTATTACATAATAAGGATGTTTATACAAACAATTTTGATAAAAATTATTTAAACATCTTCGAATTATTATGTAAATCTACAAAATCAAAAAAGAACAGAAACCACTCAAATCATTTGCTATGTCTAATTTAGCACGGAAATGATAAGTCAAATACAAAAGGTGAATAAGTAATCTGATATATCACTTATATTTTCAAGATGAATATTTATCTCTTATTTTTTCTCGCATGCTTCTTGGCTAGACGTTTTGCAGTCTTCCTCGAACGCGATGTCTTCTTGCGAGTATTGATTCTTTTTGCCATGAATAAATAATAACATTATTGTGAATTAAAAATAAGAAGTGGATAAATAGAATGATGTTTTCGTAACACGGACTTGATTACCGATTATATACATATGATAATCCTAATTCTATATCTCCAAGACAAAACGCGGGCTCCATCATGCCCGCGTTTGTTTGATCATTTCGCTGCCT
>CAZRJE010000069.1:0-1506 GCA_964600335.1 uncultured Candidatus Saccharibacteria bacterium
GCCCTCCATTTGTGCTGTTTGTATCTAGTATATATAACAAAAAAATAAAAACAATAATGTGGTTCCTCCAGCGTCATGAAAACAACCGAGACAAGCTCGGTCATTTTCATGTCGGGTGCCCCCGCGAGGAATCGAACCTCGATTACAAGATCCGCAATCTTGTGTCCTATCCGTTGAACGACGAGGGCAATAGAGATAAATTAACACAAAAAAGGCTTCAATACTATAAGGTAAGTATCGATCATAAAAAAGGAGATTAAGCCAATTTTGATATCTGGGCCATCAAACGCGCTTTCTTTCTTGAAGCAGTATTCGCCTTTAGATATCCAGTCTTTGCGGCTTTGTCCAAAGATTTGTATATCTGAGGGACCAAAGCCAAAACAGCTGATTTGTCTTTGTTAGATAATGCTTTTTTGAAAGACTTCATGTTTTTGTCTATAACCTGTTTTCTATTCATATTGAAAACATGTTTTCTCTTTGAAGCTCTCAATGCTTTTTTTGCTGATGATGTTATCGGCATATATGTATTAGGAAGTTATCATATACAACGAATATTGTAAAGACCACTTTTATTCCCTGCCTGATATAATGCCCATATGATATATTCACTAAAAGGAAAAGTTCGCGATATAGGCAATAGATATTTGGTCCTAGAAAATAATGATATTGGGTATAAAGTGGGTATAACTGACGATACTATTCATAGCATTTCTCTAAATCAAGAAATAGAACTCTATACTCATTTGGCCGTGAGAGAAGACGCTCTCGACCTCTATGGATTTACAAACAAAAAAGATCGAGATTTGTTTGAACTTCTCATATCTATTTCTGGTATTGGTCCGAAGACCGCTCTAAATATACTCTCTCTCATAATGTCAGAAATGCTTATAAAGGCCATACGCAATGGTTCTACTTCTCAATTAGTAAAAATCTCAGGTATTGGTAGAAAAACTGCAGAGAAAATTCTTCTTGAATTAAAAGATAAGCTGGGTACCATGACAAATAATGAAGATGGGGAGATAAACGTCAGTAGTGATATAGACACGATTGAAGCCTTGAAAGCGCTTGGATATAGCAGTGAAGAAGCCCGCGACGCACTACGTCAAATAGATAAAAATATTGTCGATACAAGCAAAAAAGTCAAAGCGGCGCTCAAAATTCTCGGTAAATAAAAGAGGTGCCGGAGCACCTGTGATTATGGAACACGAAAACAGATCGTTGGTGGAACTTCATCCAGGTAGACAGGTTTCCTAAGTACCTCTTGGTAAAGCGGCTCGACCGCTGCTACCAATTTGAGTAAACCGTCGATTACCTCTCTTTCCAAAGGTTCACTTTGAGGTTCGTGGATAATGACAATAATTCCAAACTCGTTGGGTGGTGGAACCGTAATGGTTCTTGGCCTTCCGTCTATCGGATTTCCTTGATCATCTACAAGAGCATCCTTCATAAAAAAAGGCATAATACCCAAAAATCGGGGTATGAAATTTTACTTTTCTTAATTTCTGT